>JAYQEA010000029.1:5683-36744 GCA_038138625.1 Roseivivax sp.
TTGGCAAGCAGCGCCCTCGCACAAGATTGCCCGGACAACCTGACAACTGTCGAGCCTGGTAAACTGACGATGTCGATCAATGCGACGCTTCCACCCCGCCAATATATCGATGCGTCTGGCAAATTGATGGGCCTGCACCCTGATCTTGGCGATGAAATTGCCAAGCGGCTTTGTCTAGAGCCCGTATACACCAACGTTCCTTTCGAGGTTCAGATCCCGGGACTGGCCAGCAAGCGTTGGGATATGATCAACACCGGGCTCTATTACAAACCTGATCGCGCCAAGATCATGCAGATGGTTCCGTATGTGGTGAATGCACTTGCCATCGTTGTTCAGGATGGCAATCCGCATGGCATCACCGGCTACGAGCAATTGGCAGGCCAGCCCGTTGGTACGGAAATTTCCGGTTTTGCGGATGCGTTGATGCGGGAAATTAACGAGGCGCAGGTCGCTCAGGGTATGGAGTCCATGGACATTCAGGCCTTCAACACATTTGGCGATGCCTTTGCGGCCCTTGGCGCAGGTCAGGTGCGCGCGGTATTCGGCTCGGACGCAACCGCAGCTTATCTTGCTGATCAGGGCCCGTTTGATGTTGGGGCATCAGGTCTGAACCCTGGATTGCCATCGTCTTTCGGCTTTGACGGTGTGACCGGCGGGGATCTTGCACATGCTGTGGCGGATGTTTTGCGTGATATGGTTGCGGATGGCACCTACAACGAAATGATGTCAGCCTACGGTGCAACCCAGATCCAGTTCTGGGATGACTACACCGGCGATATTGCTGTCTACTACACACCTGAATAACGTGTGAACATCTCCGGCCCCTGCCAAGGGGCCGGACCTTTGTCAAAAAGCATAAAGCGCCCCGAGGGCGATCGGTGTTGTAACAACTGATAGCGGAGACGCCTGTGAACTGGAGTTGGGAGATATTCTTTAGCTATGTGACCAACGGTCTCATGCTGCAAGGGGCGTGGACGACTGTTTGGCTCAGCGTCATTTCCATGGCTCTCGGCCTTGGTCTTGGCGTCTTGGCAGCCATGATGAAGATGTACGGCAACAGAACGCTCAGATGGACGGCCGAATTCTACATTTGGCTGTTTCGGGGCACACCGGTTCTTATCCAGCTGGTGATTATCTATACGGGTTTGCCGCAACTGGGTATTCGCCTGACCGTGATTGAATCGGCGATACTTGGCCTAGCTCTGAACGAAGGTGCCTATTTGGCCGAGATCATTCGATCGGGGATAATGTCGGTCGACAAAGGACAGACAGATGCCTCGCGCGCCGTCGGTATGACATGGCGACAAAGAATGTGGCTGGTTATTCTGCCCCAAGCAACGCGGACGATCATTCCGCCTTTGGGTAATCAGTTTAACGGGATGCTCAAGACGACGTCACTGGCGTCTGTAATCTCTATGGAAGAGCTGATGCGCATGGCACAAATGCTGGCGCAAACACAATTTCGCGTGCTCGAGGCCTATACCTGCGCAGCACTTTGGTACCTGATCCTCGTCTCGATCTGGAGCATGATACAGGTGCGCATTGAGGCGCGATATGAAAAGCCCTTTGGTCCGGATGAAGCCGTTTCCTTCGATGCAAAAAAAGCCCGTCGTGCGGCTTTTCGAAAATCCAAGCCGGTCAAGGAGGCATGAGCATGACAGTCGAACAGGACCACGAATTGCCCCAACGCCCGTTGGACGCGCGCACCCTTGGTGATCCCATCGTAATGATTGAAAATGTGCAAAAATCATTTGGAGACAACCATGTTTTAAAGGACGTGTCCTTGTCGGTTCGCAAAGGCGAGGTGGTTGTGATCTGTGGACGGTCGGGCAGTGGTAAAAGCACACTTTTGCGTTGCATTGATCAACTGGAAAGCATTGACGGAGGAACCATCCGTGCCGCAGGCCATCTGATGGGGTTCCGAGAGGCAAATGGCAAGCGCATCGCCTTACGCGATTCTCAAATCGCAAAGCAGCAGCGCGACCTTGGCATGGTGTTTCAGAATTTCAATTTGTTCCCGCATGTCAGCGTGATCGAAAACATCACCATGGCTCCGGTCCGTATCCTGAAAAGGAATGTCGCAGAGGTGCGCGAAGAGGCGCGCGCCCTGTTGCGCCGGGTTGGTCTGCCAGACAAGGAAAACGCATATCCCCGACAGCTTTCCGGGGGTCAACAGCAGCGCGTTGCAATCGCGCGCGCCTTGGCCATGAAGCCTCAGGTCATGTTGTTTGACGAGCCAACCTCGGCGCTGGATCCGGAAATGATATCAGAGGTGCTGGATGTCATGGTGGATTTATCCACGCAGGGAATGACGATGATCGTGGTAACGCACGAGATGGGATTTGCGCGCGCGGCAGCGGATCGCATCATCCTCATGCATGATGGGCAGGTCGTTGAAGAAGCCCCACCAGAGAAATTCTTTACCAACCCAGAGAGCGAGCATACGACTTTGTTCCTGTCGAAAATCCTGCATCATTAGCGATGGCGTTTGTGCGAACAGTTTTGGGGGATATCCCTGCTGACGACATCGGGCCGGTGATGTTTCACGAACATGTTTTGTTCGATATTGTTCCACCGGGATCATGCAAAGACCGCAATGCGGCCATTCCAACAACCCAGCGTTGGCAAATTGACTATCGTTCCAATGACACGGTTGCGAACGCCCATCAGCAGGATGTGGACATCGCAACCCAAGAATTGCGCAGGTTTTCAGCTGACGGCGGCAGTTTGATTGTTGATCAGTCAGTCGGGGGGCTTGCAAGAGATGCCAACGGTTTGGCCCATGTGGCCAAGGCGTCGGGCACGCACCTCGTTGCTGCTGCGGGGACCTATACGCGTCCTTATCTATCCTCTGCTTTGATCCGACTGGATCTTGATGACTTGACGGCACGCTTCAAAGCCGAGGTGACGCAGGGGCTGGACGGCACCTCTGTCAGGGCTGGTCTTATCGGGGAAATGGGATGCTCTTGGCCTATGGCACCGTTTGAATGCCGGGCTCTTCGCGCGGCGGCGCGGGCTGCTTGTGAAACCGGTGCTGCGTTGTCTGTCCATCCCGGACGGGCGCCCCATGCTTGTGAAGACATCCTTGATATTGTCGAAGGCGAGGGTCTGGATCTTCGAAGGGTGGTTTTGTGTCATATGGACCGCACCCATCCCGACGGGAGCGGCATCCAGCCGCTGCTTGCGCGCGGTGCAAATGTGGAATGGGATTTTTTTGGTATAGAACAATCCCATTACTGGATGGGCGAGGTGGATTTGCCCATCGATCGCGACCGATTGCGGCTAATCGCGGATTTTGCACAGGCCGGATATGAAGATCAGATCCTCGTCTCACAAGACATATGCACAAAAACACGACTGCATCATTGGGGCGGCCATGGGTATGGCCATATTCTGCGCAACGTTGTCCCCCTGATGCACCGGTTTGGATTTGAGCCCGGCCTTATATCAAATCTTTTGCGCGACACGCCACTGCGGCTTTTGAGCCTCAAGGAGACCCCAGTATGAAAAAACCGTTTCGTGGCACTTTTACCGTCATGGTCACCGCCTTTGATAGTGCCGGGCGGTTGGACCTTGAGGCGCAGGCGCGCTTTACCGACTGGCAGGTCCGAGAGGGAATACATGGACTTATCCCCCTTGGATCTACGGGTGAGTTTTTGTCATTAACTCCAGAAGAACGCAAAGCCGTTGCTAAATGTGTGATTGATACGGTCGCCGGACGGGTGCCCGTTTTGGTCGGTGCAGGGGCTGAATGGACGCAGGATGTGATTGATAATGTCGCCATGGCAGAAGAGCTCGGCGCTGATGGAACAATGATCATTCCGCCCTTTTACTCAACACCAACCTGGGACGAGTTGATTCATCATTTCCGATGCATAGGCGAAGCCGCGACGCGGCCCATTATGATCTATAACAATCCAGCCACCGCGAATGTGGATTTGACCCCGCCTTTGGTGTCGGAACTGTCGCGCTTGCCCAACGTTGACTACATCAAGGAATCTACCATGGATGTCACGCGCATTCGGGACATCCTTGATATGTGCGACGGGCGGATGACTGTTTTTGGGGGCATCATGGGGTTTGAAAGCTTTGTCGAGGGTGCGGAAGGCTGGGTCGCCGTGGGCTCCAACATTTTGCCAGCCGCCATGGCCAAACTCTTCAATCTGACAGCTGATGACAAGGACTACGACGCCGCGCGCGCGCTCTATCGTGAGGTCCTGCCCATCATCCGCTTGGTGGCTGGTCATCGATACGTGTCGGGCAGCAAGGCAGCCCTGGCGTTAATCGATCAACCTATGGGACCCCCGCGTGCGCCGCGTCTGCCCCTGCCAGACAGTGAAATGAAAGATGTCACCCAAGCACTGGCCAGCGTTGGCCTGCTGCCCGACACTGACGCCTGAATGGGGAAAATCGTCTTTACCTTTGATGGCCATGACGTCGCGGCCGCAACGGGTGACAGCATCGCTGCGGCCTTGGCTGCGTGTGGTAAAACGGTACTCGGCCAGCGACGAAACGGTCAAGATCGTGCAGCATTCTGCGGAATGGGTGTCTGTCATGATTGCCTTGTCACGGTGGACGGTCAGCGTGGTCAGCGCGCGTGCATGGTCTCTGTTCGTGAGGGAATGACTGTCCATTCCGAGAGCGACAGCCTGCTGGCACCAGATACTGTTTTGACACAGCGGACGACGGAAAAGACCCATCAAGCCGAGATTGTTGTTATAGGCGCCGGTCCTGCAGGATTAACTGCGGCTGTCAGCGCGGCCCGTGCCGGCGCAAGCGTCATTGTGCTTGATGAACGCTCTGAGACAGGTGGCCAGTATTTCAAACCCAGAAGCTCCGGGTATCGCGGCCATTCTGCGGCCGACAGACAACACAGAAACGGCACTGATCTGCGCGATGCGGCTTTGAACTCTGCTGCACGGATATTTACCGGACAAACGGTGTGGTTTGCGCGGCAGGATGCTGCGGAGTTTGATCTGCGCAGCATCGGAGCGGATCAAAGCCTGAAAATCAGGGCGAGGGCTGTGATCATTGCAACCGGAGCGTTCGAACGCCCGGCCATGGTGCCGGGATGGACGCTGCCGGGTGTCATGACCATCGGGGCCGCGCAAACATATGCCCGCCGTTACGGTGTCGCTCCTGAGGGGCGTCTTTTGATTGCCGGTCATGGACCGCTTGGACTGCAACTGGCAGCCGAGTTGAACCGTTTGGGCGGCCATGTTGTTGCCCTTGCGGAACGGGGGCGCCCGCGTCTGGGTGGTTCTCTGATCCAAGCCGCTATAACTGCGCCGCGGTTGTTGGTGGATGGGGCGGGTTACTGGTTGACAACAAAGCGATCACAGACCCAGATCCTGTCCGGGTGGCAACTGTCGGCTGTAACGGGACAAACCGGCGTGCAGGGGGCTATCGTTGAAAATCTGCGTACCGGCGAGACCAAACAGTTTGAGGCTGATTTGGTTATTGCGGGCGACGGCTTTGCCCCGCAACTGGAGATTGCGCGGCTCTTGCGGGTCCCGATTGAGCAGCATCCAGAGACGAATGCGATGTCGCCCAAGCGGGATCCGGATGGGCGCACCCCTGTTGAGGGAGTATGGATTGCGGGTGATGCCGGTGGGCTGGGGGGCGCAGAAATTGCCGCTTGTCAAGGTACGCTCAGCGCGCGAGGCGCCTTGAAGTTTTTGGGAAAAGAACCGGGCGTTATGCGGTCTGATGCGCGATGGCGACTTCAACGCGCGCAGCGCTTTCAAAAAGCCCTATGGCGCATATATGACGCGCCAGAACGGGCCGCGCCGCAGAGCAATACTGTGTTGTGTCGCTGCGAGGGGATCAGTGTTGCGACGGCCCGCAAGACGATTGACAATGGCGCATGTGATCCGGCCACGTTGAAACGTGAAACGCGTATTGGTATGGGGCGGTGTCAGGGACGGTATTGCCTACCGCAAGTGATTAAAGTGTTCAGGGATGCCGGACATACCTGTTCGGCAGACGCCCTGTTCGCCCCGCAGATCCCTGCACGACCCGTATCTATCGGGGCGATCGGATCGGAAAAACCGGAATGGGGTGGTCATCGCGCCAGTGCGCCCAGTCAACGGCCGGATCGTCCCGTGTCCGAACCGCTTAGCGTGTCATCGGCGGACTTGGTGATTGTTGGCGGTGGCGTCACGGGTATTTCGGCAGCCCTTTATGCTGCACGGGCAGGGGCATCGGTTGTATGCCTGGACCGCGGGCGTGTGAACGCAGAGGCCTCGGGTGGCAATGCGGGCAGTCTTCACCTGCAATTGTTGTCATGGGATTTTGGAGGCAAGGCCGTCGGTGATGGCAGTTTGCAATTGCGCACGCTGCCACTTCAAAAAGAAGCAATAGGTCTCTGGCGTGAATTGGAAAAAGAGATTGGCGCGAATTTTGAGATGCAAGTCACAGGCGGGCTTATGGTTGCGGAAACCCCTGAGCATTTGCCATTTTTGGAGGACAAAGTGCGCGCCGAAGAACGGGTTGGTATCAAGTCCGAGGTGATAGATGCAGCGCGTGTAAAATCAATCATCCCGAATATATCTGATAACATTATCGGCGCCGCGTGGTGTCCCGGAGAGGGAAAGATCAATCCCCTGACTGCAACACCGGCGCTGGCACGAGCAGCGCGCGCCAGTGGTGCTATTATCGAGGAATTTGCACCCGTGTCGGCTATTGTCCGCGAAGATCAGGGGTATCTGCTCAACACAGCGCGTGGCGCCATTTCCGCGCGGCGCGTGTTGATAGCTGCCGGCGGTTGGAGCACCCAGATCGCGCGGATGCTTGGTACTGATTTGCCGATCCGAGGTGCCCCTCTTCAAATGGTTGTTACTGCGCCAGCCCCTCCGCTCGTTCCATGCCTTTTGGCACATGCAGGACGCCATTTGACGATGAAACAGGCGGCTTCGGGATCAATCATCATCGGAGGTGCATGGCCTGCAACAACTGGGCCAAGCGGATACGCAGATGTTTTGCCTGATAGTCTTGAGGGCAGTTTGTGGGTGGCCGCCCATACTGTACCACTGGTAGGCAGTCTGCATATGATCCGCAGTTGGGCGGCCATGAATATCGACATCGATGGGGCGCCTTTGATTGGGCCGGTGCCGGGGTATGACGGCGTATCGGTTGCAGCCACTGCCAATGGCTTCACGCTCGGGCCGCTGATGGGACGTGAAGCCGCCGCTTTCGCGTTACATGGTCGATTGCGACAGGACCTAGAGGCTTTTTCAATGGCCCGTTTTCAGTAAATCAGAAGGAGAAGACACATGACTGCACTAAAAGTAACTGCTGGGCCGTTCAGCTTTGATGCGAAACTGGAACGCGATGCTGCCCCGCAAACCTGTGCCGCTTTTGAAGCAGCAATGCCCTATGGCGGAAAAATTGTTCACGTGCGCTGGTCGGGCGAGGGCGTTTGGATCCCACTTGGTGACCATGATTTTGGCGTTGGATATGAAAATCACACAAGTCATCCGGCGCCGGGACAGATTATCCTGTATCCAGGCGGGATCAGCGAGACCGAGATTTTGCTTGCTTACGGCGGCGTCGATTTTTCGTCTAAAATGGGTCAGTTGGCAGGAAACCACTTTATTACGCTGACCTCGGGACTGGAGAATTTGATGACCCTTGGCAATCTGGTTCTATGGGAAGGCGCAAAAGATATCTCTTTCAACTATGCGTAAGATACCGCATGACGGGGATGTGGCGCGACTGGCTCTGGTCGGTCCGGGACGGTGGGGCCGCATTCTGGTTGCGTCAGTGCAGGGACTGTCTGATCGTGTGACCTTTACACATGCCGTGGCAAAATCGCTTGATAAGGCAGTGTCTTGGAGCAAAGAAAACGATATTTTCCTAAGTGACGATCTGGCGTCTGTCCTGAAGGATCCAGACGTGGACGGCATTGTCCTTGCCACACCGCATTCGCAACATGAACGTCAGATCGTGCAAGTTGCTGCGGCAGGAAAAGATGTGTTTTGCGAAAAGCCCATTGCCCTCACACATCGGGGTGCAAAAACGGCAGTGGATGCCGTCCGGCGTGCGGATGTTATCTTTGCACCGGGACACAACCGTCGGTTTTTGCCGGCGGTTGCCCGGATGAAAAGCATGGTCCGTTCAGGGGATCTGGGTCGCATTCTGCATGTCGAGGGCAATATGAGCAGTCATGTGGGCTTTGGCGAAGTCTACACACCGGAAATCTGGCGCGTTGCACCGGGTGAAAGCCCCGCAGGTGGTCTTGCAGCAGCCGGAATTCATGTGATTGATCTCATGATCCATCTTTTGGGCCCTATTGGGTCCGTGATTGCAATCAGTGACCGGTTGGTCCATCAGATAGATCATGATGATGTAACAACGATGATGTTTCGTTTTGAAAACGACGCCACCGGAACCTTGACCACCATGACCGCAACCGCGCGGAATTTCCGATTACAGGTATTTGGCGAAAAAGGGTGGCTTGAGCTGCGCGGAGAAAACGATCTGACATGGACCCCTGTTGTCGGGACGCCGCAAACGTGGCACCACGCAGAGGTATCCATGGAACGGGCCCAGTTGGAAGCATTTGCGACGTCTATAAAAACCCGTTCTGTTTACCCGGTTCCACTTGATGATGTTATAAATGGCCTTGCAACATTTGAGGGTATTTTGGAGTCGTTGAAGTCACAAAGCTGGACGAGCTTGGCCCAACCCGCATGAGTGCATACAAAACCGGATTGGGCAGCAGCAAGCCCGGTCGGTACAGAATATCCGGTAAAGTGATCCGTTTGGTGCTAATCGAAACCAAGTCTTGAAAATGCGCGAAGGTTTATGGCGTGAGCCTCCGCTCTGTTAGGTTTTGGTAGGCCAGCTCAGTTTTCAGTGCGAGATCATATGCAATGGTGACAGGCGCGCCATCTCTCGGGGACTTTAGGGTTTTCCGGTGTTGCTCATGGGCATGCTGGATCGTCTGATTATAAGCTCCGGCTCGCAGTGTATGCTGTCTTTTGTGTGACCTTCGGTGGTGATGATCGCGTTCGCAAGAGCTTCGCCGGCCTGTTGTCCAATTCGTTTTGCTGGAAGCCTGACAGTGGTCAGTGCGGGTTCGATTTCCGAAGAGCCTTTGAAATCCCCAATGCCGACAATGGACACATCTGTTGGCACTTTTAACCCCGAAGCGGTCGCCGCGTATAAAGCGCCCGTGGCCAAGACGTCGTTGCCACAGATTAGTGCAGTCGGTTGATTAGGCCGCGAAAACAGCCTTGATGCATCACTTTTCGACGCTGAAATACTGTACACCGTTTGTAACATCCATTCTTCCGGGATGCTTATCCCATAAGATTGCAATGTATCGATTACCACCTCGCGCCGTGCCAGTGCGCGGTCGTTTCCATGGGTTGGGGGAAACATGCATCCGATCTTTCTATGCCCCAAGGACGCAATATGATCAGCAATCATCTTGCCAGCTAATTCGTTATCGGCCCCGATGGCTGGATAGCGCGAGCGGGCGGCGTAATTCCAGATCAGCACACAGGGTATATTCTGACTATCTATGAGGTGAAATACCGCTTCGTCATGATCGAGCCCTGTCAGAACGACACCATCAACACGGTGTTCTAAAAATTTGCGTAGGATTTTATATTCGCGCTGTAGATCATACCCGTGTGATGCCAATAATATGGTGAACCCATTGGCGGCAACCGTGTCAGAAAACGCCTGCACCACCTCTGCAAAAATCGCATTGTCGAGTGTTGGGACCAACACACCAATGGTTCCAGAGCGAATGCCATGAATGGTTTGTGCTGCCCTATTTCGGATATAACCGGTCCGCCGCACGGCGGAATCAATTTTTTTGCGGGTCGCCAATTTCAACAATTCAGGGTGGTTGAAATACCGCGAGACCGTTGATGGTGATACGCTTGCTGCTTTTGCAACCGAAATAATATCTGCTTTTTTATGTTTCATATCAGGGTCTAAGGTCCATTTTCCTGCTGTTTCATGAAAACATTTGCAAAACTATTTTCATTCCCTAGCGTAACGGGTCAAGCCTTAGTTCGGAAGGAGACGGGCGAGATGGAGTTCCTGTTCTATATGGGCGACGTGTTCAGCCCGATCAATTTCGGGCTTTTGGTGCTTGGGACTGTCGGTGGTTTGATCTTGGGTGCGACGCCGGGGCTTTCGCCGACAATGGCTGTTGCTTTGTTAATACCTTTCACGTTTCAGCTAGAGCCTCAGCAAGGTCTGATCTTGCTGGGTGCGGCCTACACGTCGACTGTGGCTGGTGGGGCGGTGAGTGCGATTTTGCTCAAGATACCCGGGGCGCCTGCCAATATTGCCACGACGCTTGACGGGCATACGATGGCCACAAAAGGCGAGGGTGCAAAGGCCTTGCAGGTGTCGTTTCTCGCGTCTGCGGTTGGGGGGGTGTTTGGCGTTCTGCTGCTCATTTTCCTAACACCCGTACTGGCGCAATGGGCGCTTGCTTTTGGTCCATCGCATTTGTTCTGGTTGGCAATCCTGGGCGTGACCGTGATTGGGACACTGGATTCAAGCTCGGTTGTGAAAGGGTTATTGTCCGGCTGCATCGGTCTTTGGCTGGCGACGGTCGGTTTTGACGATATCATGGGTGCGCAGCGGTTTATCTTTCATCCCGCGGTCAGCGGGGGCATCAACGTAATACCGGCTTTGATCGGATTGTTTGCAATCCCGCAGGTGATTACGATGTTTACCAAGGGACGCACCAAGGATACCGCCGAGGTTATAACAGTCAAAAAACATCCCATCCGTTTCGCATTCGTCGAGATATTCAAGCGTAAGACGGCCTTGGTCATCGGCACGCTGACAGGGTCGATCATAGGGTTGATTCCGGGGGTCGGTGGTCAGATTGCAGGTCTGGTCGCCTATGACCAATCGCGGAAATTTAGTCGCGAAAGCGAAAAATTCGGCACAGGGCATAGCGAAGGCGTGATTGCTGCCGAAAGCGCCAATAATGCTATGGTAGGTCCGTCTTTGGTTCCTCTGTTGACACTGTCCATTCCCGGATCGCCCACGGCAGCGGTGCTATTGGGCGGGCTTTTGATACATGGTATTTTTCCCGGTCCGGATCTTTTCATGAACTATCCGCAGGTGGCCTGGACGTTTATCGACTCTATGCTTATCGGCCAAATTCTGATGTGCATCTTTGGTCTGTACATCGCGGGACTGGCTGCGCGGGTGGCGCAGGTGCCTCGGGCGGTCATGGCCTCTATTGTGCTGGGGCTGGCGCTTTTTGGCAGTTATTCTGTCCAACATTCCATGGGCGACGTCTATGTCATGGCCACGCTCGGCATCGCGATGTATTTTCTTGAAAGATTTGGATTTTCGGCTGCTCCGCTTGTGTTGGGCCTCATCCTTGGACCGATTGCCGAAGCGAATTTCATTCAAGGGTCGATGATTGCGACGGCCACGATAGGCATAGGGGCATATTTTTTCACCGGATGGTTGAACTGGTTGCTGATCTTCATTGTCACCGCCTCCATCAGCTATTCGATCTGGATGGAAGTGATGATGCGCCGCTACACCACCAAAGACGATGCAATCGCAAAAGAAGAGGCGTTGTCATGACAGATTTACCACGCAACCAGCATATCATTGCCTCTGGTGTGATTGCGGCCATAGGGACAAGTGTCGCCTATATAAGTTTCACACAAGAGCCCGCAGACGCGTTCATTTTTCCAAGGCTGATATCATCTGTTTTTGCTGTTTTGGCGATCTGGACCTTTGCCAAGGCCGTTTTGGGTCGCACCAAAGTGGGCAATGGCATTAGCCTCCCGGCGCTGCGAAATATGCTGCCGGGTCTGGTTGTGACGTGTCTTTATGTCTTTTGGGCCGCAAAGGCGCTTGGGTTCTACACCGCGACGGCAATTGCCTTTTTTATACTGTTAACGCTTTACGATCCGGCGCCGCATACCCATGCGCAAAGCTGGTTCAAAAGGCTGCTGATCACCGCCGCTTTCATGGCGGTTATGTATGGTCTTTTTGCGCAGGTGCTGAATGTGTTCACACCGCATGAGATCTTTTTCTGAACCGTAACAACGGCAGGCTCAACCCTAGGGAGGATACTATGAAAAAATGGATCGCAGGGGCCGCGCTGGCTCTGGCTGCAATGGCGGGATCAGCTTTCGCCGAGGGCCACGGCAGCTATCCGGAACGGCCAATTATGTTGATGGTCAGCTATGGGGCCGGTGGCGCCACCGATTTTCAGGCCCGTATTGTGACGATGACAGCGGGCAATAAGGACGCCTTGGGCATGCCCATTGCCATTCTAAATCGCCCCGGTGCTGGCGGACGTGTTGGCTGGAATTGGTTCGCAACCGAAGCCGAAGGGGACGGGTACACACTTGGCGCGTACAACATTCCACATTTTATCGCTCAGTCGATCGAGGGTGGTGTGTCCTATTCGGCAGATAGCTTTGAGCCCATTGCAAATTGGGGAGCGGATCCCGCCGTGTTTGTGGTCGGTGCAGATAGCCCGTTCAATTCGATGGCCGATGTCGTTGCCTACGCCAAGGAAAACCCGGGCGGTCTGACCTTTTCGGGGGCTGGGTTGTTTGTCGGACATCACATTGCGGCACTACAGCTGGAGAAAGCAGCTGGTGTGAAATTGGCCTATATTCCCAATAATGCTGGGGGTGCAGGTGCGATGCGGGCGGTGATTGCCGGGCAAGTTTTGGGTGGCGTCAATAACCTATCTGACGCATACCGTGCGCAGGCCGCGGGCAACGTCAAAATACTCGGCGTGTTCGACGTGCAGCGGAACGAAGCTTTCTTGCCGGATGTTCCCACAATGATGGAACAAGGGTTTGACATCGACAATGCGTCGGTCAATTTCCGCGGCGTGATGGTGCCAAAGGGGACGCCTCAGAACATTATTGATCATCTTGCGGCGACGGTGCCCACCATGTTTGAAAACAAACGGGTGCAAAGCCGGATGGCGGCGGGTGGATCGCCGATGCATATCATGACGCGTGATGAAGTGTTGGATATGTGGGCCGCCCGTCAGGTCACCTTGGAAGAGCTTTTGGCTGGACTTTGACACAATTATCACGGCGCTTTGACCAAGAGCGCCGTGATTTTCAATCAGGAATATAACAGATGAACACCGTTGATCCCATTGCCGAGGTCGACGCCCTCGTTTTGCGGGCGCGCGTTGCGCAATCCACATTTGAAAAATGCGGGTCACAACAGCTTTATGATCGGGCGGCACAGGCTGCTGCATGGGCCATCATGGAGCCATCACGCAACCGGCATTTGGCTGAACTTGCCGTGTCAACGACAGGCTTGGGCAACGTCGCGGACAAGATTATAAAAAACCACCGCAAAACGTTGGGATTGATGCGCGATATTCGCACGGCAAAGACCTTTGGTGTGATCTTGGATGATGCGGAAAAAGGTATCACGGAAATTGCCCGACCTATTGGTGTCATTGGTGCTGTGGTGCCTTCGACAAATCCGGGTGCAACACCGGCAAACAACATCATCAACGCTGTGAAATGCGGTAATGCGATTGTTCTATCGCCGTCCCCCAAAGGGGTGCCCACCTGCGAGGCGCTTTTGACCTACGTTCATGCCGAGTTTGACAAGATCGGCTTGGACCGTGATCTGGTACAGATGATCCCCGGTCGCGGATCAAAAGAGAAAACACAACGATTGCTTGAAAGGGCAGATCTTGTTGTGGTCACGGGCAGTCAAAATAACGTCAAACGGGCCTATACATCGGGCACGCCTGCGCTGGCTGTTGGGGCGGGAAACGTAGCCGTTATTGTTGACGAGACGGCCGATCTTGCAGATGCAGCCGATAAAATCCAAGCGTCGAAAACCTTTGACAATGCAACATCGTGCTCGTCAGAAAATGCCGTGGTAATTGTCGACGCTATATATGATGACTTTGTCGCCGAGATGGCCCGCACCGGCGCTGCCCTGATCACAGATGACACCCAAATTACCTCAACACTTTGGACCAAGGGACATTTGAACCCCAAAGCCATCGCACAAGACGCAGATAAAACCATCGCGGCACTGGGCCTCACCGACAGTGTGCCGTCTGATACATCGTATATCGCGGTTGAAACAACGGGGATCGGGCCTTTGCATCCGCTTTCCGGGGAAAAGCTGAGCCGGGTACTCAGCGTTTATCGTGCTAAAGATTTTGATGATGCACTGCGCATCACGCGTGATTTGCAACTGCATCAGGGGGCAGGACATTCGGTTGGCCTGCACTCAAATGATGCTAACAGACCACTTGCCCTCGCGCGCAACATTCCAACCAGCCGCATTATTGTCAATCAGGCGCACACCTTTGCAACAGGTGGGTCCTTTAGCAATGGCATGCCTTTTTCGCTGTCGATGGGCTGTGGATCGTGGGGAGGAAATTCGATCGATACCAATCTACATTGGCGTCATTTTCTGCAATCGACCAAAATTGTTCGAGAAATTCCAGCAGTTGAACCCGCTGTCGAAGACATTTTTAGCGATTATTGGGATGAGGTCGGCAGATGATTTTGGACAAGGCAGTTCCGCCAAAGGGCACAGTCCGGGACTGGTTGGATGCACGGGCCAAAACTTCTGACGTTGCAATTGTTTTCCCTGAAGACGGGGACACTCTGAGTTGGACCACGCTTCGTGATCAGGCACGCGAAATGGCCATGGGACTGGCCGGTCTTGGCATTGCACCGGAGGAAAGCGTTGCCATTGTGCACCCGAACGGGCGCGAAGGTGTCCTAGCGTTATTTGCGGCCGTATATGGTGGATTTCGCGCAACAATGATAAATCTCGCGGCCGGGCCGGATGCAATTGCCTATGCGCTGGACCATAGCGGAGCAAGGTTTGCATTTGTTCATGCCAGCCAAGTTGCAACGATCCGCGATATCGCGCCCGACAGACTTCAGATTATCCGACCAGACATGCTGTTAAATCGGTCAAACATTGTCGAATATACATCGAAACAACATGCCTTGTTGATGTATACCTCGGGAACGACCGGCCGGCCAAAAGGGGTGATACACAGTCATGCCAGTCTTTTGGCAGGTGGTTGGACTGCTGCAATTGCCCACGACCTTTCCCCGAATGACCGTGGTTTTTGTGTCCTGCCGATTTACCATATAAATGGGCTGTGTGTCAGCGTCATGAGTGCGCTTGTTTCCGGGGGATCCTTGGCGATGACGTCCAGATTTTCCGCCAGCCGATTTTGGGACCTAGCCGACCTTTCAAAAGTTACGTGGTTTTCTGTGGTCCCAACAATCATCAGTCATTTGCTGCACAGTGACGGCAATCCCAGCCCCGAGGTATGCGCGCGCCTTCGTTTTGGACGTTCGGCATCATCGGCGCTGGCGATTGAGACACAGACTGCCTTTGAGGATCGTTTTACGGTTCCCATCGTGGAAACCATGGGGCTCACGGAAACGGCGGCTCAGATTCTATCCAATCCACTGCCTCCGGGGATCCGCAAAATTGGGTCGCCAGGGGTGGCCTTTGGCAATGAAGTCTGCATCCTAAGTGACGACCTGAAACCTTGTGATATTGGACAACAGGGCGAGATTGCAGTCAGAGGGCCGAATATTATGCTTGGGTATCTGCACAACCCCGAGGCCACCGCCAAAACATTTGTCAGAGATTGGCTGCGCACCGGTGATCTGGGACATATTGATGAAGACAACTATGTTTTTGTGACCGGTCGCTTGAAAGAGTTGATCATCAAGGGGGGCGAAAATATTGCCCCGCGGGAAATCGACGAGGTCTTGTATTCGGTTCCCGAAATTATTGAGGCCGCAGCTTTTGCAAGGTCGTGCGACCAGTATGGTGAAACGGTTGAAGCGGCAGTTGCGGTCAAACCCGGATCAAATCTTTCAGAAGATACATTGATCGCGCTGTGCGAAAAGAGGTTGGGGGCTTTCAAGACCCCAACTTGTATCCATTTTCTGCCCGAGTTGCCCAAGGGGCCGTCGGGTAAGATCCAACGTCTGAAACTGGCAGATATGATTCAATAACGCAGGGTGGTGGGGGTGGACGTACATCTGGACGACCAAGCCGGTTAATCGTTCTGCTCTTGATCAGGCATTTTCATGACCCAGTGATTAGGTCCTGATTGTTCCAGATTCGCGCGATCCGCCGCTGGCATGTCCTTGTTCAAAAGTTGATCCAGATCCTCGCCAACCAGCGGGCTGTATATATGGTATAAATGTCCAGAAGGGCTGTTTCCGGATATTTTGCTCAGGTCAATGATCTCAACTCCGGATAGGGTGGAGGTGTCATTTCCCGTTTCCCCAAGTCGGGGGTAGCCATGGACCTGAGCTGAAACGGCAAGGGGTCGATCCCCATCTGCAATATAGACCGTCACCGACCGCGCAATTGACACAATCCGTGCCGCAAAGCGTTGGAAGATTTCAAAATCCATATCGGGGGCTAAAAGCACAACGTCTCCCAAGCGGATATCAGGCGTTCGATTCGCAACTTCATACAGGGCAAGCACGACCCCTCGCGCGCCGAGACTATGACCTATGACATCCACGGCAGCATTCCCGAATTGAGCGTCCAAATCTATGACGGTGTCCGCCAGATCTGGAACGCTCCAGTAAAGATCGGCCTCGTCGCGTGTATAATAGGCGATTGCCCCGTCTGACGGCCAACTGAACCAGAGAAAACGTTCGGTCAATTTCGCGTTTTCCTGCAAAAGCACGGCGCGTCTGCATCCCTTTTCAAATCCGATATTATATCCATGTACGTAAAGTGCCATGCTTCGCCCTGCTGTCGTTTTGTGCAGGTGTTCAACGACGCTATCCGGGTCTTGTTGGCGTATTTGGTCCACGCTCAAAAATTCTTCACGAACAAAAGCCGGAGCCCTGTCAGCCAATGGACCCAATTTGCCAAAATCAAATTCGGTCAACTGACAGAACCCAGCTTTGAGTGTGCTTCGTTCATCGCCATACACACGAGCAGGATCTTGTGATCCTGTCAGATTGCGCAAGGTCAAGAAGGGTACGTTTCGGGTTGGTCCGGCACCATTGGGCTGGATAGAGGATTGAAATTCCTGAACTTGCGATTGAGCGGGGGTGGCAAAAGGAAGTGTCGTCAGCAAAACACTGATAGCAAAATAGGCGGGTGCCGCGCACAAGAGCCGCAAAAAGGTTTTGTATTGTTTGAGTTCAAACATTTAATTCGTCCTTGTGGCCCGGTGTACCAAGAGCTCTTTTCTCAGCAGGGGGGCGAATTCTGTAGGTCAGCTACTTATATACGGCCGCTTTCAAGGTATATAAGACCTAATTCGGGGTGTTGGACCCTTTGGTCCGTTCATGAGGAAACACATGATGCTTAAAATGGTTGACCGGGTTATCGGGTCCTTCTCAGTTCCTTGCTTCCTGCTTGGTTTGTTATTTTTTGCAGCATCTCTCACACCCTCGTTAATCCCGCGCGGGCCGGAAATTCAAGGCCTTCTTGGCGGGGTCGTCACTGCGATCGGCTATCTGCTGGGACAGATCGTTGCTGTTTTATGGAAGGCGGCAGACCTTCCGGTGTTAAAAGGGCGAGCTGCTCGGATTGTCATTATGATTTTGACAATCCCTTTAACTGTCATGTTCTTTTGGGTTTTGTGGTTCAGCCTGGTTTGGCAAAACGAACTGCGCGAAAAAATGACCATGGAACCTGCGGATGCCCTGCATCTTATGACAATACTTTGGGTCGCTGCCGCGACCTTTGCCTTGGCCTATTTTCTCGGACGTTTGATTGCCGCATTATTCCGAATAATCCGAGCTAGGCTATATTGGATTATGCCAAAACGTCGTGCGAATGTTTTGGGTTTTGTTTTGGTGGTGCTCGTTTTGTTCGTGGTGAGCCGTGATGGCATCTTTGACCGTGTTGTGATTGCCTTGGACAAAAGCTACGAAACAGCACAGCAATTGTTCGAAGATGCCCCGGCCAAGCCTTTGGACCCCCGAATGACTGGAAGTGCTGAATCATTAATCGATTGGGGGGCCATTGGGCAGCCCGGACGTGACTTTATCATGTCGGGACCGGACGCAAACGATATTGCCCAGTTTACGGGGCGCGACGCGCTTGACCCAATCCGGGTCTATGTTGGACGCGCCAATGCCGAAACACCACAAGAACGGGCCGAGATGGCTCTGGCCGAGCTCAAACGTCAAGGAGCATTCGAACGAGAGGTTCTGATCGTAGCAAGCCCCACTGGCACCGGTTGGATGGACCCGGGATCACATGATCCCGTCGAATATATGCACAATGGCGATATTGCGACCGTTGCGGCGCAATATTCGTATTTGCAATCACCCTTGGCTTTGATTCTTGAGACAAACACGGGTCTCGATCAGGCGACGGCATTGCAGGATGCGGTGCACGGTTACTGGAAGACACTGCCGGTTGATGACCGCCCGCGCTTGTATGCGCATGGCCTGAGCCTTGGGGCGTGGTCATCAATGTACGCAACCAATCTGTTTCGTCTTATGGATGATCCCATCAGCGGAGCGTTTTGGGCGGGGCCACCGTTTCCTTCAACCTTCTGGAACTATGTCCAAAATCAAAGAGAGGATGGAACGCCGTGGGTGAGGCCGACAATAGGCAACAGCTCGTTGGTACGCTACGCTTCCAATACCAACGATGCGTCAGAGGGGGCTGCTGACTGGGGCGACATGCGCATCGTCTTTTTGCAATATTCCAGCGATCCTGTTGTGTTCTACGACCCCCGCTCTGTTTGGCGGGCTCCGCCGTGGATGCTTGATCCCCCGTCGGAGGACATGTCAGAGCATTTGATTTTCATGCCTGTTGTCACACAGTTTCAGCTGGCTTTGGATATGGCTCTGTCATTTGGCGCACCAGCTGGGCATGGCCACGCATATTACGCGCAGGACTATATCGGGCCGTGGGTTCAGGTCACCAATCCAACTGGCTGGACCAGCGAGGATACACAGCGGTTAAAGCTCTTGTGTGATAATGGTTTTCAAAATGGCTGTCAGAAGGACGGGCTGTGATCAATGAACGGCACCTGACCTGATGAACGTTGTGTTTGTGTCGTAAGACATCGGTTTGGCAAACTGTCAAAGCCTGTTCAGGCACCAGTCCGCTTTGCACCGTGGCCCCGGTCGCATCACGCGGTGTCGGACTATCGTAGGGATTGGCGTTAATGCTGTTGCTGGGCATTGTTCACAAAGCCGGTAAGCAGGTTGTCGACCATATCGGACACGGCGGACCACTTGTACCCGTGCAGTGTATTAAAGCACATTGCCAGCCCGATCAGACTGGCGATCAAGGTGTCCGCCTGTACCCTGAGTGGGCTGTGTGCTTGATCCAGACTGCTGATAAGGTCGTCAAATACCCTGAAATGATGCAAAGCGTCATTGTTTTTCAGAAAGCCGTCTACGTCTGATCGCCCGACGTCGTTTGACATAAACACAAGGCGAAAATGGTCAGGGTGATCAACCCAGTACGTCACAAATGTCACGGCAGCTGTCCGAAGTTTATCAACCGGGTGTCCGATCGGCCTAAGGTTTAATTCGATATGCGTGGTCATCTCCGTCAGAATATCCGACCACAACAGCATGAGAATTTCTGTTTTTCCGGAAAAATGTGCGTAAAGGGTCGTAGGCGCGCATCCTATGGTTTTTGATAATCGGCGCATTGAGACGGCCTCAAAACCCTGCTCGCGATACAGTGCCATCGCGCTTTCTGAAACCTTTGTTCGAAACTTGGCGACGTCTTCTTCGCTACGGGGGGGGCGACCTGCTGGTTTGGCCATAGAGATACTCCATAATTTATGAATACGCGTTTCAAATAAGTCTTGCGCTGTCAAGATTACAGTTTTATGGAACGCGTGCCATTTAAATATATTGGTCCACTTCATGCATAAAGGAGCATCGCATGACATATCCGCTTCCCTTGAAAATACTTCTTGCCCTGATTGGTACGGCAATCATGGCGTTGGGTTTGAACATTGGCTTGGGTGGCATTCTGACGCTTGGGTGGCAAATTTCCGAGCCGTTTCTGACCGTGACCGATGATACGATCTATCATGTTCAAGATAGTCACATTCGTTTTATAGGTGGCATCTGGTTCTGTGTCGGGGCCGTGTTCTTTTTTGGGGCGTTTTTTTCTGCGCCACTGCGCAATACCTTGGGAATTTTGTGCATAGCCATCGCTTGTGCCGGGGTTTTCCGCTTTAGCGGTCTGGAGGGTGGAGCGGTATTGAGTATGGACATTTTGCCATCGCTTGCCTTGGAACTTGTTTTGTTTCCCTTGCTGGCGGTCTGGTTGTTCCGGTCACCCGTAACGATCGCTTGATAGGCTGCTGTGGTCACTTTTGTTTTGCAAAGGTGATGTCACATTTCAAACCCCGTCCGGGACATGGGACTGTTGCACGTAACCGGCAACAATCCCTGTCTCACTTCACGACTGGCAATTGAAAAGTTGCGCTAAGCCACCTGTGGGCAAGCGCAGCTGTATTTGGGTCAGTTGATCGAGAGGCTGGCAGCGCTAGCCAAGTTTTATGGACGACTTGTACCCGCCCTGCGCCCATGCAGCCAGCATATCGCAAAATGCGCCACTTTTGTCCTGATAACAGAAATGCCCGCAGTTTTCGAAAATTGTAAGCGCGCTGTTTGGGATCCGGGCGTGCAATCTTTTGGCATTATCTGTTGTCAGAAAAGCGTCTTGATCACCCCAAAACACCTGAACGGGTATCTCCAAATTATCAAGATACGGATCAATTGTTTGCGACCCTTCTGGATAGGCTTTGAACCATTTCGTGATTTGTGACATGCGCCCAGAATATGATGCAAGATAATCGGTAACCTCCGCAGCCGAAGGACTATAGTGCAAATAACCCAATGTATTTGCTCCAGAAATAAACGTTGATGCACCTGTCATATTCACGGTGGTGCGCCAAAATCCAGATCCGACTATTTTCTTGATCAAGCTTCCATCAGAGGATGGCAATATTCCCGGACCGTCTCCGATTAATATGCTCTTGGCTCTGTGGTTTCGATGGATCACGTAGTGTAATGCAACAGGCATTGCGACGTCAGGCGCCACGATGTGAAAGTCCGACAGGCCCATCTTGTCGACGAACTTTTCAAGAAAGGCGCTTTGGGCGGCAAAGGACATGTAGCTGCTATCGCCATCGCTGCGTCCAAAACCGGGCATATCCAGTGCGACGAGATTGGCTTTTTCCGAAAGAGACGCCCACACTTTGTCGTAGCAAAGAATACTTTGAGGAAGCGGACTGAGAAATAGGATGCTGTGACCATTCTTTACAGCGTTTTGGGCATATCGGATATTTAGCCCATCCACTTGCACCCACTTTGGAGCCATAGACAAATTTGCAGGTTTATGATCAATCTTGGAGGCGTTTTTGGCGCGCATGCGCCGAACCGTGTAGTATTCTGGAGTAATCAACATTAGGCTTAACGCGTTCATCTTGGCCATGAAACCGATGGGATCTTTCGACATTTAACGCTCCTGTTTTCAGGGGTGAACTCAGAAAAATTTTTAACGTAACTATGGGTACGAAAAGCCCGGGTCAATAATAAAGTACTTATGGGTCCGAAATTGAATAACACACAGGCTCCCACGCGGGGCAGACCAACGACACTGGATCATGCTGTGGTTTTGAAAACTGCATTGCTTGAATATTGGACATATGATCCATATTCAGTATCGATTGCGGACATCTGCAAGAAAACAGGGACATCAAAACCTGCAATCTATCGTGCGTTTGGAAGTGACGATGGTCTCAAGGCTGAGGTTTTATCTTTGTATCAGACACTTGCGGTGGAGCCTTTGCTGGAAATTTTTGCGTCTGGTAAATCATTTGATGAAAGCGTCGACGCCGTGATTGCGTTCCTTTTGCAAGACCGGAACGTTCTTGGCATTCCAAACGGGTGTTTGTTTGTAATGCTGCGTGCGCAACGACACAGATCCGGGCCGATTACGGCGCAAGCCCTGAAGGACCTGAGGCAGATGTTTTTGGAGGGCATTTCATATTGGATCGAAGATATGAAATCAAAAACCGTGTTTCGACAGGATATTTCGACTGAAATAGGGGCCTTATTTTTGGATGCTCAGCACGCGGGGGCCATGCGCATGCAAAAAGAAGATGTCGGTCTGCCTCAGATCGAAAGCTATCTAAGATGCGGGTTTGATGCGCTACGTGCCTAGCCACGAGGACTGAGGCACGCGTGGTGCGGCAGCTCTACCCTGACCAGACAACCTGATACAGGCGCTTTTCTGGATCCTGTCAAATGTCGATATTGCTTTTAAGTATTGTGCATAACATTTGGCCTGACTGTGGTACCGTGCGGTGTGTATTTGGCTGTCGTGATCGGGTTGCGGCGCTTGTTGCGCGTCCTGCGCCATGTTTGGTACGTGGGTCGTTCCCCTTGAGGCGGTCGGAGCAGGGTCTGGAACCAAAGGCCAAGATTCAATCACGCGCTGTCAGCGGGTCCTTCTTTGAAAACCGGTACCATAGCAGACCAAATTCCGTCCCCCTTAATGCGGTGATACACGGCGGCGGCAATATGAAGTCCAATAGTAAGATACGAGGCGGTCACAGCCGTTTCATGTAGCCAGACAACAGGCTCTATCATCCAGTTTTCCGGTCCGTACATGGAATAGACCGCAGCAATCAGCAGTCCGGAGACCGCAATTGATCCAAGACTGATATAGATCGCGAGATGTCCAGTGCGCGCCATCAGTTTCATCATACGGGGCGTTGTATCCGGTAGCGCGGTTGGTCGCGTCAGTCGCATATAGACGAAACGTGTGACCAGTAGCCCTAAAAACCCAAGCGCGAAGAAGACCTCGAAGCGTAGCAAAGCTGTGTCGCTTAAATCAGTGATTGTGCCTACCTGTTTGATCACGGCATAGGCAAAGACAATAATAAATCCCCAGTGGAATGCCTTGGCCAGCACTGTGTGTGGTTTGGGTGACTGAACCTGTGCTTGTATCATAACTTGCCCTCTGAACATCAGATAGCCGGGGATCTGGCCCGGGGAATCGCTAATTTGGCACGCATGCAACCTTACTGAGAACAGATTGCATTTGCATGGATCGTTTTGTCAAAAATAGAAGGCCAACACGTTCAACATAAATGTGGATATGCCCAAAAGTGTGTCCATTTGCGCAACCTGCACGGTTTTTTACCTGGAATTTACAATTTTGTAAATTTGGAAAAATGCATTGTAGCGGTCAAACCCTGACCTGCATCGGGCTCTGATATCTGAAGGGTTGCGTTGTGTAGCGTGCATATCGCCGCAACCATCGACAGGTCCAATCCGAAACCGTCGTTCCGGCGTGTTCGCTCCAGTTGAAATAAGGGTCGTAGAACCTTGTCACGTTCATCCGGTGGGGTGCGAGGACCCTGATCAATAACACAAATCGCAGAGCCATGAGCCTGCAACGTGATGCTTTGGCCATCAGCCACATGACGCAGGGCATTCTGGATCAGATTGGCAAGTAATTGCACTATTTGATCCCAATCACCATTAATCACCGACGGATCCAGCATTTGGATGGCAATATGGTGGCCCTGATCTTGGACGACGGGCGCATAAATATCCGCGACATGCCTTATCAAGGGGCCAAATCGACCCTTTAAAATGCGGAATTTCTTAAGCCCGTTTTCACCCGTGATAGACGCAGCAGCGCATTGAACGTGGCGGCCAATTGATCGATCTACTCGAGTGCGGTGTCCAATTTGTCGGCCGATACGGGGTGTCCGTTTTGGATTAAGGCGTCATGGCTGCTTTCATGGCCCGTACGTAACTTAGCCAGAGGTGCGTGCAGATCATGCGCAATATTTGATGACTGAACACGCATCTGTTACATTGATTGTGTTAATCGCAGCGTTGTTGCATTTGTACTGACAGCCAAAAGGCTTAGAACGATCTTATCGTCCGGGCAGGCAAATTTATGTGTCCAGATGACCGTTGGCAACCTTTTCCAAGCCTCGACTTATAAGCGCCACGCGCTTTTGCGTACGCAACGCAAGCCAAATAATAGTGATCACAAAAACA
Source organism: Roseivivax sp. (assembly GCA_038138625.1). Taxonomy (GTDB): domain Bacteria; phylum Pseudomonadota; class Alphaproteobacteria; order Rhodobacterales; family Rhodobacteraceae; genus JAQXDR01. The sequence goes on from JAYQEA010000029.1 coordinate 29,713, forward strand.
GGATACCGGCGAATGAGACAAAAAGCCCGCCCAACAGGGTATTCAAAAGCTCATCCTGTCGACCTGCATTTTCCGAAACGATGATCCCTGTGCCTGATGGTAATGTCCTGCAGAGGTGCTGGAATTCCCGCCCACGGCCGTCCTAAAAATACTGGCTATCGCTTGGATCTGAGACGTCAAATGGCAGATGTCCGCTGGTGCCAGTGTCAGAGATTATCAAATACTACTGTCCCAGTGCAGGCTATGGCAGGGGCCGGCCTTGTAAAATGTAGTCTCCAACAGAGGTGCCTGCGAGATACGACGTAACGCGGCCATGCGATTTAAGTCGCGTTAAACAAGCAAAAATGTCAAGATTCTAGCAAGTGTCATTACGAGTAAAAAACAATAACGATGCTTAGGGCAAGACGTACCAACGACTGATCTACAAGCTGTTTAGCGCGGCCCTAAAAAATATCCGGATCCTATATTTTTTGTAAAACAGTGTCTCCAAAAGGTTTTTCTATCTTGCTGCGCAAGCGGCTTGTATGGGTTTCCATCAGGCTTGCGGTCGGCTCGAAATTCATATCCCACACGTGCTCGAGCAACACGGTTTTGTTTTTATGGGTCCAAGTTGAAATATGCGCGAACGCACGTTCATAAAAATATTTGTAGTCTGTTGGACCACGAACCTGTTGCGAGAAAACAGAGTGTTGAAGCGTAGACGCGTCTTAGCCGGAGCCAGTTCAGCTCCTCTGGCGGGCTTGATGCCTTGAATGGGGCATACAGGGCGTGCATCTGATCCAAAACTGGTAGGATTTCGTCCAATAAACTGGCGTCATGATCCGTTTGCGTATGGTTCCTATTCGCATATGCCAAAGGGGGGGCGGCATCATCATCGTCATCTTTCAAAATCTTTTGCAAACAAGGTATTCTTTGCCGGAACAGCCACAAATCCTCACCGCAACCTCTCTGATCACGCCGCTCTTGAAAGGGGCCGCTCTGTCGCGAGCCAGATATTAAGCCAAACACATCAAAAAATCAGCATTATCGGCGGGGGTAATGCCGGCCTGTCTGCTGTGCATTTGCAAAGTGTGGCCGGCCGCGACGCAGCTATCCTTTACCTCGATATATCGGCCGAAGCGATGCCCCAGCCTGACATCACAAGCTGGTTTGTTAATGCCCGAAACAGCCTTGCAGAAGCAGTATCCTCCGCGATTTCACGTGGGTACAAATGGAAAATTTTCCGGCTTTTTGGACAATCTCGCAATGGCTCACCTGATTTTGGATTTGATTGAAAGCTCGGCTACATGGGGTGTCAGTGACCGCATAGAGGCGCAAGATCTGACAGGCAATGTGGATGCGTTCGTTTTTGCAGCCTTGACCGATTAAAAATACCGGCGTTTTTTAGTCAGAGCGCTTTTGGGATTTCGATTTCGGTGACCAAGTTTACCACGGGTTCGAAATTACTGCATCGTACATTGGATTTGTGTGCGGATGCTTCATTGGCGATAAACCCAATACAGCGATATGTCGAAAGGGTTTTTATGCGCTAAGGCGGATATTTCTAAACGGGCAGGATGTCTCAAATAGGACTATTAAGCTGGCAGGATGGCCGAACTATATCCCCAATTGGACTGTAGCTTTTGATGCAGAAATTGGTCAAAATTATCCTGTAAATTGCCCTTTCTCCTAATATGGGTTTCTGTTGCCCCCCAAATTTCAGGCCTGCCTGCCAAAATTATGGACGAAGCTAGACGGTATTTTTTTGATGACGCTGCCCCAAGACCTGCGGGTTTTGTCTCAAAGCTGGACGTGAGACAAAAGGTTTTTGAGCGGAACGCACCGGTTGGGCGCGTTGGCGGTCAGTGCGATTTCACGAAAAATAAGGCAGGCAAAAGATTTTTCTGGCGGGACCTGTACGGTCGGCAAGTCGGTCTTGCGGGTTGCATGTTATGATCTGGGCGATGCGGGCCATATTGTGCAATTTGCAAGAATTCGCAGTGGGCGCTGACGTCCGAGATACGGGTCGAGTCTCCAGTTTTCTGGTCTGTCGTGGATGAGGGCATTGTTTATGATGAAGCCATGGCCGATTTCATACCATCGGATGTCGGGTGCGCTTGTGTAAATGAACGTAGAGGCGGCGGGTGTATTGTTAGCCTTGGTTCTGGACCGTAGAAAGTTGCTCTCGTTCAGGTGCCCTGGTGTGCTTTGCGCCGAGACGTATGCATGATCATGTCTGCTTCCGACCAATCAAACGTGACGTCGGAAATTTGCTTGATCCGATCCCGATTGGCCCAAAACGCGCAGATTGTTCGGCTAAAAGACCGGCATTGGCACAAAATCAGGTGTCTTCGAACGCATTGGTGGAAATGTCGGCGCTGCTCTGATGAAAAGCCGCCGCCACTTTTTGGACACCAAAGTGATTGCACTGGACTATAGTGGCAAAGGCCGTCGCCCACCATCCAACACCGTGTGATCTACGCCTGCATAGGGTCAAGCGCAACGAAATGGATTTTAAACCTACAGTTAGATCCCACTACAATATCACCTATCATCACACAACGCCAGGAGAGGGGTCCTATAATACGCATGGCCAAAACGAAGTGTCGATTGAGCGGAGGTTCTTGAAACAGATCCCGACGGACCGATTGTCATGACTGTCGAGTGAAGCGCGTAGTCTGATCATAAGCACGGTTTGGTGCAAAATATGCCAAGGTCGATCTGACTGTAAGTGACGACCTTAGCCATGGAATATCTGCAATTTTTGGATCTCTTGTGCCTAGCTGATACCATCGTGGCATCGTGCTACAAATCCGCCCCTCCCGCCGAAAATACTTGGTCACTGGTTTTGAAACACACCTTGCCAGGTTTCGCGACGCACCTAGACAGAATTGCTGCGCAGACTGTTCCCGTCCAAAATGAACAATTGTTTTTTGAGAAGGAGCTGAAAAATTATGTGTCAGTAACCACCAAGAATGCAGTCACAAATTATAAAGCCCCGTGGACCAGAACTTTGGCCGGTTCTCAGCAAAGGGGATGTCTTTAGAAAGGACACGCATATCGGACCGCGTTTTCGAAAAAGACGCCTATGCAAAATAAAGACGTGTGGTCAAAAAGGCCGGAAGCTCGATTCCTTCCAGCCCGTTTTGACGCGGCCTTATTACCGATTTTCGATATCCACATAATCGCGCAATGTTTCTCCAAGATACAGCTGTCTTGGACGACCAATTTTGTTTTGTGGATCGTTCAGCATTTCCTTCCATTGAGAAATCCAGCCCACAGTTCGAGATAGGGCAAATATTGGTGTGAACATCGAAGTTGGAAAGCCGATGGCCTCCAAAATGATGCCGGAATAGAAATCTACGTTTGGAAAAAGCTTTTTCTCGGCAAAATAGGGGTCAGCCAAAGCCGCTGCTTCCAGTTCTTTGGCGACTTGGAGGACAGGGTTGTTTTCAACCCCCAAAAGGTCCAGCACCTCATCTGCGGATTGTTTCATGACCTTGGCGCGTGGATCGAAGTTTTTGTAAACGCGGTGGCCAAAGCCCATAAGCCGGAAGGGGTCATTTTTGTCTTTGGCGCGGGCTATATATTCGGGAATGCGATCAACTGTTCCGATCTCTTTCAACATCTCGAGACAGGCTTGGTTTGCTCCGCCATGAGCAGGTCCCCAAAGGCAGGCAATACCGGCGGCGATGCATGCGAAAGGGTTTGCACCAGAGGATGATGCCAAACGCACGGTCGATGTCGACGCGTTCTGTTCATGATCGGCGTGCAGGGTGAATATACGGTCCATTGCACGGGCTAGAATTGGGTTTGCATGGTAATCTTCTGCGGGTACGGCAAAACACATATGCAAAAAGTTAGATGCATAATCTAGGTTGTTGCGAGGATATACGAACGGTTGCCCGATTGAATATTTATAGGCCATAGCTGCGATTGTCGGCATTTTGGCAATCAGGCGATGGCTTGCAATTTCGCGTTGCAGGGGATCACTGATGTCGGTGCTGTCATGATAAAATGCAGACATGGCTCCGACCACGCCAACCATTGTGGCCATCGGATGCGCATCGCGGCGGAATCCGCGAAAGAAATTGTGCATCTGTTCATGGATCATTGTGTGGTTTGTTATCGTCGATTCAAACTCTTCCAATTCCGCAGTTGTCGGCAGCTTTCCATAAAGCAGCAAATAACACACCTCGAGGTAGTGTGATTTCGACGCCAGTTGATCTATCGGATAGCCACGATGCAGCAACACACCGGCATCGCCATCGATAAATGTAATCGTACTGTCACAACTGGCGGTCGAGGTGAAACCTGGGTCGTATGTAAATACTCCTGCGCTACCATACAGCTTGCGGATGTCGATAACATCAGGGCCCTCACTGGGCGAATGAACTGGCAGGTCATACTCTGCGCCATTAATTTTCAGCGTTGCAGTTTTAGAAGTGTCAGACATTTAGGGTCCCTTCATCTCTGCCTGCGATGGATAATGCCGCCACAGGGTACGTACGTCGAATAGGTGAAACGTTGATTAAAGCTTGTCAGCCTAATCTGCTTAATCCACCGAAGCCTCGGCCAGACGCAAAAGCGTTCTGTCTCGGCCCAAAACTAACATCATGTCGAATACGCTTGGCGTGACAGCACGACCAGACAAGGCAGCGCGCAAAGGTGCTGCCAGTTTGCCAAATTTAGTGTCATGTTCTTCGGCCACGCGGTTCATAACGTCCTCTAATGCTTCTCTGGTCCAGCTAACATTTTGCAGCTGCGGCGTCAACGTACGCAGTATACCACGGGATACTGGAGTAAGTGCTTTTTCAGCCTTTGGCTCTATTTGAACAGGCTCTGACGTGAGTATAAATTGCGCCTTTTCAATGAGTTCTGGGTAGGTCTTGGCGCGGTCTGTTAAGCAATACAACGCTTTTTCCAAGCCATTCAGTTGGGGTTCAGTTAAAGCGCTCTGGTTAGTCACACGCAAAAACTCCTGCACATCATGCAGCACTGCAGCGTCGCTGAGTTGCGCGATATGCTGCCCTGATAGGTTTTCGAGCTTTTTAAAGTCCAGCCGCGCTGGTGATTTACCAATGCCCCCGAGATCAAACCATCCCTGCGCCTGTTCATCGGTGAAAAATTCATCGTCTCCATGGCTCCAGCCCAGACGTGCAAGATAATTGCGCATTCCCGAAGCGGGATAGCCCATCGCCTGATATTCTTCGACCCCAAGCGCGCCGTGGCGCTTGGACAGTTTTTTTCCGTCGGGACCGTGAATTAACGGAATATGAGCCCATATGGGAATGTCCCACTCCATTGCCGTGTAAAGCATCATCTGACGTGCTGCATTGTTCAGGTGGTCGTCTCCGCGGATAACATGTGTGACCCCCATGTCATGGTCGTCGACCACAACCGCCAGCATGTAGACAGGTGTTCCGTCAGAGCGCAAAAGAACCATGTCATCAAGTTGATCATTGCGGATCGTCACATCCCCTTGGACATGGTCTCGAATGACGGTCGTGCCTTCGCGCGGGGTGCGCAGACGTATAACGTAGGGCCGGTCTGGATGTGTATCGCTCGGTGCGTCGCGCCAAGGGGATTGATACAAGGTCGACCGGCCGTCTGCGCGCGCTGCGTCACGAAACGCGGCAATGTCTTCTTGTGTTGAAAAACACTTATACGCAGCCCCTTTTTGCAGCAGATCACGAGCGACCTGCGCATGGCGATCGGCGCGGGCGAACTGACTGATGGCCTCACCATCATGGTTCAACCCAAGCCAGTCCAATCCCCTGAGGATTGCATCTGTGGCCTCGGGTGTTGACCTCGCGCGATCGGTATCTTCTATCCGCAGGAGAAATTTGCCGCCATGCCGTTTTGCGAAAAGCCAATTAAACAAAGCCGTCCGCGCGCCTCCAATGTGGAGAAAACCTGTTGGTGAGGGGGCAAATCGAGTGACGACCGGACCTGACATGGGCGGATTAACCTTTCGGTAAGGGAGATGGAGTTACGCTGACATGCTCCTTAGCGTTCAGCGCGGAAAGGCACAAGCATGCGCTGGATCACGGGATGGTTTGCCAGTCAGATATTGGCGCAGCGCGGCGCGCTTTTTCCATGGTTGCCGATTGTTTTTTCCATAGGTGTCGCGGCCTATTTTTCTACACGATCAGAGCCTGCGCTGGTGGTGCTTTGGGCTGCGGCCGGTGCGTCTGTTATATTTTTTGCGCTGACGTTTCGCGCCGGTGCAGTCTGGGGACCAATTTTTATTGGTATCGGATTTGTGTTGGCAGGATTTGGGTGGGCCGGTGCCCGTGCGCATCTGGTGTCAGCCCCTGTCTTGGATTGGCGGTATTATGGGCCGGTTGAGGGGCGGCTTGTCGGACTGGACAGGTCGGCCTCAGATGCCGTGCGTCTCACGTTTGATCAGGTCGTTCTAAGAGGGGTCGCGCCTGATCAGACGCCTGCGCGCGTTCGGATTTCACTTCATGGGGACCAGGGCTTTACGGACCTGATGGCCGGCAGCACTTATATCCTTACGGCCCATTTGTCCGGTCCCCGCGGCGCGGTTGAGCCCGGAGGCTTTGATTTTCGCCGTCATGCATGGTTTCTGCGCCTTGGGGCAATCGGATATACGCGCACGCCGGTTCTTGCGTTAGAGACCCGTAAGGCAGAAGTTGGACTTTTGCACTTTCGTTTGAGCCTTGCAGACCGCGTGCGACGAGCCCTTCCCGGACAAAGTGGCGCCATGGCGGCGGCGCTTTTGACTGGCGATCGCAGCGAAGTAAGTCAAAAAACTCTAAAAGATCTCCGATATACAAACTTGGCTCATTTGCTGGCGATTTCGGGCTTGCATATGGGATTGTTGGTTGGCGTGGTGTTTTTCGTTTCGCGTTATGTTCTGGCCTGTGTGCCGTGGGTTGCACTACGTTGGCCGGTCAAACGGATTGCGGCTTTTGCGGCGCTTTTGGCTGCGGCTGGATATCTTGCATTATCCGGCGGCAATGTGGCGACGGAAAGAGCCTTTATCATGGCTGCTGTCGCCCTGACCGCTGTGATGTTAGACCGTCG
>JAYQEA010000030.1:0-16138 GCA_038138625.1 Roseivivax sp.
GTTCAAGATAATGCCGAGGAAAGCGTGCGGCGTGTTTTGGATGTTCTTAAGGATGGCACATACAGCTATCCAATGGATAATGGCGCTGTGATCGAGGTGGACATTCGTGTCGATAAACGCGCACGTTCTGCCACTATCGATTTCTCCGGTACATCTGCGCAAAACGCCTACAACTATAACGCACCGGTCGCGATTTGTCGTGCTGTGGTTTTGTATGTTTTCCGGACGCTGGTTGGTCGCGATATTCCTATGAATGAGGGCTGTTTAAAGCCGCTAGAGCTGATCATTCCCGAGGGGTCGATGATTAATCCCAAATTTCCTGCCGCTGTTATTTCAGGAAATACCGAAGTCAGTCAGTCAATTGCGGATGCTCTTTACGGAGCCTTGGGTAACATTGCTGGCAGTCAGGGCACGATGAATAATTTTGTCTATGGCAACGAGGTCTATCAAAATTATGAAACCATATGCGGTGGGACAGGGGCTGGTGACGGCTTTAACGGAGCAAGCGCGGTTCACAGCCACATGACGAACACCCGCATGACCGATCCCGAAGTCCTTGAGACACGGTTTCCGGTACGTGTGGACGAGTTTTCCATCAGAGACGGCTCTGGCGGTTGTGGTAAATATGTCGGAGGCAACGGGATCACCCGGCGTTTGACGTTTAATGAGGCGATGACTGTGACAACCTTATGCTCTCATCGCATCCAGCCACCGGCGGGTGCACAGGGCGGCGGCCCGGGCGCGACCGGTCGAAATCTGGTTCACCGATCGAACGGCGCGATTGAAACGTTATATGGCGATGATCAGGTTGAGATGGGACCCGGCGATACCTTTGTTATCGAAACGCCAGGCGGTGGCGGGTATGGCAAAACATCTCAATAAATGTGACACCGAACCCTCATGCTGTCCCAGTAAATGGTGAAGGCCTGATTTTCAGTGTCGGTTGGCCTGGGGTCTGTCGACACTCAGGTGTTTCCTTCGGTCCGAGTTCTGGGTCAAGCTTGTAAAACAGAGGCTTGACTGGGCCAGAAGTAGCTTGTGCTGTTGGGTCGCGTGTGGCCGCAGTCTCAGGCATCTGTGCCGAACAAGGCCAAAGATGCCTCAGCCATGGCAAAGGCCACGCATCTGTTTTCAGGATGCGATGTCCTGGCCTGTGTGCACCGGATTTCCAAGGCGCGTTCATCAATCGCGGACACTGCGCGCTCTTTGACAATGGACTGTAAGGGAGCGGTCAGCCGAAAATTTGCAAGGTGTCGGAAACGCCTATCCGGAGGTATTCGGCTTGGCCAACAGTGTGTCATGGACGGGGCTATGTTCCTTCGATCAAAGCGGCACGCGTTGAACGCTCCAGTTCAAGACCTGATTGACCGTCAATCTGGGTTTGCCGTTGGTGACCGGCCGTACGGTTTTTCCTTTCGGCGCCCTGAGCCGCGCCGGTTCAGACGTTTCTACCGGTCCAGCCGTTTTGCGAGGCATAAAATCACTGTTACCGTGCACAGGTCTTTGGCCAAAGCCAAGGGAACCATGGTGGTCAATCCATTGAGTTTAGACCGGATATTAACGAGCGTTGTAACCATCAGACTGGATATCTGGTTTTATGGAAAAATTCCGCACGCTGTGCATTCCAGCAATCCCGCCTGCTGACGTCGCACCGTCCAACCGGATGCCAGCTGCGCCGGCGACGATCTTGATCGACGCAAAATGCTAGCGTCATGTCAAAAGGTTGGGCGCGTGGGCGTGACATCAAACACAACGACCCGATCAAATTCCGCAACGCGCTGAGTGCAGGTAGAACCAAATCACCTTTTTAGGGTCGTCCGCCGCAAAACCGACAGGTGGTTGGCTTGACGTTCAATTTTTCAAGTATCGTTATTCACCGTGGTCTCCGGGACCAGTGTTTCAGCCCGAACCCGTACCAATGATCCGCTCCGCAAGCCCATAGTATGACGCCAAAAAATACTCAGACTGATTTACACCATACAGGCGCATATCCTTGGGCGCAGGCTGGACCAAAGCCCAGATGATCGAGCGCCCAAGGGTTGCAGGCGTGTTAAACCAAGACGCAACAAGCCACCGCCCTCACGCGCCAACCGCAAAAGACACCGCAAGTCCAGAAGATCAGGCGCACAGATTGATTTTGGACGCAATGTTTCACGAAAGATCGCAGGAGCGGGGCTTGGCAACGCAATGTAGGCCAGTTTTTTGGATCACTTTGGGCTATGGCTCAGCGGGGGCATAAAAATGCCCCCCCCTCACAGTCAAGGTTCAGCGATTTTCCAACGTCACATAATCACGCATGTCGGGCCCGTTATATAGGGTCAACGGACGGATCAGGATGTTGCCACGTTGCTGTTCAAGACATTGAACAATCCAGCCCGGCATCCGGCCGATCGCAAAGATTGGCACATACAGATCCATCGGAATTCCGTGCAACTGGTAGATCACTCCGGAATAAAAATCGACATTCACATTCAAACCGTGACGCGCATAAGGCTTCATCGCATCAACGACAGCTTGCAGGATTTCGTACCACTCCGGCGCGCCCTTTTCCTCGCCCAATTTCCGAACGCCTTCGCGCATGTGCCGTGCTCTGGGATCTTCGGCACGATAGACGCGATGACCAAAGCCGGTGACTGGCTCTCGGGCTTTGCGTTTTGTTTTGACATAGTCGGCTGCTTTGTCAGCCGTTCCGATTTCATGCACCATTTTCATGACATCTTCTGCGGCACCGCCGTGGGCAGGACCTGCGAGGGTCGAAAGTGCTGTGACGATGGCTCCGTGCAGGTTGGCTTCGGTTCCTACGGTGACACGCGCTGCAAAGCTGGATGCATTCGCACCATGTTCTGCATGCAGTATGAAATCCACATCCGCCAGTCGCGCTGCGTCTTGTGATGGACGCTCGCCTGAGAGCATCCACAACCAATTGGCGGCATGGCTCAGGGACAAATCGGGAGCAACAGGTTCCAACCCCTGACGCAAACGCGCATGGGCCGCGATGATCATCGGCACTTGGCTGGTCAAACGAATACCGTTTGCGATAAAGGCCTCTTCTCCCACCTCTTGCGAGCTGGGTTCCAGCGCCGCCAAGGCAGAGACGCCCGTGCGCAGCACATCCATGGGATGACCATCCTGGCAAGCTGAAATTACGTCTGTAACAGCCGTAGGCAGGACCCGAGCGGCCTTAAGTGCGGCATCGAACTCTGCCAGTTCCGTGGCATTTGGCAACTCGCCATGAATCAGCAAAAAACAGACCTCTTCAAAGGTGGCTTGCGTCGCAAGGTCGTGTATAGAGTAGCCACGGTAGCTAAGTTCGCCCTTGGCACCGTCGATATGGCTAACACCAGAGCGTTCAAAGTAGACGCCTTTCAAACCACGGTTGATCTTGATTGTGTCTGTCATGTTTAACTCCGACGAAGAAAAGGAAAAGCACGCATGGGCGTACTGGAAAATTTGAAAGCGCGCGCCACAGGGGCTGCGCAGCGGGTGGTGTTTCCCGAGATGGGCGAGGACCCGCGCATTGATGCAGCGGCCGCGCAATTACAAGCTGACAGTCTTTGTGTTCCAGTACCGCTTGGTGAAAACGACGATCTATATGCAGAGGCCATTGCAACGGGACGGGGACTTAAACCTGCTCTGGCGCTGCGTATGTTGAAGCGACCCCTGTATCGGGCGGCGGCTATGGTGGCCGTGGGCGAGGCGGATGTGATGGTCGCCGGTGCGGTAGCATCGACTAAAAAGGTGATCGAAGCGGCCTCAATTGGAATAGGTTTGGCAGAGGGTGTCAGCTTGCCCTCCAGCTTTTTCTTGATGCGGTTTCCGGATGGACGTGATGTGGTTTTTGCCGATTGCGCATTGAATGTGGCGCCCGATGCGCAGGCCCTAGCGGCCATTGCTCGCGCCTCGCACGCCAGCGGTTCGGCATTGCTGGGTGACGCACGGGTGGCGCTGCTTTCATTTTCAACCGGTGCTTCCGGGTCCGGCGACAGTGTGGACGTGGTGCGTTCCGCGGCCGAGGCAACAGGCTTCATCGGGCCCTTGCAAGGCGATGCTGCTCTGAATCCTGAGATTGCAGCGCGCAAGGGACTGGGGGCAGGGGACGCAAATGTTTTGGTCTTTCCGTCGCTTGACGCGGGCAACATCGCATACAAATTGGCGCAAGAATTGGCAGGAGCGCAGGCGATGGGGCCGATCCTACAAGGGTTTGCCAAGCCCGTTTGCGACCTGAGCCGTGGTGCCACGGTTGACGATATCATCGCCGCCACAGTGGTCACACTGGCGTTGTCCGGGACATAGGACAGGTCGAGGTTCGGCATTGTGTCTCCTGAGTTATCAGGCGCACAGGTGGCACAATGTTGGGTCAGACGCAATGTTTTGCACACCGGTTGCAAAAATTGGATTATGCCCAGGTCACATTCACACGGTCCGGGCCACGAAAAGCCCAGCCTTGGAATTTGGTTGGGCCATTCAATCGAAGGCGTGGCAAGTGTTCGAATAGCATGGGCAGGGCAATTTTGGCGATTAATTCGCGGGAAATGGCGGCACCGGCGCAAAAATGTGGTCCGGCACCAAAGGTAACAGCCCGACGACAGTCACGCCACGGGTCAAAGGTGGCAGGGTCTTTGAACACACGCGGATCACGATTTGCAGCGCCGAACATCAAAAAGGCCCGGGCGTCTTTTGGCAGGGTCAGGCCATGGATTACGGTCTTTTGAGTGATGCGACGCGGTGACATGCCAATCGGAGCCATCCAGCGACAATATTCTTCAAAGATTTGTGACCAATCAAGGACCCCGGCATCCAGGGCAGAGCGTGTTTCAGGATGTTGAAGGACAGCAAAAGCTGCGCCGGCAATTGCGTCCCGGGGTTCGTTTTGTCCGCCTGAAATCGCCAGTTTAATATTTGCGCTGATCTGTTTGGGACCAAGGCCAGCCGCCTGTTGTACGGCCAAAAGCGATAAGGGATCAGGATTTTTCGTGTTGGTGATATGGTGATCTATATCCCGGGTGGCGGTATGGCAGCGGGCTGTGACGTCTGGATCATCTGCATAGTTGGCACAGCCATCGATCATGGCCTGGCTGACGGCGTCCATGTGCTGCCATGGCATTTGGGTAAGCCCTGTGATCAGCTTTAGCGCTTTGGCAGACACAGGCATCGCGTAATCTGCCACCAGATCGCATTTCCCGAGGGGGGCGATGCGATGGAGCACACTGCGGGTCGCTCTTTGAAATTGAACGGCCCAATGGTCGCGCACGGTTTTAGGCGAAATCGTGGGAAAGATTGCCCTCCGTTCGGTTTGATGTGCCGCACCATCCTTGCGCATCATGTTTTGGCCCATCAACACTGTCATCAAACCGCCGGGCTGATCAGAGGAAAGTATATGGGTTTTGCGTTCCCATTCTGCGACGTCGTCGCGGCGTGTGATCAGATAGGCATCAAGGTGTCGAACATATGTCACAGGCGACATCTCTTGGATCTGCGCCAGAATTGGATAGGGATCGGCATGAAAGGCTGCGGGATCAATCGAAATTTCCGGCACTGTCATGGCAAGCACCAAGGGCGGCCTGCCTGCCTGTGTGTGCGCGCGTCTTGCCGTTTTCGTGCTGGTGCATACCCCACACATCGGCACGACGATGGATCGCAAAGGATCATGTCATCCGCCCGCCAAGCGCCAGCGCTGCACCACGGAGTTCCGCCAGCCCCTTTAACCTGCCGATGGCCGGATAGCCTGGCGCAGTTTTGCGCAACTGGTCTTCTAGGATCATTTGTCCGTGGTCTGGTCGCATGGGGATCTCTGCGTCGGTGCGACCCTCTGCGCGCCGGCGGTTTTCCTCATCGCGGATGGCAGAGATTACCGCGATCATATCTGTCGACCCTGCGAGATGATCGTCCTCAAAAAACGAAGTGGGCCATGTATGACTTTCTCGTGATACGTTCCTTAGGTGCAAAAAATGTATTTGTGGACCCAACACCGCCACCATGTCAGCAAGGTCAACATCGGGGCGCGCACCGAGCGACCCGGTGCACAAAGTGACACCATTGGCCGGCGACGGATAAAGATCGCAAAGCCATTGGTAGTCTGCTTGTGTCGACAAAATCCGGGGCAGACCAAACAGCGGCCAAGGCGGGTCATCAGGATGTGCGCAAAGACGCAATCCAAGGCTTTCAGCTTCGGGCAGAACGGCCCGCAGGAACTTGGCAAGATTTGCGCGCAGACAGTCGGCGTCGATGTCGGAATAGGCATTCAGCCGGTCGCGAAATCCGTCAAGTGTCCAGCTTTCCACGGCGCCGGGAAGGCCAGCCAGAATGGTCTCTGTCAGCCTGCTGCGGTCTTTGTCCGTCCAAGCTGCGGCCCGTGTCTTTGCAGCGGATTGAACCGCCTTTGTATAATCCTGCGCCGCACCCGTGCGGGCCAAAACATGTATGTCAAAGCCTGCAAAATCGACGAGATCAAAGCGCAAGGCTGTCGCCCCAGATGGTCGCGGATACGCCAAATCAGTCCGGGTCCAGTCCAGGACAGGCATAAAATTATAGCAAATTACCTTGATCCCATGATCCGCCAGCGCCCGGGCAGAGGCCCGCCAAGCCTCAATATGAGCTTTAGCCTCGGGGGCGTTTGTGCGAATGGCTTCACTGACGGGTAGGCTCTCTACGACATCCCATGTCAAGCCTGCCTTCGTTATAGCGGATTTTGTTTCTGCAATGCGGTCATCTGGCCAGACGGTACCCGCTGGCAGATCATAAAGGGCGGTCACGATCCCGGATGCACCCGCCTGTCGGATATCCGACAATGTGACGGTGTCTTTCGGTCCGAACCATCGCCATGTTTGTCGCATTGCATCCTCCTATAGCTGTCACACACAGACTACAGCAATAACTACAGAAAAAAATAGGGGGCGCGCTGCTCAGACTGAAGATGGACGAAGAGATATCGGGCAGGCCCATGGACCCTTAATTTGTCAACATTACGCGTCGGAGGATACCTGGCCAGCGCGCACAAGCCCAGCTCAACATCATCGTTGCAAAATCAGTTTATTGTTCGATATCTCAAGACGCTCGAAGCGTTGCAGATAGCTCATCCCCAAGAGCGATTGAAACAAATCGCCCGAATTGACAGCTGCAGGCACCCGGGTGTCGACGAATGGACCCAATTCAATACGGTCCAATGTCACCGGTGCCGTTCGAACCACACCGTTCGCTGTCTGTGCCTGTCCGAAGAAGACGAGGTCTTGATTTTGGAGTCCGATACGTTCCGCATCCTCGCGCGTGAGCACAATACCGGTCGCACCGGTATCAACAACAAAACGAACCGGTTCGTTGTTCACTTGTAACGTCACATGATAATGACCATCAGGTCCGCGCGGAAATTCGATTACCCCGTCGCTGGCAATTGCCTGACGAGGTTGTACTGTCCGGGTAACGTCGGACCAAAGACCGGCAATGACAATCGTACCGATAAATATCAACGCCCACACTCCGAGATATTGCAAGTTACGGCCCAAGCGACCCCTGTGGCTCAAGCCCCAGAAAGACAGCGCTGCCAGCAACATCCCTAAATAGATCAGGCTTCCTAAATCTATATTCTGCATGTGTGTTCCGTTTTACTCCAACTACACCTCTGGCCGGCCCGAAACTCAAAAACCTGTGGCATGCCAACGTTTCTCCATCTTGGTGATAGCATCAATTCTATCAGAAGTAGAGGGGTGACTTAACAACCACGCAGGTGTGCCATTTATTTGTCCCGTTAGTGCATCCAGTTTGGAAAACATTGAAACTTGGGGCGCGATTCCAATGCCCGCTTTGGAGAGTAATGCCGCCGCATAAGCATCGGCTTCAAACTCGTCCCGTCGCGACAATTTGGCCTGAAGCAGGGAGACAACGGCGTTCGCGATCATTGGTCCAACACCCGGTATTATGCGTGACAAACCTATTGCAAGGACGGTGCGCAACGCATTCTGACCAGAAAAATCTATCATTCTCTGGCGGCTGTGACCCAAGGCAACATGGCCCAGCTCATGGGCCACGACACTTGCCAATTCCGGACCTGTAATGTCACCACTGCGATAGCGTTTATAAAACCCACGGGTTAGGAACACGCGCCCATCAGGCGCCGCCAGACCGTTGATCGGTTCAATCTCATACAAGTGAACCGGAACGCGATCCAGATCAAGAGCTTGGGCGAGTTTGTCAAAGATTGGTGTCAGGCTTGGATCCATCAATTCGGTTGATTTGGCGTCCAGTTCCCGGGCGAGGCGCCACGCAGACAACCTGTACATGGCAAAGCCACCCAGAACAGTCAGTAAAATGGGAAGGATCTGAAACATGTGTGATATATGGGGCACCTTTGTGCTTCTGCCAAGGTCAGCGTGTTGCCCAATTCCTTAAATGGTCCGTCAAATCACCAAACCCGGTGTGTCTATGTTCAAAATGCAACCCAAGACGCTCTGCGCAGACCTGTGCCTTTGACACCAATGTGTCGTCCTCGATCTGGCTTTGATACACCAAGGTTGTGTAGTGTCCGAAATATGTCTGGCGCAGATCGGGGTGTCGATCAAGCCCAAGTGGTCGCCATACAAAAGCATCAAACTGCCGGACCAAAAAATCTGTCAGATAGAACGCCGCGTACTCGTCCCTCGCAGCGAAGGCATCGTTTCCTTCGAAAAAACTGTAACAATGCGGACCTGCAATCATCTCGATCCCGAGGCTGTCGCATACCTGTTGTAATCGTCCGCCAGTGCCGCAATCTGCATAGGCTACATAGATGCTGTCATAGTCATTGCTGTGTGCTTGAACGGCCGCGCGCACGGCGTCCGGTATGCGATCTGGATGATTGTGCAGGATCGCGGGCAAACACTGAAGGTCAAGATGTGTCCACCCGTTCAGCCGTGTCACAGACAAGATTTCATGTGCAATGGCCCCGCAGGCAAGGATGAGGACTTGACCTTGGCCACCATGTGAAACGTACCGCTTTGGAGTTTCGACAAGAGGATGGGCGACCGAACTATTGACACGATCTCTGGTTCGCCCCGAAGATTTACGATGCCTGCGCTTAGGGCGTGCCTGATCCATTAGCAGGATCCTTCAACGGAACGTGGCCCGTGGCCCAACGTGCAGCCAGCGCTATGACGGCAAGAACCGGAAGAACGGTCAGCATACCCCATTTGAAAAGTGCCCAAATTGTTATCCCTGCCGCAGCAGTAACTGTCAGAACAAGCGATACAAAGGTTGTGACTGGCATCCAAGGTCTCCTCACCACGTCAATATGATGCAGTCAAATAGTAAAGAAAAGCCCACAGTGTGCCGCAGGCTGATCTTTTTTACACCGCAGCCCTTTGATTATGCTTGCGCGCCATGAATTCCTTGGCGGTTTCAACAGCGACTGCGGCGTCACGGCAATAGGCATCCGCTCCGATCGCCCGCCCGAACTCCTCGTTTAGCGGCGCACCGCCGACCAAAACCACGTAATCATCACGAATGCCCATGTCGTTCATCGTATCAATGACAACTTTCATATACGGCATTGTCGTTGTCAGGAGCGCAGACATGCCGAGGATATCGGGCGCCTCATTTTTCAGCGCATCAAGGTAATTCTCGACCGGATTGTTAATGCCTAAATCGACAACCTCGAAACCTGCACCTTCCATCATCATTGACACAAGGTTTTTGCCAATGTCGTGAATGTCACCTTTGACGGTACCGATGACCATTTTGCCGACACGAGGCGCACCCGTTTCTGCCAGTAGGGGTTTGAGAATTGACATGCCCGACTTCATCGCATTCGCCGCCAGCAACACCTCTGGAACGAACAAGATTCCATCGCGGAAATCATTTCCGACGATGGTCATGCCGCCCACAAGTGCTTCGGTCAGGATGCGATACGGCTCCCACTTGCGCTCAAGAAGGATGTGCGTTGCCTCCTCGATCTCTTCCTTCAGGCCGTCATACAGATCATCAAACATCTGCTGAACCAGTTCGTCGTCGTCCAGTTCAGATAGGATAATATCGTCTTCTTCATCAGACATTTGCGATTTTCCTCAATTCACGATGCCCTGCCAGAGCTATTGTGGGCCGATTGTATACTTTGACATATCGTTCAAAACAGCGCCTTGGGGATGGCGATTTCCGACATCGGCTTGTCTGGCCGCGACCTTTTGTCAAGGTGCCTGAACGATGGCATCCGCGGCCGGATCTGTGCACGGTGGGCCAAGTCAGAAGCCAGCGCGGATCAGCGGTGCTTGATCAGCTTCAAAAACGCTTTTTCTACACCTCCGCGCGGCGCCTGCGGCGCGAACGTCTCTGCGGTGTGTCACTGTGAGCCTCGGTTCCGTCACGTTCCGAGCTGAAACCGCCAAGACGTTGTTCTATAATATTCATATCCGGGCTTGGACCTGGCACATGCGCCTCTAACGCCTTGCGCATTGCGCTCAAATGGACAGGTTGTGTGCCACAACAACCGCCGATAATCCGCGCGCCTGCGTCGCGGGCAAGACGGGCATAATCCGCCATGAGTTCGGGTGTGCCATCGTAGTGGATATGACCATCGTGGTATTTGGGTATGCCTGCATTCCCTTTGGCAATCAGGGGGCGATCCGGAGAGGCAGCGGCGAAGCCTTTGACTGTCCGCAGCAGGTCTGGGGCTCCGGTTCCACAGTTGGCTCCGAACGCGATCGGTGCATGAGGCAGGCTTTTCACCATCTCAACCATTCCAGCCGAGGTAACGCCCATCATGGTGCGCCCTGCCGTATCAAAACTCATGGTTCCACACCAAGGCATGTCGACAAGCGCAAACGCTTCGGCGGCTGCGCGGAATTCTTCTGGAGCGCTGATGGTTTCGACCCATAAAACATCTGCACCACCGTCCTTGAGACCCTGCGCTGTCTCGCAAAATATCTCGACCGCATCGGCATGTGTCAGGCTGCCAACGGGTTCCAGCAACTCTCCGGTCGGACCGACCGAGCCTGCAACGACAACGTCACGTCCAGACGCATCAGCAATCTCACGACCAAGTTCGGCTGCAATTCGGGAAAGTTCTGTCGCCCGATGCCCGGCATCATGCAGTTTCAAACGTGACCTGTTGGCACCGAACGAATTGGTCAAAAACAGGTCACTACCAGCCGATACGGCGCCTTGATACAAAGTGCGAATTCTGTCCGGGTGATCGCAATTCCATAGCTCGGGTGCATCGCCAGAGGACAGGCCCATATTAAACAGGGTGGTCCCTGTGGCACCATCGGCCAGCAGCCAATCACGCCGGGACAATAGAGTAGTCATGAGATTGGTCATTAAGCGCGTCCTGAAAATCCGGAGGTTCGCAGGCTTTGCCATACCAATAGCATGTGAGGCAAATTCATATTTTTCAATATTATTATGAAATATTTTAGAAATATAGGGCGCGCTACGCGCCTTGGCGGTAATAACAGAGCAGCAGCTGTCCAGCAAAAACAGTCCCGTCTATTCGGGGTGCGTTTGTCTTTGTTTCAACGCGCGCGTCCACCACAACGCCTTGGATCCGCGTCATGGCAGATCAAGACGATGTGGCTTGGACTTATCCATTAACAAGTTGATCCTTGGCTTCGACAAGACATTCCGCCAATTTCATTCGGATCGTCTCGGTATTTGACAAATCGCCCAGATCCCCTGCAACCTTGCGGACCACATCCTCTTGTCCAGCCTCTTTCAAATCCGACAGGACGACCTCTTTAGCGTAGGCCTCCAATGCATCACCGGTTTTGCCCAATACTCCAGCAGCCCAGTGACCCAGCAATTTATTTGCCCTCGCCTGAGCCTTGAACTGCATCTCTTCGTCATGGGCGAACTTATTCTCAAATGCGCTTTCGCGCTCGTCAAAAGTGCTCATTTGACCCTCCTTTTGGCCTATCTTGCTTAACCTTATCTGTTGGGATGATCCGTTCCACTATCAAAAATTGAAAGAAAATTATTGTTGAGCCCCAAATTCCGGCAGGAAATCGGTCTTTTCACCTTGATCCTAAGAGCGCGGCAAACGGCGGTGCTTGCGAGCCAGCCTAGCATGCTCTAAGAGGGCGCGTGCCTTGCCGAGGCACATCCCATCTGATCCCGTGAAAGAGAGCCTATGGCACGTCGCAAGAAGATTTACGAAGGCAAGGCAAAAATTCTGTATGAAGGCCCGGAGCCGGACACTTTGGTACAGTATTTCAAAGACGACGCGACTGCCTTTAACGCTGAAAAACGCGATGTCATTGATGGCAAAGGTGTGCTTAACAACCGGTTGTCCGAATTTTTTATGACCGGCCTGAACGCAGTTGGGGTGCCTACGCATTTTATCAAACGGTTGAATATGCGTGAACAACTGGTCCGCAGCTGCGAAATCGTTCCGCTGGAAATTATTGTTCGCAATGTGGCTGCAGGCACCATGTGTACGAGACTGGGCCTAGAAGAAGGCACGCAATTGCCGCGTCCGATCGTGGAATATTGCTACAAGGACGACAAACTGGGCGATCCTTTGGTGACCGAAGAACACATCGCGGCCTTTGGCTGGGCCAGTCAGCAGGATATGGACGATATTCTGAGCCTTGCCCTGCGGGTCAATGATTTCATGTCCGGACTAATGTATGGAGTGGGTATCCGTTTGGTTGATTTTAAGATCGAAGTCGGACGTATTTTCGACGGTGATTTTCAGCGCCTTGTCGTGGCGGATGAAATCAGCCCAGACAGCTGTCGTTTGTGGGACATGGAAACGGGTCAAAAATTAGACAAAGACGTGTTTCGGCGTGATCTAGGCAGTCTTGCTGATGCCTACACCGAAGTTGCACGTCGTCTTGGTGTTATGCCCAGAAATGCAACCCCCATGGAAAAACCAAAGCTAATCAATTAGGTCCTCCAAAGGAGACGCGTCATGAAAGCACAAGTGCATGTCATGCTGAAAAATGGTGTTCTGGACCCCCAAGGCGAGGCTGTGCGCCACGCACTTGGGGCCATGGGGTTCGATGGTGTCAACGGTGTGCGCCAGGGAAAAGTTCTGGAACTGGACCTTGCAGATGGAACAACCGAAGACACAGTCCGAGAAATGTGCGAAAAACTGTTGGCCAATACAGTGATTGAAAGCTATCGGGTCGAGCTTCTCTGATCCGAAGGGAGGAGAGCTTATGCGCGCGGCGGTCTTAAAAGAATACAATGCAGATTTGTCGATCGAGGATGTACCCTATCCGGTCTGTCCCGGTAATGGTGTTGTGCTGAAAGTAATCGCCTGCGGTGTGTGCAGATCGGACTGGCACGGCTGGGTCGGCGAACACCCGCGGGTCAAGCCAGGTCAAATCGGTGGTCATGAATATTGCGGCGAGGTTGTCGAGGCAGGCCCTCAGGCAACCTGGTCTGTCGGAGACCGTTTGGTTGCCCCGTTTATACTGGCCTGTGGTACCTGTCCGTCCTGCCAGTCTGGCAACCAAAACACCTGTCCTAACCAACGGTTGCCGGGCTTTATAGAACCCGGCGCCTTTGCGGAATATGTCGCCGTTCCGTTCGATCATAACCTTGCAAAACTGCCAGAGGGCTTGTCACCCACCGTGGCCGCCGGCCTTGGATGTCGGGTGACGACCAGCTGGCATGCACTTACAGGACGCGCGGCTGTGCAGGCGGGGGAATGGGTGGCCATTCACGGGACCGGTGGTATCGGCTTGTCTGCAGCTATTCTGGCACGCGCACTTGGGGCTAAGGTGATTGTTGTCGATGTTGTGCAGGATAAGCTTGATCACGCCATGGGGCTTGGGATGCAAGGCTGTGTCAACGCCAAAGATGGCGATGTCGCGGCGCGCATAAAAGATCTGACAGGCGGGGGAGTCCATGTCAGTATCGAAGCTCTTGGTGTCCCGGAAACGGTCAATGCATCGCTTGAGTGTTTACGCCCCTTGGGTCGACATGTGCAGGTTGGTATGCCGGTTGGACACACGGCCCGTATGGAAATCAACATGAGCGCCGTCTATCTGGGCAACCTTGCACTCTATGGCACCCGCGGCATGCCCAGCTGGCGATACCCATCCTTGCTGGAAATGATCACAGACGGCGCGGTAGATATGAGCCCATTGATCGCCCGCGAGATTGCCCTGTCGGGCACCAGCGCCGAACTGCGCGCCTTCAACGGTCCGACCCCACCCGGGGTCGCCGTCATTACCGATTTTCAGTCCTGATCCAAACCCAGAAAGATTTTCCAGATGAAAGCTGCTGTCCTTGTTTTTCCCGGGTCCAACTGTGACCGTGACCTTGCCGTGGCCCTTCGGGATGCTGGATGTGACGTGGAGATGGTCTGGCACAAAGAAACCGAACTGCCCAGCGGTGTCGATATGGTCGGAGTGCCGGGTGGTTTCAGCTTTGGCGACTACCTTCGGTGTGGGGCCATCGCTGCACGTTCTCCGATTGTTGAGGCACTTCGCAGCCATGTGGATCGTGGGGGGTATGCAATTGGGATTTGTAACGGCTTTCAGGTGTTGACTGAATCCGGCGTGCTTCCCGGAGCACTCCTGCGAAATGCAGGTTTGAAGTACATCTGTAAATCTGTCCCACTGCGCGTCGCCACCGCTGATAGCGTCTTTACACGCGGATATGAAGCTGGATCACAGATTGCCCTGCCGATCGCACATCACGATGGGAACTACACTGCAGCTCCGGACACTTTAACTCGATTAATGGCAGAGGACCGCGTGGCCTTTACTTATGGTGACAATCCGAACGGATCGGACAAGGATATTGCTGGTATTTTATCGCACAACCGACGTGTATTGGGTATGATGCCCCATCCCGAGCGCGCCAGTGATCCGGCCCATGGCGGGACTGACGGTGCGCGTCTTTTCGCCAATCTGTTGACCGAGCTCTCGTTGGCGTGACTTGAGCCTTGGCTCTCGGGTGCTTAGCTTGAGGTCATGACGTTGTTTTCTGGTCCTTCCTCACCAAACCGTCCGCGGCTTTTGCGTGCCGCGCCGTTGACATGGCGTTTGCGTGTCGCTTTGGCGGTGCTGGCTCTGCTGGGCGTTGCCACGATCGTTTTCACGAATCGGGCACTGACCCATCAGTTTGCCGAGGCCGACCGCAACCGAGCCGCATTACGTTTGGCGCTCTATTCAGGAAACCTTATGGCCGAGCTGCGCCGCAACGCTGTTGTTCCGCAGCTGTTGGCCAATGATGCCACGCTTATCGGCGCCTTGAACTCTGGTGATTTCAGTCAAAGTTCGCAGCGTTTGATCTCGTTCGTCGAAGAGATCGGGTCAGCCTCTTTGATGCTGCTTGATATGGACGGGCGGACAATGGCATCGACGGATCGCAACCGTCTTGGGGGGTTGCATCGTAACGACGGCTATTTTGTGGATGCCCTGAGATCCAATAACACCGTTTTCAGAGCAATTTCACGCGAGGGACCCGGCTATGTATTTGCCTATTCACGCAAGATAGAGTTCCGCAACCAGTCGATAGGCGTGATTGTTGTCGAAGTGGATTTGCAAAAATTTGAATTTGCTTGGGCCGGGATCGCAGATGCTGTGTTGGTATCAGATAGCGAGGGCACAATTATTTTATCAACGGAAAACCGGTGGCGGGGATTGAATGAAGCAGAGGCTTTACGCCGCGCGCCGGCTGATCGCGCCATTGATCGCGCGATCCAGCTGACGTCGGATTGGGCCGTTTTGCCGCCGGATGCCTATCTGGGCCGGGAAGGTGTGATGCGGACGGAGGCACGCGTGCCTTTTCGTGGCTGGCGGATTGTCAGTTTTTCGACCTATTCGGGGGTACGAGAGCGTGTCAACACGGTTCTTGCGCTGGAAATCATGGGGTTCGCAATCCTTGCGGCGCTACTGTTTTACGGTCTCAGTCGCAAGACAGCTCTGCGCATGGCCCTGTTTCAACGCGAATCTGCTGATCTTCGGGAATTGAACATGCGCTTGCAACGTGAAATCGCCGAACGTGAACGCATGCAACAAAGCCTTGCCGTGGCCGAACAGTCGCTTGCACAAAGCTCAAAACTTGCCGCGTTGGGAGAGATGTCTGCAGCCGTCAGTCATGAATTGAACCAACCCCTCGCGGCCATGAAAACCTACCTTGCGGGTGCGCGACTGTTGTTGCAACGATCCCGATCCGAAGAGGCCATGGTTGCCTTTTTGCGGATTGATGATTTGATCGA
>JAYQEA010000030.1:16148-32970 GCA_038138625.1 Roseivivax sp.
TGGGCGCGATTACAAAACAGCTCAAGAGTTATGCGCGCAAGGGGGCGGATGACTTGCACCCCGTTGATATGGCTGCGGCTGTCACGTCGTCGATTTCGATGATGGAGCCCCAGCTAAAAAGCAGACGTGTGCAGATGAATTGTATGCTTCCCGAAGATCCGGTGATGGTGCTGGGGGATCGTATTCGTTTGGAACAGGTCATTGTAAATCTGTTGCGCAACGCATTGGATGCCACTCAAAATGTCGGGGCACCAACGATTGACGTTATCCTTGCCAGCGGTGAAACGGTATCCTTGACAGTCCGCGACAACGGCGATGGCGTTGAGGATCTAGGCGCGCTTTTTGAACCGTTTTACACAACGAAACAACCTGGCGATGGCGTTGGTCTGGGGTTGGCAATATCATCCGGCATCGTGACTGACCATGGTGGCCGGCTAAGGGCGCGCAACGGTGAACAGGGCGGCGCTGTTTTTGAATTGCAACTGCCCCTGCTCGATGCAGATCCCGTCGTGTCCTCTGAGGGACAGGCGTCGACATCCGCGTCACCGTCGCCAACGCAAGCCGACTAAAAAGAAAGGCACCTCAATGCCCAAATCTGACCTGATTGCAATTGTTGATGATGAAAAGGATATGCGCCAGTCCATAAGCCAATGGTTGGCATTGTCCGGTTATGAAACCGAAACATTTGCGAGCGCAGAAGATGCTCTCGCAAAACTGGGGCCGGATTATCCCGGTATTGTGATTTCCGATATTCGGATGCCTGGCATGGATGGAATTCAGTTTTTACGTCGCCTGATGGTGCAAGACAGCACCTTGCCAGTCATTATGATAACCGGCCATGGCGACGTTCCCATGGCAGTGGAAGCGATGCGCATCGGGGCATGGGATTTCCTCGAAAAGCCCTTTGATCTTGACCGTATGGCAGATCTTGCGCGTAAGGCCACCGTTGCGCGCCGTCTTACATTAGACAATCGCGCCCTGCGACGTGATCTGACCGATGGCGGTCAACTGATGCAAAAATTGATCGGCGCCAGTCCCGTTATGGAACGTCTACGCGAAGATATTCTGGATCTGGGTCAGGCAGACGGTCATGTTCTGATCGAAGGCGAGACGGGGACAGGTAAGACATTGGCCGCGCATGCCCTGCACGCGGCCGGTAATCGTGGGGGAAAACCCTTTGTGCTGGTTGGCTGTGCCGGTATGGAAGAGGCTGCGCTTCTCCGGCGATTGTTTGGACCTTCTGACCCAGATGGAACGGATATCGCTGCCATGGACGCGGCACGCGGCGGCACATTGGTTCTTGAAGACATCGAAACCTTACCCAACACAGCGCAGGCACGTCTGGTAAATGCGCTGAATAATCAGGGCACCCCACCCGAGGTCCGAGTTGTAGCAATCTGTAATCTTCAAGACGAAGGCCAAACCATCGAGACGGTATTGCGATCGGATTTATTTTTCAGATTAAGCGCTTTGCGTCTGACGCTGCCCCCACTGCGGCATCGGGGTGAGGATATTCTACTGCTATTTTCTGATCTAACAGACCGCTTTGCAGATGAATACGGGTGCCCGGCACCAAAGGTTTCTGCCCAAGAGGCCGCACAACTGTTACAGGCCCCCTGGCCGGGCAATGTCCGGCAACTGGTCAACCTTGCGGAACGGGCCGTGCTGCAAGCGCGGCGCGGTCCAGCAACGATTGCGTCCCTATTGATCAATGACAACAACGACATGCAACCTGTCATGACGACCGAAGGTAAGCCACTCAAGGAATATGTCGATGCCTTCGAACGCATGCTGATTGACAACACCATGCGTCGCCACAAAGGGTCTATCGCCGCGGTTATGGACGAATTATGCCTGCCCCGCAGAACTTTGAACGAAAAGATGGCAAAACATGGCTTACAGCGCGCGGATTATCTCTGACTTGTGGAGCTAGCAGATAAATCATACCGCGTTGTATCTGGAGATAGCTTATATGGCGTCACGGTGTTTGTTGTGTGCCTAAGGGTCCCTGCGCCTGAATACCCATGATGTGAGGATCAGGCCAGCTACAAATATCCTCGCGTAACCAACTAGGTGCCGCCCGCTATAAATCCCGCGAGAAGCTGTCTTTTGAAAAATGCAAACCGTCACTGTCTGACACAACCGTGCTATGTCTGTGGTACTTTTCGCGGGAGAGCATCACGCAATAAAAAAACCCGGTTTCAGGTCTAATCACACGATGATGACATGCTCTATGAAGGTTCGGCCAAGTCGGTTCTGCCACTGTAGCGCGTTTGTGTCCCGAACAGCCATGCAAGTGCTTGCGCCGCTCTGGCCTGCGCGACGAACACCGCCGGCACACATAGGACAACAAAAACAGTTCCGATCAAGACACCATATCCGATGGAAATCGCCAGTGGGATCAGGAATTGTGCCTGCAAGGACGTCTCTGTTATCAATGGATAAACCCCTAAGAAGGTTGTTACAGACGTCAACAAAATTGGACGAAACCTGTCTTTGGTCCCCTGCACCACAGCGTCGCGCAACGCCACGCCCCTTGCCAGATACTCGTTGTAGACATCAACCATCACGAGCGAATTGTTGATCACGACCCCGGCCAGACCAATAATCCCGAAGATCGATAGCAAAGATATCGGCACAGACATGATAAGATGCCCTACGACAGCCCCGATCAACCCAAGCGGTATTGCCAGCATCACCACGATTGGCTGAACGTAGCTTCGGAAAATCAGCGCAAGCAAAGCATAAATGACAAACAGCGCAACAACCACGGCCTGTAATAGCGCACCAAAAGCGCCACCTTGTCTGCGTTGTTCGCCACCAAATTCAAAAATCAATCCGGGGTATTGCGATTGCAGTGTTGGCAGGATTCGTTCGCGTAAAATTCCGTTCACGGCCTGGCTCGGCATGACAGCGCGATCCACGTCAGCCGTCACAGTGGTGATTTGTCTGCCATTCCGACGGGTTATCTCGGTCGGCGCGCGGTCTTCTTCAATATCGGCGACCGAACTCAGCGGTATGATCGCTCCGCTCGGGGTGGTTATAGTGTGATCCAGCAAGTCAGACAAACTGTTCCTGTCTTGGTCTGGGTAGCGCACTATGACAGCCACATTGTCTGCCCCACGCTGCACCTTTGTCGCCTCCAGCCCAAAGAAACCGGCACGGGTCTGTAGTGCCAGGTCCTCAAGGGTGACGCCATAGATTCGCGCCTCGTCCTTTAAGGACAGGCGCAGTTCGCTGCGCCCAGAGGAATTATCGTCGCGGATTGCAAAAACCCCGCGAATGTTCCGGAGCTCGTCTTTCAATGCATCAACAACGGGTGTGATGTCTTTCGTCTCGGGCAGGGACAATTCCACGGCCACCGGGTCACCACCTCCGACGATCTCGGCCGAAACGGTCAATCGGTCAATGCCGGATATATCCCCAATTTCCGCCAGCCATGCTGTTTCGAAATCGCTGGTGGGCCACGTGCGGGATTCGGCATCCGTGACTTCGGCCACAACATTCGCAATAGACGCACTCGCAGCCTGACGTCCACCAAAAGGGCCACCACCACCGCCGCTGCGTCCAACAACGGACTGGATGCCGACTAGAACGGGTGGACTGCCCTCGGGAAGGTCGAGGCCAATACGTTCCGCCGCCCGATAGGCCGCATCACGGACGTGGTCTGCCACGTCTTCTGTCCGGTCAAAGGTGGTTCCGTCACTCATTGAGATACGGGCCGTCACGTAATTCCCGTCAATGGATGGAAAGAAGGTAAACGCCACAAATCCATTGGTCACCAATCCGATGGTGACAATCATAGCAGCGATTGCACCGCCGATTGGTACCAAGAAATATCGGGTTGAAAAGCGCAACATCCAATCCAGAGGATAATTGACAAAGGTTTTGACACCACGGTCAACACCGCCACGTATCACTCTCAACGCACGCATGACCAGATTGGGCCGATAGGACGGACCAACGTCCAAATTCGACAAATTGCGCGGTAAGATGAACAACGCCTGCAACATAGACATGGTCAAAACGATCATAACCACCAGCGGGATATCGGACAAAAATTTGCCAAGAGTGCCGGGCAATTGCAACAAAGGCCAAAAGGCAACCAGTGTCGTGACTGTGGAAAAGACCACCGGCACGGCAATACGCTGCGTTGCCTTGATCGCGGCCTCTTTGGGGGACAAACCCTTTTCATTCTGCGTGTAGACGTTTTCACTCACGACTATTGCGTTATCAACGATGATACCGATGGCCAGAATGAACCCGAACAAAGAAATCATGTTTATGGACATGCCGGCCCAGTTCATGACCGCCAAGGCTGCCGCAAAACTGACGCCGATCCCCGCCGCCGACCAGGCAGCCAGTCTGAAATCTAGAAACAGAGCAAGACAAACCACAACCAGCGCCAGCCCCAGATAGGCATTCAAAGATAGCAGTTCCAACCTGCTTTCCAACTCGCGCGCCTGGTTTTGCCAAATCGTGACCGACAGGCCATCGGGTAGGGCGGGTCGATATTCCGTATCCAGAAAATCCGATACGGCACCAACAATGCCCAGCACTTGCTCTTCTCCCACACGAAAGACATTCACCAAAACGCTTGGTTGGTTATTGAAAGTACTGGACAAATCGGCATCTTCAAACCCGTCGACAACCGTTGCGACATCCCGCAAATACACCCGACCGCCGGAGGGGCTTGACCTCACGATGATACCTTCGAAGTCGGATTGCGAATAGTTGCGACCAGTTGTTCTGATGGGAAGACTGACGGTTTTGGTATCAATTGATCCGCCGGGCAGTTCCAAGGAATTACGCCGGATCGCAGAGGCCAGTTCATTGATCGTCATACCATATGCGCGCAGCGCATCACGATCTACCAAGACGCTTATCTGATAGGCACGTGTATTCGATACTTCTGCATAAGACACTTCGGGCAGACGTAAAATTTCATTTCGCAGCCTAGTGGCTTCTTCGGTGAGAACTCTTTCGCTGACCTCGCCGTGCAGGGCGATTTCCAGCACCCGTGACGTATTGGATGCAATGGTAACAATCGGATCATTGGCGTCTTCGGGGAAAACGCGGATACTGTCTACCTCGGTGCGGATATCCTCAAGCTTTTCACCCAAATCTTCACCCAGCAAGAAGCTGACCGAAACGCCACCGCGACCTTCGGATATGGATGCGGTGATCTCGTCAATCCCATCCACAGCCGACAGTTCATCCTCGATCGGACGCACGACGCTGTCCTGAATTTCCTGCGGCGACGCGCCGGGATAGCTGACAGAAATATTTACCGTGTCCAGGGTAAATTCGGGAAAGCTTTTTTGCGGTATGGAGGTTGCTGCAAAATATCCAAGAACAACGACAAGGATCATTGTCAAAATAGCAGCGACCGAATGCCCGGCCATCCAACGGATTGCGGCGTTCACGATGCGTCATCCACAATAAGAGCAACCTCTTCGTCTGACTCTTGAAGGTCGCGCAGTTTCATCCCCTCGAGAGGGGCGGGCAGGGTGGAGATAATCAGACGTGATCCGTCAAGCGATACTGCGCTTTCGACGTATGAGGTTTCGCCATCCACATGCAGCAAACTGACCGGGACAATCTGAAGCGTCCCCCCGTCTGCAAGCCAAAGATGTTTACCGTTGCGCAGCGCGGTTGATGGCAAAGCGTAGGCGCGGCTTGGCGTCAGCCCGTCAATCCGGACTTTTGCAAAGGCGTTGATCAGTGCTGGTGGCGCGCCGGATGCAATGCGTGTGCCATCTACGCTGCGACCGGCGACATCGGCCAGATCTACCAAACGGACCGTCACTGCCAAAGTGCGTGTAAGGCTGTCTAGCTGGGGTTCAACCCGTGCGATTTGCCCATCCCAACGAAAGGTGTAACCAGCAAAAGGAACATCCACGGATGCTTGGGCTGCCATACCAGCGAACAGGCCGGGTATCAGTGCCGCGTCGGCCTGTCGGACCGCGACATCAACTTCCATCTCGTTTTCGGTGAAGATTTCAGCCATGGCCTGTCCGGGACTGACCACATCGCCAATCTCAACCATGCGAGACAGCACAGCACCGTCGAAAGGCGCCACAGCCTGACGATCGGACAGGGCAATCTGTGCAGCCTCACGGGCCGCAAAAAGACCTTGCAAATTCGCCTCGAGCTCATCTGCACGGCTGATCAGCGCATCTACCTGTGTTTGAGTTGCAACCTGACGGTCCAACAGAGCGCGTGTCCGGGCAAGGTCGGTGCGAAGCTGGTCGAGGCGCGCCTCTGTGGCGGCGATATTGGCGTCGGTCTGTGCCAGTACAGTAACTTGGGACCGATTGTCGAGCTGTACCAAAACATCGCCTGCCTGAAACCGGCCCCGGTCAATGATGGCGGGGTGGATATGGGTGACCTTTCCCGACACCTGAGGTGACAGAGACAGTTGCCGAAATGGGCGTACAAAGCCTTCGCCGCGTATTGGCAGGGGCGCGCTGCTGGCGCGAAGCACTATGGTCTCTACTTTAGCAACGGGGCGTTCGACCACCAGCGGCTGTGCGAATTCGCGGTTGTCGCTTAGATAACGGTATCCCCAAAAACCAGCACCTATCAAAGCAACGGCAAGAACCAGAAAAAAGGTTTCTTTAAAGAGCCTGAAAAAGAAGGAAATAACGCGTCCGCGTGCCATGGTGTTCTCCCAATGCACAAAAATTTTGAGGCCAGTCGGCCCCTTTTGATATTCGTACGCACCAAGTCCCCATTTGGACCTTTTTTTATGAATAATAATTGGCAGTCGCGCTTTGGCGATCTGTCTTTACAGATTGCGGATCAGTATTTGAGGATGACAGGTGAAAAACGTGCTCGCAAGACAAAGCTGGATTAAGACCAGACAACTGAAAAAGGCAGTATTCCTATTAAGGCTGTTATGCTATTTTGGCGATTTTCTTGGGTTTAAAATGCGACCTAGTTGATTTCCGGCTCGGACACAGGCGCACCAAAATCAGTTCTAAGGAAATCGAAATCACATCCTTTGTCTGCCTGTTCGATATGTTTGGTGTAGATCCAGCCATACCCGCGTTCATATCTTGGGCTGGGGGGGCTCCATTCTGCGCGACGGCTTACCATCTCTTCTTCACTCAAGGCCACATTGAGCCTGCGGTTTGGAACGTCCAAGGTTATAATGTCCCCAGTTTTGATCAAGGCAAGCGGTCCGCCGACAAAGGCCTCTGGCGCGACATGCAGGATACACGCGCCGTAGCTGGTCCCTGACATACGTGCATCCGACAGGCGTACCATATCTCTGTGTCCATCCTTTAACAGTGCTTGGGGCATGGGGATCATGCCCCATTCCGGCATGCCAGGTCCCCCTTGAGGTCCCGCGTTACGCAAGACAAGGACATGATCGGGCGTTATGGGGTAATCTGGGTCGTTGATGATCACCTTTAGCTCGTCGTAACTGTCGGCGACAATCGCGGGTCCGGAATGGGTGTGGAATTTCGGATTGCACGCCGCGGGTTTGATTACCGCGCCATCAGGCGCCAGGTTTCCTCGCAACACTGCCAGAGAACCTTCGTGGTAGACAGGATTGGACAATGGACGGATAACGTCATCATTCCAGACCTTTGCGCCGTTTATATTCTGTGAAACCGTGTCGCCGGTTACGGTTAATGCATCAAGATTGAGGTGATCCCGTATTTGCTGCATCAGCGCGGGCAATCCACCGGCATAGAAAAAATCTTCCATCAGATAGACCTGACCCGAAGGGCGGATATTGGCCAGCACCGGAACGTCATGTCCGATCCGGTCCAGATCATCGAGACCCCAATCGACACCGGCCCGTCGCGCCATGGCGATCAGGTGTATCACAGCATTGGTGCTGCATCCTGTGGCCATGGCGACCGCGGTGGCATTGGCACAGGCGGCGGGGGTCATGATTTTGTCTGGCGTCAGATCCTCCCAGACCATTTCAACGGCGCGTCTGCCGCAGGCTGCTGCCATACGTTTGTGTCCGGCGTCTGGTGCCGGAATGGACGATGCACCCGGCAACGTCAGTCCAAAGCCTTCGGCAATTGACATCATTGTGGAGGCTGTACCCATGGTCATGCAGGTCCCATAGCTGCGCGCAATGCCACCCTGTACGCCGTCCCAGTCCGCCTTGGTAATGTTGCCAGCGCGGCGTTCGTCCCAATATTTCCAAGCGTCCGTTCCTGACCCGAGCGTACGCCCCGCAAAATGCCCGCGCAGCATCGCACCTGCTGGCATAAATATAAATGGCAGTCCCATGGACAGGGCACCCATCACCAACGCAGGGGTCGCCTTATCACAACCACCCATCAGGACGGCCCCATCGATCGGATGGGACCTCAGGGTTTCTTCAACCTCGATCGCACCAAGATTTCGGTACAACATGCTCGTGGGCTTCAAAAGTTGTTCTGCAAAGCTTTGAACCGGCATTTCTGCGGGCGTTCCACCAGCCTGCAGGATGCCACGTTTGACCCATTCTGCCCTATCGCGAAGGTGATGATGGCAAGGCGACAAATCCGACCATGTGTTGATAATCGCTATGACAGGCTTGCCCTGCCAGTCTTCATCCGTCCATCCCATCTGGGTGGCCCGTGAGCGATGCCCCATCGAGCGCAGGTCATCGCGTGCAAACCAACGGGCGGATCTCAGGTCTTCGGCGCGTTTGGTCATCTGTGCTCCTTGGGTTGCCATCCGCCATACAACGGATGCTCTGGGTTTATTGGCAGGTTTTGCGGACAACCTGTCTGGTCACTTGCATAGATTGCGGTGATAAGTTCAAGCGACGCGCGTGCTTCTTGCAATGTCACTGCCTGACCTGTCCCATCCAGCGCATTCGATACATCCGTCAAAAATCCGGCAAAGCCGACAGGCGGTGGGCTTACCGCGGCTACAACTGCATTCACGCGAGACTGCATTTCAGGCCTGCGGGCTGTGAAACGCCAAGATTTGGCCGCCGGGGCGTAGGCCGCAAGATCGCTTTCGGCAGTAAGGTGTTCAAACACCAGTCGCAGCCGGCTATGATCCCCTGCCGCGCCCAAGGTGACAGACGATGTCACCAGAGCACCATTTTGCATGGTCAGAAGGATCGCTGCGCAGTCATCTGTTTCGATTGGGTTCACACGCGTTGCGATAGACGCCTGCACAGTAGCGATTGGTCCAAAAGCTTGGGTCAGAAGATCATGGATATGAATTGCATGGGTCACCACGGCACCACCACGTTCACCGGCCCATGTGCCGCGCCAGCTAGTGTTATAATAGTCTGCGTCTCGCGACCAATGAGTTTCCAAAGTGGCCACCTGCCCGTTACCCGTCAGACCCGACGCCAACAACGCCCGCAATTGCGACATACCCAGTCCGTTGCGGTATTGAAAAACGGGAAAGATGCGACCGGTCGATATCTTGGCCGCAGCCTCCAATTTATCCATCGCCATCAAAGAGGTCACCAGAGGTTTTTCGCAGATCACCGTTTTGTTGGCCGCCAAGACGTCGCAGGCGACAGGCAGGTGCAAGTGGGGTGGCAGACAGATGTCGATCACATCACAGTGGGGATCTTCTAAAAGGTCAGAGATATTCCGTGTCACTGCAATGCCGTTTGCAATTCCAACAGCCCGATCAAGGTCCAGATCGCAGATTTTCCGGACCTCAAACAAAGCGGGCAATGTGCGGTAGGCTGCGAGGTGTTCTGCGCCGATGCCAGCTCCGATGATGCCAACGCCCCGTCTCATTTGGTTTCAGCAAGAGTTTGGGCCTGAATGGCCAACGACATAACCTCGAACGGATGGGACTGTGGCATGGCTGTTTCTGTACGATCAAGCACATCGGCGACCAGATTGGCAAAATACGGCCGTCCCGCATCACGGCAGTCAATCCGTTCGTTGCGGTCTCCGTTAACCAGATAGAGCGTATCCGTCTGGTGGGGATGGCCGATGTCGGTGTATTTTCTCAACTCGATTTGACCGTCCGTTCCGAGTATAAACAGGCGACCGTCACCCCATGTGGGTAAAGCATCCGGTGTGAACCAGTCCACGCGGATATATCCATGTGCATGATTGGACCGCAATCCAAGCTCGCCAAAATCCTGAAACCCCATCAGATCGGGGCGGGTGCTGTTTTCGACATGTGCATGGGTGATCTGCGCTGTGGTTGACTGTGTGAAATAAAGAAACTGGTCTACCTGATGGCTGGCAATATCCGTCAGGATCCCACCATATCGATCGCGCTTGAAAAACCAATCGGGTCGGCTTTGCAAGTTTTGCTTATGGGGGCCGATGCCCAAGGTCTGGATCACCCGACCGATTGCCCCATCAGCGACAAGCTCGGACGCGCGTGTGACAGCCGGCACCTGAAACCTTTCAGAGAAGTTAACCGACCAGATCTGCCCTGTGCGGGCTTGGGTCTGCTGAATAGCCGCCAATTGTTCCAAGGTTGTACAGCCCGGTTTGTCAACCATGACGTCCTTGCCTGCCTCCATGGCGCGGATCGCCAAGGCGGCCCGGTCCGCCGGCACGCAAGATATCAAGACCATTTTGATCTTGGGATCATCCAGTATTCGTTGTGGATCGTCCACGCGGCTTACTTCGGGAAAGGTTGCATTGAATTTCGGCTCGGTGACAGGTGTGCCGTTTGTCCAATATGTCGCCGCAACGCAACCTCTGGCTTTGAGATTGTCATACATGCCAAAAATATGCCCGTGATCCAGACCAAGTATTCCAAGTTTGAACGGCATCTAGCTCTCCAGTGTCACACGCCTTCCCAGTTTGGCAGACCGTTCGATTGCGTCAACAAGCGTGTGCACACCAAGTGCACTGCGCCCTGTGATCGAGGGTGCGCGATCCTGGTGTAGGGCTTCTACAAAATCTCTAATCACCCTGCGGTGCCAGTCATGGGTGAAGGCCATTGGATTTCCGCCTGCGCCGGATTGGCGGGTTTGTCCGAATGTCTGGGTCCGGCCATCAGACCATGTAAGACGAAGCGACCCGGCCTCAAGATGTGCAGAGCCGGCCTCTGCATGAATCCTGATTGACTCTCCTCGTCCGGGGTAACTTGCTGTCGTCGCGAATATGTGGCCAACCGCGCCATTTTGAAAATGCAGCCCTGCTGTCACAAAATCTTCGGCCTCCATGCGATGCAGACCCGTTGTGGCAGACATTGCAATAACATCTGTGACGGGCCCAACAAGAGACAGCATCAGATCCAGCGTATGGATGGCTTGGGTCAACAAGACGCCACCACCGTCACGCGCGTATGTCCCACGGCCTGAGACATCATAATAACTTTGATCGCGCCACCATGGAACGTTCACGTCGACGGCATGAATGGTGCCCATTCTTGCCAAAAAGGCGCGCAAATGGGCGACCTCGTCGCGATATCTATATTGAAAAAAGACACCCAAAGGGACATCTGCCGCCTCGCAAATCTCAACGATGTGTGATGCGCTGGCAAGCGTCCTCTCCAAAGGCTTCTCGGTCAGGATCGCTTTGCCGGCCGCGGCCATCTTTGCTATTATTTCGGTTCTGGCATCCGGCGAGGTAGCCACGATGACCAGTGCAATTTCAGGATCATCGGCAATTTGATCAAGACTTTGGGTTGCAGTGACGCCAAGTGCAGGGTGCGCGGCAACGAATGCCTCGCCTGCTTCGGACCGACGTGTATATACCCATTTTAGGCGGACATCCGGCACATCGATCAGGGCATTGGCGATTGTTGTGGTCACCATACCCGCACCGATCAATGCCGCCGAGATCATGCGCGCTGAGCGCCGTAATAGAGCATGCTGACATGCTCGGCCTCAGCAAAGAAAAGCCACCGTTCCATCCAAACAGCAAACCCTGCCAAAGGCACTGCAACCCAAGGCAAGCCTAGAACAGACAGGACAGATGCAGCAAACAGCAATACCATTACAAAGGTGCGCAGTCTCTGCGCATGTTTACGCCCCACGACATAGCCCATTTCGCGCATAACAAAGTTGGGCTGGGTGTGTGGTGGGTCCAAAGGTGTTGGCGCCCCTAACTGCGGCATTCCAAACGCCATCTCTGAGGTGTACTTGCCCGGATCGCGATCCACATCCATCCAGTACCACATTTTCAGGGCCAGTCCCGCCACCAATGCGATGGCGACCAGCAAATTGTAGTCGCCCACTAAAGATTGAAACAGCAATCCCCCTGTGCCAGCTGCTAGCACAAGATAGATCACTGGAACGTCGGTCCGGTACCAATGCCTGATAGTCGGTAATGATCCGTATATCATGCCGGTGCAATAGACGGTTACAACTGTGCCAACGGCTGTAAGCGCCGACAAGATTGTCACAAGGTCTTCGGGCAGTCCGAAAAGCCAGATCAAACCCAATCCCATCATCGGCAGGTAGGTCGCCACTGCAGCCACACCTTCGCGCGACAGCCAAGATGAACGCCATTGTGAAAAGGCCCGCCATGCCCGTTCTGGGCGGCCGAGGTGATAGGTCGATGACACCAAGCCCGCAGAAACCAGCGCCGTCCCAAGGATAAGGGCCCCTAGGGATACCCACCGGTCCGGACCGGCGCCTAGGATATGGGCCAGCGACAGCCAGAACAAAAGTCCATAGCCAGCACCTGAGGCAGTTGTGAAAAAGATAACAGTATAAGCAGGATGCATCGTCGGTACCTCAGGACAGGGTCTTGTCGACCCACGCAAACAAAGCGTCCATCCGGGAG
Organism: Roseivivax sp.; assembly: GCA_038138625.1. Lineage (GTDB taxonomy): Bacteria > Pseudomonadota > Alphaproteobacteria > Rhodobacterales > Rhodobacteraceae > JAQXDR01. Next base: position 28,838 of record JAYQEA010000030.1, read on the forward strand.
CCGTGTTTGGCAAGGGGCACAGCTTCGGGCAGGGGCTCGGGGGTCGGGTCGACCCGCTCACGGGGAGGAAGATATTTGTTGGTCGGCTTGTACCCCATTTCAGCCAGTAAATCAAAGCCTCCACGTTCGGCGACATCACGGCTGACGTCGCTGTCCGGGTCACCCAGATCGCCAAACGCGCGCGCGCCCGTCGGACAGGCGCGTACACAGGCTGGGATGCGGTCCTCTTCTGGGATATGTTCATTGTAGATACGGTCCACGCATAATGTGCATTTTTTCATCACACCATGATCGTAGTCATATTCCCTCGCGCCATACGGACAGGCCCAGGAACACAGTTTACAGCCTATGCACGTGTCAGGATTGACCAGAACGATCCCGTCTTCTTCGCGCTTATAGCTTGCACCTGTCGGGCACACCGTCACGCAAGCGGGTTCTTCACAATGCAGGCAGGATCGGGGAAAATGCACCGTCTTACCATCTGCCAGTCCCGGTGTAGACGCATCGCCCGGAAATTCGAACGAATGGATCCGATTGAGCCACGCCCCCGAGGGGTCCGCCCCATAGGGATCATGGTCCGACAACGGCGCGGAATAGCCGCCCGTATTCCATTCCTTGCAAGAGGTAGCACAGGCTTGGCAACCAACACAGATGTCAAGATCAATCACCAATCCCAGTTTTTTGGTAGTGGTTTTCGGAAGCGTCGTCATGACAGGGTCTCCAGGCTGTTGGGCACACGCGGTCTGCTGCGCCAATGGCGATTGGATTTAAGATCGGCCGTTTGCATCCATGCAAGCAGTCGGTTGAAATTGCCTCTAGCCCCTGTAATTAACCCGCCCCGCGGACAATCGCAAAGAGCCTCACGCACTGGCAGTTGGGTCAATTTCATGAACAAAACGCCGACCGAAATGATCGTCAACTCAAAGTTGAACAGGGCCATGCATCCCGTAGTCATGCGCAAAATGCTCATTCCGCAGGCTCCTTGAAAGCCGCCCCATAGGCAAGCTTTTCCGGTGATTTCTCTTGGGTCGCGTTACCTAAAGGTTCAAAAAACGGCTCTACGGTTTCCCCTGCCGAGGCTTTTGTGATGCCGACCCGCAGATCAAACCACGCTGCTTGTCCCGTGATCGGATCGGAATTCGAATACCGGTACCCTCCGCCACCAGCAGGCAGCAACTCGGAAATCAGATGATTGAGCAAAAAGCCTTTGTTACTTTCAGGGGCATCGTCTGACAATCCCCATGCTCCGCGCCGTTTGCCGATAGCATTCCATGTCCAGACAGTGTGGGGGTTCACGCCCTCCATCACCTGAATTTGGCATTTGACGCGGCCCTGGTGTGACGTTAGCCAAACCCAGTCGTCATCCTTTGCCCCGATGCCTTCGGCAACAGACGTGTGGACATACAGCCTGTTTGCGGCTGTAATCTGTCGCAGCCATGCATTCTGGCTACCCCAGGAATGGTACATGTGCATCGGACGCTGCGTAATGGCATTCAACGGAAAGGCGTCCAGATCAACCATTTCGCCTTCAAACGGCGGATACCAGAATGGCAATGGATCAAAGTACCGCTTAATCCGATCGCGTGCCCGATCCGGTGGCTGAATGTCGCCGAATCCCTGGGCTGCCAATCGGAACTTTTGTACAGGTTCGCAATACAGCTGAAAAACGGTGGGTTCGGCTGAGGCGCGGATCCCCTTGGAAATTGCCCAGTCGATGTAGCCTCGGTTTGCATGTTTGAAATAGGCGTGCTCCGGCGCGAGGTGCTGGCCGAAAAAGGCACCATTTTCGATATAGCGGTCCAGTTGCTCTGGGTTTACCGCGCCAACACCACTGTCTGTGCCATCCTTGCCGCGCCATCCCGCCAGTGGGCCCACTCCGGGTTTACGTTCGTGGTTGACCATGTAATCGGGATATCCGCCGGGATAGGCCGGACTGCCGTCTTCTTTGACAAAACCCGGTAGGCCGAGACGTGCGCCCAGATCGATCAGGACCGTCTGAAAACCACGCACATCGCGATCGGGTTCAACAACCGGATGGCGGATGCTGTCTGCGACAAGTTCTGGCTCTGAAATCGGGCGATCAAGGAGCGAAATGCAGTCCCACCGCTCCAGATAAGTGGTGTCTGGCAAAATCAAATCGGCAAAGGGCACCGTTTCGGAATAATAGGCGTCTGAATAGATGATCTTTGGGATCACATAGTTGCCGTCGTCATCCTTGGCCGTCAAAGCATCCAAAGTACCCGGAACGTTCATTGAACTGTTCCAGGCCATATTGGCCATATACATAAAAAGGACGTCGATCTTGTAGGGGTCCTGTTTTGCGGCATTGTTCAGGACCATGTGCATCATGCCATGTGCCGACATTGGCGCATCCCAGCTAAAGCCTTTGTCGATCCTGCTTGGATCCCCATTTTCGTCCAACAAGAGATGTTCGGGGCCATGCGGAAAGCCAAGTTGTGGACCTGCCAAAGGTTTGTCGGGCGCGACGTCGGCCAGTCGTCCATGTGGCAAAAGATTTGGCGGTGTTTGCTTGGGGTAGGGCGGTTTGTACCGAAAGCCCCCCGGGCAATCAATGGAACCCAAAAGGATCTGGAGCAGGTGGATCATCCGGCAGGTTTGAAAGCCGTTGGAATGTGCGCTGATCCCCCGCATTGCATGCATGCTGACGGGGCGTCCGATCATCTTGTCTTGTTTGCGGCCAGCCCAGTCGACCCACGGCTGTTCGATAACGATCTCTTCCTGAAAGGCGACATGTGCCAGCTCTGCGGCGATCCGGCGGATGTCCTCGGCCGATAGCCCTGTTTCTTGGGCGACTGTTTCAGGACTGTATTCGTCCGACATATACCGCTCGGCCATCAGTTCGAACACGGGCCGCGCGCTGCGTCCGTCGGGTAGCGTGCGGGCACCGGTAAAGGCGGCTTGGGCATCGGGATTTTTACGGCTTTGAAAGCTTTGACTGGCCTGGCACCAAACCAGTTGATCCCCATCTTCCCCGCGTGCAAACAACCCGTCGTCACCGGTACCTGGCGCATCGATGACAAGCCAGCCTGAGTTTGTGTAGCGTTGCAAGTAGTCCAGATCTATCTGCTGCGTTCGAAACAGTTCATGGATTAATGCGCCGACAAACAACCCGTCTGTACCGGGGCGGATCCCAACCCATTCATCCGCCACAGCATTGTATCCGGTGCGGACAGGATTGACCGAAACCACTTTGGCCCCGCGTTTTTTCAGCTTGCCAATACCGATTTTGATCGGGTTGGAGGCGTGATCTTCAGCGACCCCAAACAACATGAAATATTTGGTTTTATCCCAGTCAGGATCACCAAATTCCCAAAAAGCACCGCCGAAGGTGTACAAACCACCAGCGGCCATGTTGACAGAACAAAAGCCGCCGTGTGCTGCAAAGTTCGGGGTGCCATATTTAATGGCCCAAAACCCGGTCAACGATTGGCTTTGATCACGACCTGTAAAAAACGCCAATCGTTTCGGATCGCGTTTGCGGACCTCACCCATCCAATCGGTGGCCATCTCGAGGGCTTCGTCCCAGGAGATCTCTTCGAATTGACCCGATCCACGTGGGCCAACACGTTTCATTGGCGCCTTGAGTCGTGCTGGAGAATAATGCTGCATGATCCCCGAGGCCCCCTTGCCACAGATCACACCCTTGTTGACGGGATGGTCGCGGTTGCCCTCGATGTAGCGAACTTTGTCGTCCTTAAGATGCACATCTATGCCGCAGCGGCAGGCGCACATGTAGCATGTGGTCTTACGGATCTCGTCTGACACCGGGGCAGATGTATCAATCTGAGGGCCTGTCATATAGCGTCTCCTGCTGGCAGGCAGAGCGCACCGCGACGGATCTGCAATTACAGACATCCGGCGTTTACGGTGGTCTCCCCTTTGATGGGTCATGCGCTGGTCTAAGTATCGCGCATTTTGGGCGACCTTGGCATTGCAGGCCCGCGGGATCAATTCCGTTACTGTTCGTTTCAGTACTAAAATTGACGCAGAGGGGCAAAAGTTGCGAAATTTTCGACCGATGAGTCTCAATATTTTGGTTAAACATTAAAAAGTCCTGATAAATGGGACTCGGAGTCGCGTTAATTGCAGAATCAATAGGAGCTGTCTCCGTC
>JAYQEA010000030.1:32980-36535 GCA_038138625.1 Roseivivax sp.
TTGCTGCCAACATCAAATCCTCTAGCGCTGCAAAGCGTCCATCTTCGCGCTCGCCCACCACGGTTATCCGGTCAAAATGTAAATTCAACGCGGCTTGCGGCAGCCGGTTTTGAGCAGCCGCGCAAAGGTCTGCGGCGGTATCGTTATCGACTGGTCTGCTTAGGGTCATATGAAACCTGAATTCCTGAAGCACATGCGGATATCCCCAATCCATGAGGTATTCACGCTGAACGTTTGACAGCCGATGCGTGTTTCGTCTGGCCATGTCTTTTTGACTAAGGGGTGCACGGAACCGGTCAAGGCTCGTCACACATGCATCGGCCAAATCATTCAACTGTTGTGATTGCGTTGCTGGGCGTAACGACAATAGACGACCCAAGGGGGCCAGTTGCAGTGATACATCAAAAGCGCAATAGCGTGATGCCAGGGAAGATGTCGCACGTAATAAATCACAAGCAGACGCCCCCGTGGCCAGATGAAAAGGTGCCTTTAAGGTGCCATGAAACCCATATCGTTGAGCGACTTTCGTCGCATGTGCCAGATTCGGGACGTCATATTGCTGTGCAAAACTGCCATTCCTGAGATCCCACCCAAGCCAGCGTGCGCCAAAATCGGCAAAAGCACCGGGTGGTGGTGTGTAAAAAATTGCATAGCGTTGATATGCGGGCATTTTCAAGCTCTGAGGGCTATAGTCTTGAGACAGCTAACGTGGGATCGATACCTTTCGCAAGACGAAAGCCGCGCGGTAAACGACGTCAACCGATGATCCCGGGATGGAATATCCCGGGATCCATCAAGGTCTTCAAACAACATCTTCTTTGATATAATCGCCTAGTATACGCTCGTTTTTGGCCTCTTCCAATTTTGATAAACGATCATCAGCCAGACGATTATCAAAGCGGTATTTTACAAAATTGGCCAGGCTGATCGTTAACATTAAAATCGATACCCCCCAGAACCCTTTGGTCGCAAGCGGTACATCCGTGCTGAGGTAGAGTGAAAGAGCCAAAAGCCCGTATGAGAGAATGATGCCGCCCATATTTATGGCCATGATGAATTGGGTGTCGGAACGTGTGTTCATAGTCTTGTTCACTTTTCTTGAGGGTTGTGTTGGAGGAATTTTGATTAATCAGCGCGGCGCAAGCGCGCCATGATGTCTTCGGTGGTGGCGCGTGTTGCGGGTCCGTAGCCGGCTTGGGCCAATCGATCTGTTAGCGAATCCGGATCAGTTTCTTGGTTTATTTCCTCAAGGATCTGTGCCTGTTCCAAAGGATCCGCTTTTGCCAAAACTTGGTCGATCAAGGCCTGAGCTTCTTGTGCCGCCGTTTGACCGGTTGCGCTGCCACCCATTTTGACGTGAAGTTTGTTAACCTCGTGGATCGACCTTGCCGAAAGCGCGCCTTGCCGCAGATCGATGATGCGACGTTGGCTGGATTGAACGTTGGCTTTCAGTCGTTGTGTTTGTTTTTCTAGCTGTGCAACCGTCGTGTGGCGCAGCTTTAATTCGTTTTCCATCGTGGCTATGGCTGCTGCAGCTTCTAAAGCCAGCGGTTCATTGCCGTCTGCGAGTGCTGCCTTGGCTCGTTTTTCCGTATCGGCCAGCGTCGATGATAAACGCGACAGTTGCTGGTCCTCGCTGCGCTTGCGTTGAATCATCAATGCCAAGTGACGTTTGGCCTGAGCCAGATGTAGCTCTGATTGGCGAATTTTTTCATCAATGAGCTCTGGCGCAAACCGGTCAATGATCTGCGCATCGGCCCGAGCACCAGAGGCCTGAAAGAGTGTGGAAAAGGTCTTAAACATGTCAATCTCCCTTTGAACGGCGTTCATGGATTTAACATGCTCTATTCATGAACGCCGTTCAATAAAAAAATGAACAGTGTTCAATTTGACGTTACGTCGCTATTTTGGTCAAAAGAAAGGGTATCATGTCACGCATATTCTCTCGTCCCACTGACGAGAGGCGATCTTCCACACCAAGCAGAACAATGCCGTGAATGGCCGAAAACAAAGCCTTGGTTTGCAAGCGGACAGTGATTGGATCTTGCTCACCGAAGATTTCAGCAACAGGTTGATCAATCATTGCCATCAATCCATCTAACGCCTTTATATACCACTGTGGTACATCTGAACCGATGCTTGCTTCGGCTTCGAACAACGTACGCCACAACATTGGGTTTTCATTGGCAAAATCCATGTATGCCATCGACATGGATATCATCTGGTCCAAGGGCGATTGTTCGGGATTAAGGGAGGAAAGTACTTTTGCGCCCAACGCCTGAAATGTGTCTGCGTTGACCTCAAGTACAAGTTCACCAAGATCTTCGAAGACCGTATAAATTGCCCCAACAGAGCATCCTGCCGCCTGTGAAAGAGCGCGCGCCTTAATCGCCTTGGCGCCACCTGCCGCGATCTCACAACGGGCCAAATCTACCAGTTTTTTGCGCAACTCCGCGCGTCTTTCGGTCGTGCCCATGTATTTTTCCATTGATTATGCGCGTCTTTGCTAACGTACGGTCACGGGAACTGGCAAGGTTTTGGACCGGTTGTTTCAGTATGGTGCGTCTCTTGCATACACTTATTGCATTTTTGGTAAAATAATATTACCAATTTATTCAAATTCAGTCCGTCACCCGGTCAAGGAACCTGAGATGAGCCCTCTTTCAGATATAAAAACGCATAATATCATCACAAATGATGCGTTGGTTGAACAGTTTCGTGAAATCGTTGGGTCGCGATACGTTTTGACCAATTCGAAGAGCATGGAACGGTTTTGTAAGGGGTTTCGGTCAGGGCAGGGCCCGGCATTGGCTGTCGTGCGACCTGGTAAGTTACTGGAGCAATGGAAAATTCTTAAGGCTTGTGTTGCTGCGGACAAAATCGTGATCATGCAAGCCGCCAATACTGGTCTTACAGAGGGCTCGACACCAAATGGAGAATATGACCGCGATGTGGTCATCATCTCGACCAATAGAATGGACCAGATCCAGACTCTGGATTCGGGACGTCAAATTATCAGCTTTCCCGGATCCACCTTGTTCGGATTGGAAAAACTGCTTGTTCCGTTAAACCGTCAACCCCATTCAGAAATCGGGTCCAGTTGCATTGGAGCGTCTATCATGGGGGGCGTCTGCAACAACTCGGGCGGCGCACTCATTGAACGGGGACCATCCTACACAGAGCTGTCGTTGTATGCACAGATCACCGAGCACGGAACGTTGGAACTGGTCAACCATCTTGGCCTCAATCTTGGAGATACAGCAGAAACAATCCTTACGAGACTTGAAACGGGTGATTACAGCGAGACAGATTTCGAAGACACAAATCGCAAGGCCAGCGATACTGAATACAATCAGCGTGTGCGCGAGGTTAATGAACCCAGTCCTGCCCGGTTCAATGCCGACAAGCGACGCCTGTACGAAGCATCAGGGTGCGCAGGGAAATTGGCCGTTTTTGCAGTTAGGCTGGATACTTATCCGCGCAATATGAACGAGCAGGTTTTCTATATCGGTACAAATGAGACGCGCGTTCTCACGGATTTGCGCCGCCATGTGC
>JAYQEA010000031.1:0-13171 GCA_038138625.1 Roseivivax sp.
TATCCCCAAGCGCGTAGGCCGTGGATGAAAAGGCTTTGGCAAAGTCATCTGCGTGATCTTCCATCGGTGTTCCCGTTGCCGCGCCGACAAGCTGCACGCCATCGAATGCCCCGACCATGACCGCTTGAGCGCTATCGCGATAGGTTTGTAAATAGGCACGTTCGTACTCCAAATCCCCATCATAAAGATATGGCCAGTCGCGAAACACCGTGAGCCGAAGCCGCGCTACATCATCAAGGGCTGCATCCAATTCTGCGCCGGTAAGAACCCGGACCTCCATCACGATACCTGCCGGACCCAATCCGCCAGATTATAATATGTGACAACTCTGATGATCTTGCCGTTTGCAATGGAGAAAAACGATCCCGCAGGCAGGCGGTAGCCCTGTCCTTGCGCATCAGGAAGCCCTGCATCAGTTTTTAGATAGGTGCCATTCACGGTATATTCTGCTGCGGCCCACGCGCCATCGTCACTGACCATAATAACCATATTCGTCAGATTTTCCAGATAACAGTCAGACATATGGGCGCAAAATTTGGCGGACTTTTCGCGACCATGGCGGATTGTGCCTTCGTTGACGTGGTGGGCCACATTTTCAGACAAACAATCCAGCATCGCCTGCATATCACCTGAATTAAAAGCGTAAAACACCGTTGGATGAGGGCCGTTGTGGTCATTGCTCTCCCCATTTCGATTTTATTTGGTGGATCAGCTGATCGCGAGTTTGTCGGTACACAGATAACTTTGCCTCTCGGGTATCACCCAAGCCTGTTGGATCCATTATCGGCCAATATTCAACTGACAGATGATAATACCGCGTCAGGTCCAGTGCACGACGCTGGCTGGCCGGAGAGAGTGCCACAACCAGATCAAAGCCGGAGAGCGCCTCGCCCATTTCCTCCAATTCATCAAAGCTCCGCGACTGGTGACGTGACAACTCTATGCCTAATTCCGCACAGGCCGCTATGGCAAATCCATCACTCTCCAGATCATTGACCACCCCAACCGATTGAACATACGTCGAAAAGCCGAAGAGCTTTTTCATAATGCCTTCTGCCATCGGAGAGCGCACCGCATTATGATCACAACAAAACAGGATGGACTGAGGAAGCGCTTGCGACATCCCTAGCCCCCGAAATGAAGAACACAGATGAGCGTAAAGAGCCGGCGCGCCGTGTCATCGTCAACCAACACTTTACCCTCAAGTCTCTCTTGCAGTATCCGCGCGCCTTCGTTGTGGATGCCGCGTCGTGCCATATCAATGGTCTCGATCTGGCTGGGTGGCAGGCTTTTGACAGCATCAAAATAAGATTTGCAGATTTGAAAATAATCTTTGACCACCTGCCTGAATGGGCTGAGCGACAGGTGAAAGGCTGCTGCAGGGGCCCCGTCCGACGACGACACATCAAAAACCAGTCGTTTGTCACGGATTGACAATCCCAGATTATAGGGCCCTTGGGGCACATCCCGGTCATTTCGGATTGGCAAGGCAAAACTGTTGGCTTCCATTAAATCAAACAAGGCAACGCGACGCTCCTGTTCGATTTCGGGCGTAGGCGGCGGAAGATTGGCATCGTCGAGCTCGATATGCGCAATGCGGCTCATCGTCTGGGTTCCTTAATCTGCTTAACTTTGACTAGCGCAAACCATGTGTTCATGGGAAGGCAGAATAATCCAGTGCTGCGTGCAAAACTTAAAAGCTGCTATCAGCCACGCGTCATTTGACAAGGCGCACACGGTTGCCAAACCGGTGACATTGCCTTGGCAGGCCCTTAAAACGAGGCATGTGACGCGGGCATGTTCGCCAGCGACCTAGACCGACTATGTTTGGAAATATCATTTTTTTTGGGCCGTATCGTCACTACCGCCTGGTTATCATTGATGACCTGTCAATCATAATTTCGCAGATCATCAATGACTTTTCCATCCCGCGGCAACTCTCCCTGCCCATGGATTTGTATCACTGCGCTCATCTTCATCACATCACGCGCGCTGGCTTCATACGCGGCAATGGCATTGGCGCTGCCTTCAACCTGCAAGGTCATCACATCACGCTCACCATCACGCGTCGCAACAACCCGCGCCCGGGTCACCTCTTTGTGTTTTTTTACAAAATCAGCAACCTGCTCGGGGCGCACAAACATCCCCTTGATCTTTGTCGTCTGGTCCGCGCGTCCCATCCATCCTTTGATCCGCATGTTCGTACGCCCACACGGACTCTGTCCCGCCATGACCGCGCTCAGGTCTCCCGTAGCAAACCGAATAAGCGGATAGTCAGGGTTCAAAGAGGTCACCACCACCTCTCCAACCTCGCCTGCCGGAACCGGATCACCCGTGCCAGGCGTCACGATCTCGACAATCACCCCCTCGTCAACAATCATCCCCTCTTTTGAGGCGCTTTCATAAGCGATGTTGCCCAGATCGGCAGTTGCATAACATTGCAGGCAGGAAATTCCACGATCCTCATACCAGGCACGCAGCGATGGAAAAAGCGCACCGCCTCCAACTACAGCACGGGTGACCGCGAGCGTGACATCCATCTCGTCGGCTTTTTCCAAGATAATCTTCAGATAATCCGGCGTTCCAGCATATGCCGTCACATTCGCGGATAAGGCCGCTCGCACCTGAAGTTCTGTCTGCCCTGTTCCTGCCGGTACGGTAACCGCTCCGACAGCGCGTGCGCCACTTTCAAATATCGATCCCGCGGGCGTCAGATGATAACCAAAACAGTTTTGCACAACATCTCCTGCCGCGATGCCTGCTGCGTGTAAAAACCTGCCCATACGCCACCAGTCATGACCGGATCCCCCCGGTTCATAAATTGGACCCGGCGACTGAAAGATATGCGTGACATTCTGAACAGGAAGACCCCCAAAAGGTGGATGCTCTTTCTGCCACAAAAGCAGATCCGACTTGCGGACAATTGGCAAGTTGGCCAAGTCGGACAATGAATTGACCTCATCGGGCCTGACAGGTGCTTTTGAGGCGCGCACGCGGGCAATTTGTGCCTGAAGCATTTGCAGCTGCGCAGCAGCGCGGTCTTCGGCGGAGCGCGTCTCTAGCGCATCAAAAAACTCGGCCATCGCGACCCCCTGTTCTGAGTTTTGCCAATACGCGGCATTTTCCTAGTCATGATCTTCCCGCGACCGTGCGCTTCTTTTCAGATCTGCTATTCACATTTTAAAATATATCCGTAGACGCGCTCAGGACAGCCAGCGTTTACGACGTCGATAGCTGCGCACGTCGCGAAAGCTCTTGCGGCCTTCCTCGGACATACCAAGATAGAATTCTTTAACGTCCGGATTTTCGCGCAGTTCGGCAGCGGGGCCTTCCATGACCACACGCCCCGATTCCAGAATATAACCATGGTGTGCATACCGCAGGGCTACATTGGTGTTCTGTTCGGCCAGCAAGAATGTGACGCCTTCGTTTTCATTGACCGATTTTACAATTTCAAAAATCTGCTCAACCAACTGTGGGGCCAGCCCCATACTGGGTTCGTCCAGCAGCACAGTCTCGGGTCGGCTCATCAGAGCACGGCCAATTGCGCACATCTGTTGCTCACCACCCGAAGTAAAGCCAGCCTGCGACCGACGACGGTCCTTGAGACGCGGGAAATAGGTATAGACCATTTCCAGATCCGCATCGACTGCCCCTTTGCCGTCTCGCCGTGTGTAAGCACCCGTCAAAAGGTTTTCTTCGACGGTCAGATGCTCGAAACAGTGGCGTCCTTCCATCACCTGAATGACGCCCATCTTAACCAAAGCCGCCGGGTCCAGTTCCGTCACACCCTGCCCTTTATACAGGATGGTCCCTTTGGTAACCTCGCCTCGTTCAGAATGTAACAGGTTCGAAATTGCTTTGAGGGTTGTGGTTTTGCCAGCCCCATTACCTCCCAAAAGAGCGATAATACCCCCCTTGGGCACCTTGAGCGACACGCCCTTAAGCACAAGGATCACATGATTGTAGATCACCTCGATATTATTGACCTCGAGCAAAGCGTCGTCGGTCTTGGCCGTGTCCAACATGGCATGCGCCTCGTGTTACAAATGTCCGTGGGGTCCCCGGCGACCATAAGCCGCCGGGGAATTCAATCAGCCTTCACAGGCCTCGTTGATTGGCCAAGGCGCATTTGCCTCGGCGTATTCGGCGGCCTTTTCCGCAGCCAGAGCGGCGTAGCCGTCAACATTGGGGGTCAGGTGATCGCTGACTTTGGCAAAAGCAGCGCCATCCCACTCCAGCATCCAGCCACCAGAATGACCGGTGTGGTTGCTGCAAGAGGTGGAAAATGGCGGCACCATGCCGGACATGCCAAGTTCTGCCAAGCGCTCTTCTGTGACATTCAGGTTCTCAAGACCCCAACGAAGCTGGGTCGCATCAATTTCAGCGGTTCCAAAATGATCCTGTGCGGTCTTGATGCCCTCAACAAGGATCATCGAAATCACGATACCACGTGCATAGAACACACCCTGCATCTCGGTCTCGTTGGACAATGACAGCCCCGTATCGACAACATGCTTGCGAATGTCAGCCATCACAGGTGCATCCATATCGGGGAACGAGAACGAAATTGACTTGTAGCCTTTTCCGGCGTCACCAACCAATGCAAGGTCCGCATCGTGTCCAGACCACCAAACGCCGATAAAGTTCTCCATCGGGAAGCGTGTTTTAACAGCCTCGGTGATGGCGCCAGCATTCATGGCTCCCCAACCCCACATGACGACATAATCCGGACGGGTCCGGCGAATCTGTAGCCACTGAGCTGACTGGTTCTGCATCTCGGTCAAGCCAACAGGAATTGGATTAAACTCAAAACCCTTGGCTTCGGCCATCGCTTCGAAAACTGGAATTGGCTCTTTTCCGTAGGGGTGGTCAAGGTGCAGGAACGCAATCTCTTTGCCGGACAGGTCGCCTTGCCCTTCGAGATATTGAACAATCATGTCAGCAGCGTCCCAGTATCCAGATGGTGCGTTGAACGCCCACTGAAAGGTACGGCCGTCCGCCATCGGCGAGAATCCATATCCCGGCGCAAGGATCGGGATCTGATCAACGTTGGTCTTTGGCAAAACTTGCAACGTGATGCCGGTTGACCACGGCTGCGTCACGATCGCAGACCCGCGGGTTTTCTCGTAACATTCAACACCTTTGGCTGTCGAATACCCGGTTTCACATTCATCAAAGTCGATCGCGATACCACCGACACCACCATCACGCGCATTCAGCATCGCGATATAGTCCCGCTGCCCGTTCATCAGCGGAATTCCTGTCGCGGCGAAGGGGCCGGTGCGATAGGCGAGGTTTGGCGCATAAAGCCCCTCGGCTATAGCCGCCGTCCCCATGACGACACCAACTGCCGTGGCGATGGCCAGTTTGGCAAATTGTTTCATGACTTTCCTCCCATTGGATGCCATTTTGGCTGTGTTGGACCAGTCCCGCGTCAGTGCGGGAAAGGCCAGATTATAAGTTTTTCACGGATCAGGGCCCAAAGTCGCGCCAGACCATGAGGCTCAATTATCAAGAAAAAGACGATCAGGCTGCCCACGATCATGATATTCAAATGTTCGATCATTGCAGAGTGCAGTTCAAATCCGCGGGACTGGGCAAAGGCGTACCCCACAAGCAGCAGGGCAACGATAGCGACACCGATCATAGTGCCCTTGCTGCGCAGGCTTACAGCAACGGCGAACAGGCCCCCAAGAACGAGAGCGACAATCGCCCAAAACGCCAGTGATGCTTCGTGCAGTTCAACCTCACCAATAAGGTTTAAGACGACAGGCAGGCCCACAATCAAAATCGCGCCGAGGTAATTGCCCAAAATTGAGCCCAATCCCCCAATGATCGCGATGAAGAGCACTTCGAATGACAGACCAATTTCGAACAGGTTTGGCTCGGCTGCACCACGCCATTGGAAAACAAACAGCGCGCCCGCGACACCGACGATATAGCTGGACACCGCAAAGGCTGTCAGCTTGGACTTCATCAGATTGATTCCAATTAACTCTGCGGCGATATCCATATCCCGTGTCGCCTTCCACGTGCGTCCCAGGTTGCCACGGGTGAGGTTGATACACAGCAGCGTTAACAGCGTAACGATCACCAAAACCACGTAGTATTGCGTAACCGAACTGGCCAAGGGCCCTGACACATACATTCCCAGAATATCCAGATTCGGCACCTGAATTGCCCCGCTGGCATTGTAATTATAGAGCCAAGCCCATTTTTCGAATAACCAGATCAGAAAGAACTGCGCCGCGAGGGTCGCAATTGCCAGATAGAACCCCTTGATCCGCAGGGATGGGATACCAAAAGCCACCCCAACGCCAGCACTAAACACACCCGACAACAAGATCGCAATCACCGGGTTCATCCACGGCATCAGGGTAATCATCTTATAGCATGCATAGGCTCCGACCCCCATGAATGCAGCAGTGCCAAGACTTAGCTGCCCGGCATAGCCCGTCAGGATGTTGAGTCCCATTGCAGCCAACGAATAGATTAGGATTGGGATCAGCAGCGTTTGAAACGTGAATTCGCTCGCCGTTAACGGGAAGATTACATACGCCAGCGCTAGGATGATCATTAACAGGATCGCGTCCTGGCGCACTGGAAAAAGAGCCTGGTCTGCCTCGTAGCTAGTTTTGTATTGCCCTGCTGTCCGGTAAAGCATCAGACGCCCCTTCCGTGAATTCGATAACAATCGGGTGCCGGATGCATGGCCTTTGGGTGCGTTTGGTGCGCCAGCCATGCGATGCCGACGAGTCCCAATGCTCCACATGCCGCTACCGGCAGCGTCATACCCGGGGGCTGTTCACTGGCTAAACCGACCAAATAAAATATTGCCCAAAACACGCTCCAGACAATCGTATTCAGCGTGGCCGTCACTTTGATCATCTGATCACTCTCCGGTTCGGACATGGTTTTGTCCTTTGTTCAGGCCCAAGGCCCGATTTGGTTTTGCTGCAACATCCGCAAAGGACGCGATTTGCCCGATCCGACATCCATGCGCCAAGCATGGGGCCCCGCCAGCGGTCCTCGGGTGGGACCGCCGGCGGGGGTCTAGACCCTTTCGATGATTTTTTCCCCAAACAATCCCTGCGGTCGGAACAACAGCACAATCAATGCAAGCATGAACGCGAACCATGTCTCTGTATTACCACCCAAAAGCGGCTGCCCCCAGTAGATCTCGAACAGCTTTTCAAGCATTCCAATCAGCAGTCCGCCAATAATCGCACCTGTGATGCTTTCCAATCCGCCAAGCATGAGAACCGGCAGCGCTTTGTAAGCAATAACCTCAAGGGCAAAACTGACACCAGCGCGCGCGCCCCATGCGATGCCGGTGACCAAGGCGATGATCCCCGCAATGAACCAAACCAGAACCCAGATCGTTTGCAGGCTGATCCCCACGGACAAAGCCGCCTGATGGTCATCCCCCAAGGCCCGGATCGCCCGCCCCATCCGCGTATAATTCAAAAAGGCAATGAGACCCGCAACCAGCAGCCCCGCAACAATCACGGCTGTGACGTCTTTTTGCTCTAAGATCAGGAAACCACCCCAAGGGAAAAATTCGAATGCACCAGTCGGGATGCCCAATTCGCTGGTGATCATGACCTTATTTTCGCCACCAAAGATGATTTCACCCAACCCGATAAGGAATAGCGTCACACCGATCGTCGCCATGAACAAAATTATATCTGGCTGTCCGACGAGGGGCCGCAGCACCACCCGTTCGATCGTCATGGCCAGAACATACATCACGACCAACGTGGCCCCAACGCTGATCCATGCAGGCAGACCCATGGCGTACAGGCCGACTAGCGTCAGTGCAGAGAAAACCACCATGATGCCCTGAGCAAAGTTGAAGATCCGACTGGACCGAAAAATCAGCACGAACCCAAGAGCAATCAGCGCGTATAAAATACCGGACACCAACCCTTCCCATAACACCTGCAACAGGAAATCAGGCAGCATATACATCTCGACAAACGGATCGACAAAAATTTTATGCAGCATTACGCCACCCCCAGATAGGCATCGATTACAGCCTGATTGTTGCGTACCTCCGTAGGGGTACCGTCACCAATCTTTTTTCCGTAATCCATCACAACCACACGATCTGACAGGTCCATGACAACACCCATGTCATGTTCGATCAAGCAGATAGTGGTGCCAAATTCATCATTTACATCAAGAATAAAGCGGCTCATGTCCTCTTTTTCTTCAACATTCATACCGGCCATGGGTTCATCCAATAGCAGAAGGCTCGGTTCTGCAGCCAAGGCCCGTGCCAGTTCCACACGTTTCTTCAAGCCGTAAGGCAAACGCCCGACCGGTGTTTTACGGATGCTCTGAATTTCAAGAAAATCGATGACGCGTTCGACTTTTTCACGGTTGGCCATCTCTTCGTCTCGCGCGCGTCCCACCCAGATCGCTTGCGACAGGATCGATGCGTTCATCTTGGTCAATCGCCCCGTCATGACGTTGTCCAACACGCTCATACCTTCGAACAAAGCAATGTTCTGAAAGGTCCGCGCCACACCTTGACGGGCCACTTCATAAGGCTTCATCAGGGGCCGCCTTGACCCTTGGTACCAAATTTCGCCTTCAGTAGGCGTGTAGAAACCCGATATCACGTTTAGCATAGAAGACTTACCAGCCCCGTTCGGCCCAATGATCGCCCGGATTTCACCTTCGTGGATATCAAAAGAGATATCGCTGATGGCCGTCACCCCGCCGAATTTCAACGTGATATTCTTCATCTCCATCACAGTGCCACCGATCTGGCGACCGTCTGCAGTGGTATATCCCTGATTTTGTGTCATCAAGACGTTCCTCGGTCGGCAAAAAAATCATACATCGGGCCAAAGATATGTTTGATGGCACGATTAATGCCAGATGATCGTGATCCGAACCGGCGTGATAACACAAATCCATTTGCATTCATTGTACCATCCCATCGCGCAAAACGGGCCTGGTCCGACCGCCCGTCGTCTAAACGACGAACAGGATGCCAATATTCAAAGCACCAGACACCAGCCATAAAAGTTATCCGCTGCCCACGTGCGGGATGGCGGGTGGGGCGAGGTTGCGCCTGCAACGAGCGGCCCGTCATTCCGCTGCCATCTGCTTGGTCACGGGAACGATTGCCGCAGCACGAATCTGCAAAGTAGCCGAGATCTGGCCCTTGCGCCCGTCTTCATAAGTCACTTCTGTCTCGGTATAAACACTATCCGAACCATCATATAGGGCATCAACAAGATCACTGAATTTTTCGCCAATGACCTTACGGCGCACCTTTCTTGTACGGGTCAGCTCCCCGTCATCTGCATCCAGTTCCTTATGCAAAACCAAAAAGCGGTGGATCTGGCAGCCCGAAAGCATTTCATCCTCCGCCACACTCCGGTTCACTTCTTCGACATGACTTTGCAGCGCTGCCATCACATCAGGATGTCCTGCCAATTCTTGATAGCTGGCATACGCAATATTGTTGCGCTCTGCCCAGTTGCCCACTGCCGCAAGGTCGATATTCAGGAATGCGACGCAGCGATCCCGGCCAGCCCCAAACACCACGGCTTCCAAGATATTTGGATAGAACTTCAATTTATTCTCAACGTATTTCGGGGCAAACAAGCCGCCGTTTGCCAAATTGGCCACATCTTTTGCACGATCAATGATACGCAGATGGCCTGTGGACTCCTCGACAAATCCAGCGTCACCCGTCGCGACCCAGCCTTCCGCATCCTTGGTATCCGCAGTGCTGTCGGGGTTTTTGTAGTATTCAACAAAAACGCCCGGTGAACGGTAGAACACCTCGCCATTCTCTGCGACCTTCAATTCAACACCTGGGCTTGGAACCCCAACAGTGTCAGAGCGCACCTGCCCATCAGGTTGCTGCGTGATAAAGACACTGGCTTCGGTTTGACCGTACAGTTGTTTCAGATTAATTCCCAACGCGCGGTAGAAATCGAAAATCTCTGGGCCGATCGCCTCGCCCGCGGTGTAGCCAACTCGAACCCGACTAAAACCCAAAGCATTTTTGAGCGGGCCATATGTTGTCATTTCGCCTACGGAATACAGCAGGCGATCCATCACGCTCACACGCTCGGCATCAAGGATTTTCGATCCTACCCGTCGCGCATGGCTCATGAAAAAATCAAAAATCCGACGCTTCAACACCCCCGCATCTTCCATTCGGATCATGATCTGGGTCAGTTGGGTCTCAAACACTCTTGGCGGTGCAAAATAGTAACTTGGGGCAATCTCGCGCAAATCCATCATCATGGTATCGGCCGATTCAGGACAGTTGACACAAAACCCCGTCACATAAGCCTGACCAATCGAGAAAATGAAATCCCCAACCCAAGCCATTGGCAGATAGGCCAGAACCTCATCAGTTGCACGCAAATCATCAAACGTGACACTGGCACGGGCCGTTTCGATGATATTGGTGTTCGATAACACCACACCCTTTGGCTTACCCGTCGTGCCCGACGTGTAGAGCATGACGCATGTGTCATCTGCGGTGATTCCACCACGTCTTTTGTCCAGCTCGGCCATCAAGTCGCTTTGCCGCGCGCGTCCTTGTGCCTGAACTTCGCCAAACTGGTGCAGATTGGCGCGATCGTATTTACGCAATCCGCGTTCGTCGAGGTAGATCATGTGCTCAAAACGGTCCAGCCTGTCTTGGATTTCCTGAACCTTGTCCACCTGTTCTTGATCAGCCACGATCACAAACCGCGCACCACAGTGGCTGAGCACATATTCCATTTCTTCGGCAACAGCATCTTGGTACAAGGGTACGGGAATTGCGCCGACAGACTGCGCGGCCACCATAGACCAGTACAAGCTCGGGCGGTTGCGACCGATCACAGCGACAAAGTCACCGGAGACAATACCCAAGTTCAAAAGCCCAAGCGCAAGTGCTTCGACTTCCGCAGCCGTCTCGGCCCAGGTCCAAGTCTGCCAAATCCCGAACTCTTTTTCACGATAGGCAGGCTTGTTGCCCATCTTTTCCGCGTTGCGCGCAAGCAACGCCGGAACGGATCGCAGGTGAACCGCGTTCTCGGTCGCTATTGCCAAAGTCTCTCCTCCCAAATGCCCCGGAGTTCCCAGAGCAGTCCGCATTAAACGGTTCTTACCATATTTGGACAGCCAACAGCGTCGCGGTCAACTTTTTCCTGAACTTTTCCGAATTATAACGAATTCTTGCAGTCTGCGCTAAATGCCATGACCCCGCCCCCCAAAGATGCTAGCGCTTCTGCTTATGATGAACACAACGACCGATGCACTGACCAGGGCAGGGCTGAACCTGATCCAACAGGCGTTATCTGTTTTTGACAGCGATCTGAAGCTCGTGCATGTGAACCGCTCGATGATCCGAATGTTTGATCTGCCTGATCATCTTGTTGCACCAGGTACAGGGTTCGACGCTGTCATCCGCTACCTTGTCCAACATGGTGAATATGGACCCATTGAAAATTTTGATGATTTTGTAGCCGCTCGTGTCGCTTTGGCAAAAACCTTTGAACCGCATTATATGGAGCGTACGCGGGCCAACGGCCGCACCATTAGCGTTGAGGGAGCCCCTTTGCCGCAGGGCGGTTGGGTCACCGTCTACACAGATATCACCCAGGTAAAAGCTCAAGAAGAATTATTACGCTCTCGGTCCGAAGTTCTGAGCGAAGAGGTCCTGCATCGGTCGGAACAATTGGCTGCAACCAACCGGAAACTGGCTGCAACCAACGCAGCACTTGACCTCGCACGGACCGAATTGGCCGAAATGGAAGCGCGCGCGCGTCTGACGACCGAAATGATGCCAGCTCATATCGCCCATGTGGATTCCGAGGCGCGCTACACCTATTCCAATAAGCGGCTAACTTCCGTAATCCCGGGGCGGCCGTCACAGATCGTGGGGTTGCATATATCAGAGGCACTCGGACCCGCCTTTGCATCTGTAAAACCACATTTCGAAGCCGCACAATCAGGACAGCCAGCCACATTTGAATTTACAGATGAGCCTAGTTCACGACGTATTCGGGTCGTCTTTACCCCGGATGAAGTTGGTCGCGGCGTCTATATCCTGTCCATGGATGTGACCAAGGAAACACAAGCGCGCGTTGCCCTGCAACAGACCCGACGCCGCGAGATTGCAGCACAGCTCACTTCGGGGCTGGCTCATGATTTTTCCAATCTGTTGACGGTTATTCTTGGTCTACAGTCTCGGTTGCAAGATATGGATCTGGGCGATGAAGCGGCCAAACTTATCACGGCAACCCGTGCAGCCGCTACACGGGGTGGCGGGTTGCTTCATCGAATTGCAGATATGACCAGTGCGCGCGGATACAGACCACAAGTATGCCATTTAACATCATTGCTGTCAGAACTTGAAATCCTTGCATCACCCTCTTTACCCCTCGGCATAAAGCTGAGCACGGTGTCGCAAACGGACGGACCGTTTCTACTGGATGCGGGACGTATGCAGGATAGTCTATTAAACCTCATCTTGAACGCGCGGGACGCTTGCGGGAAAAAAGGACAAATTTGCGTGGTTGCACGCGAAGTCATGGACACCTGGCTTGAAATCGCTGTGACGGACACCGGACCCGGGTTCAGCCCCGAAGCGCTCATTCACGGTATAGCACCGTTTTTCACCACCAAGGGGGCCAATGGGTCGGGATTGGGATTGGCTATGGTGTATGACACTTGCAAACTTGCGGGTGGGACCGTGACGCTGGTTAACGATCCAAACGGGGCCCGGGTTACCCTGCGTATTCCGCTACAGCGCGCAAATACAGCTCCGGATCCTGATATGGTCCTGTTGGTAGAGGACAATCCCGATCTACGAGAACAGATTCGAAAGATGCTGACACAACTGGGCCATACAGTCATCGAAGCCAGCTCTGTCACAGAGGCTCTGGATCTTGCGCGCACAGTACCAGACATTGCTCAGGTCTTATCTGATTTACGTTTAGAGGGGACCGAATCTGGTCTCGAACTATTGGGCCACCTGTCTGAAATCCCCATACGTTTCATGACATCCTTACCGGCCGAGGACCCCTTGACAAAAGCGGCGGCTACTGCCGCACCGTTGTTGAAAAAGCCCTTTGATATTAGAGATCTGGAGGGCTTCTTACAGACATCCCAGCCAGGAATAACCTCATGAGCGCCTTGATTG
>JAYQEA010000031.1:13181-36509 GCA_038138625.1 Roseivivax sp.
CGGGGTCGATGCCGATCTCCTGCAACTGTTCGGTGACGATGAACCGGAAATCCGGCGTATCCTCGCAGATGCCCTCGAAACAGCAGGCTTTCAAACCCAAAGTTTTGGTCGGGCGACAGAATTCGAGGCCGCACTGCGCCGGGTCACACCCGATGTATGCCTGGTGGACCTCGGTTTGCCGGACCGCGATGGACTGACCCTTGTGCATCGTCTCGCGCTTGAGCTGGGCGCAACCGTCATCATTATCTCCGGGCGTGCGCAGGTTCAGGATCGTGTAACGGGTCTGGAGCTGGGGGCTGACGACTATATTATAAAACCATTTGAACCGGCCGAGGTAGTTGCCCGGGTTCGTGCGCGTCTACGCAGCCAACGTAATCAATCCAATGCAGGCGATCAGGCCAGCTTCCAGGATTGGACCGTATTTTTCAACAGATATGTGTTGCAGTCACCCGATGGTCGCACGGCCAGTTTTTCTCATGCCGAAGGTGAAGTTCTGAGGCTGTTTCTTCAATCACCCAACCGCCTTATCACACGCGCCCAGATGCAAGAATATCTTGGCGGCGCTGCCAGTGAAAGCTTTGATCGCGCCATGGATGTCCGCATTTCAAGGCTGCGTACCAAACTGGGTGAGGATCCTCGCAACCCGAAAATCATCAAAACGATTTATGGGGCAGGATATATATTTTTAAGTGATGTCGTCTGGCAATAACCCACGCACCTTTACATCCAGACCTGCGCTGAATGTAAGGATCACCCAGCTATACAAGAAACTCCATCTGCAAGTGGTTGATGCCGTCTTTCGAACGGCGATGATTTACATTTTCAGCAATTGTCCTGATAAAATACCAACCAAAGCCACCTTCAGGAATGTCAGAAAGGGCAACTCCTACGGGCACTGGTTCGTTTACTGAAAGTTTATCACTTGGAAACGGTAAACCGTGATCCATCACGCTGACAATTATGGATTTCCCACTCTGCTCAACCTTCATGCAAATCATGCCGTCACATGTTTCCTTGTAGGCATGCTCAACCACATTATTGAGCGCCTCTGCTACAGCCAGCTCAATTTTGGTCACATGTTCACACCCGATCTGTCGGTGTGTTAGGACGTCACGCGCAGATATGACGGCCTCACGCACCGACAAAAAATCACTCTCAAATTCAAGATCTAATAACATCGTGTTCTTACCAAAGCCGCCTGATACATCCGGTATCTGCATCAACCCACCCGAGCTGACACACCCTCTTCGACGTTAGAATGAATGACAAAGACGGTGTCCATCCTTGTCAAACTGAATACTTTTGCCACGCCAGGATTTAAACCAGCCAATTCCAGCTTCTGATTAGCTTCCATCATTTTCATCACCGCAACGATGGCACCCAGACCACTGCTATCAACGAATTCCACATTGGATAAATCCAGGATATGTCGCCCTTCAATAGGAGCTATTTTTGCGCGCACTTGGTCTTTGAACTGAATTGCAACTGCGGCATCGATGCGATTACTATCAACTGTAACAACATGTACTGGCCCCATTTGACGGGAAGAGAGGTTCATGAAACAGCCTTTCCTGCTATTTCCGTCGACGTTACCCGCCAATCCTTTAGAACTGGTTTTCATTCGGTACTTTAAGCAGAGGAACAATCGTAAATGTCAGATGTTGTAATCACGGGCGCAGCCCGCACTGCAATCGGTGGCTTTGACGGTGCTTTTAGTCCGTTACAAGCCTCTGAATTGGGGGGCGAGGCCATACGCGCTGCCATGAAACAGGCAGGCAACCCGCACGTTCAAGAGCTTTTGATGGGCTGCGTCTTGCCTGCGGGACAAGGACAGGCACCCGCCAGACAGGCAGGATTTGCCGCAGGCCTTGGTGAAGATATACCAGCCACAACCTTGAACAAAATGTGCGGCTCGGGCATGAAGGCCGCTATGATCGCTTTCGACCAGATTGCGCTGGGACAGTCGGATGTCGTCGTTGCTGGCGGAATGGAAAGCATGACAAACGCACCGTATTTGCTGCCCAAGATGCGACAAGGGGCGCGGCTTGGACATGATCGGGTTATTGATCATATGTTCCTGGATGGTCTGGAAGACGCATATGACAAAGGGCGCCTTATGGGTACTTTTGCCGAAGATTGTGCCGAAGCTTTCCAATTCACACGAGACGCACAGGATGAATTTGCGCTCACCTCTCTTGCCAATGCGCGTCGCGCACAATCCAACGGTGAATTCAACGCAGAGATCACTCCTGTAACAGTACGCACGCGCAAAACCGAAACAGAAATTACAGAAGATCAACAACCTTTGACAGCGCGGCCAGACAAGATCCCACTGTTGAAACCCGCTTTTCGAGCAGGTGGAACTGTCACCCCTGCCAACAGCTCCTCTATCTCGGACGGCGCAGCCGCCCTTGTGCTGGCCTCCACTTCTGCGGCAAAGGCGTCGGATCACCCGATTCTGGCACGCATTTTGGGTCATGCAAGTCATGCGCAGGCTCCGGCTCTGTTCACCACCGCCCCTGTTCCTGCCGCGCAAAAACTGCTTGACCGGGTGGGATGGCAAAAATCGGATGTCGATCTTTGGGAAGTTAATGAGGCATTTGCCGTGGTCCCAATGGCCTTTATGCACGAAATGGGGCTGCCTCGCGACATTGTAAACGTCAATGGCGGGGCTTGTGCACTGGGCCACCCGATTGGGGCCTCGGGCGCACGAATTCTGGTTACCTTGATCCATGCTCTCAAGACGCGCGGCCTGCGCCGCGGTGTTGCCGCCATTTGCATCGGAGGCGGTGAGGGAACCGCCATCGCCATCGAGCTTGTATCATGACGACCGTCAATTATGATGAGCTCGGCAAACAACTGCGCGCACTCACAGAAGGCGAACGGGATACAATTTCCCTGATGGCTACGGTTTCCTGTGAACTGCATTCATCTGATGACCGATTTGACTGGACCGGATTTTACCGTGTGACCGGACCGCAAATGCTTAAGATCGGTCCGTATCAGGGGGGGCATGGATGCCTTGTAATCCCGTTTTCCAAAGGGGTTTGTGGCGCAGCTGCGCGAACGGGGCGGGCGCAAATCGTCGATGATGTCCACACTTTTAGTGGACATATCGCATGTTCTTCTTCCACGCGATCCGAGCTGGTTCTGCCTGTTTGGAACGGCAGACAACGCCTTTTGGGCGTTTTGGATATCGATAGCGATCAACCCTGTGCCTTTGATACCTCAGACGCTACTGCTTTGGCCGCCCTGATGCGAGACATCTTTCAGGACGTCGCCTAGGCGGTCTGTAAATTCCAGTCCGCGCCCATAAGGATTTGACCCGTTTCTGTTATGGAGCGTCGCTGCTGCCTTTGGCACAACGATTGCCAAAAGGGGCTGATTTTGAGTTGTTCAAAACGCCCCACCGGACCAGTAGGATTGCCTTGATGTCTCACTGTGGAAATGCATTCACAACACGCTTCCGCGTCTAGCAACCAGCATAGGACAGAAAATCCTCGCCATAATGACTTTCGGCACACCTGCAAAACTTGTTTGCATAGCGCACCGGTTCCGCCTGCATAGAATTCAAGCTTTGGTTAAGAACCAAGTTCACGTTTAAATTTGCGGCGTTTTTGGGCGATTGTCTGACGTGCTTAACATCCTGTCAAACACGACAAGCGGTCAGCTTGCTGAAGTCGTTTAAACCTGCGATCAGGAGAGCATGTCAAATTCCGTCATTTCCACATATTATACGCCACCCAGCGACCCGATTGAGATTATTCATGAGGATCACGAGATTGTCGTTGTGAACAAGCCTGCAGGCCTGTTGTCCGTCCCGGGGCGTGGTCCAGACTTGGCAGACTGCCTGATTACACGTCTGCAAATAATTTTCCCGCAGGTTTTACTGGTTCATCGATTAGATCGCGACACATCTGGGGTGATGGTTTTTGCCATGACGCCTCATGCACAAAAACACCTATCACGTCAGTTTGAACTGCGCAAAACATCCAAAACCTATGTGGCACGAGTCAAAGGCCGGGTATGCGAAAGCCATGGCACCATCGATCTGCCACTTATCGTGGATTGGCCAAACCGTCCAATGCAAAAGGTGTGCCACGACACAGGTAAACCAGCCCGGACGGACTGGCGTGTTCAAAAAGCGTCAGATAACGAAAGTCGCCTCCGGCTTAGTCCTCATACCGGTCGTAGCCACCAACTGCGCGTTCATATGCAAGCCCTGGGTCACCCGATTTTGGGCGATCCATTCTACGCCGATGGCGACGCCCGTGACGCATACCCACGTATGATGCTCCATTCACAAGAATTGCGGATACAACACCCAGAGAGCCTGAAAGGACTGCGTTTTCGCAGCAAGGCTCCGTTCTAACAGCAACATAAGAAACGCATACACCGTCCGGTGTTGGCGCATTTTGATATTCGCATTGATAGAGCAGTTGCCGACGGCATAACTTCCCAAGGCCATCAGAAAGAAAAAGCCGCACGCGAAAAACGCCCTTCAAGACGTGGGCAAGAGCCATTTTCACCAGAACCTTTTTTGTCTTTGGCTGAGAGGAATGACCAGAACAATGAAATCCATTGCACGTCTGAATGATCGGTATCAAGACCTCAAAAAGCTTCGGTTCTGCAATATTTCTGGGGTTGCCGATGCTTTGATGAACTTGGCCCCTTTATGACAGGTACAGGGGGCTATCATCCGGCTTGCAAGAGGGATCGCGTTGTCCCAAATCGGCAGTGCAGGTGAAGCCAGCGATGCGTTTGAAAAGGCGCTGTACGATGCACGGGCAAAAGCTCACTCCATCCAGCGTATATGCCCAACGCAGTTTACGGATACCGGCTAATTTTAGTGGACAAGCGGTTTATGTGCCACCCGGCACATTGATTGTGCAACATTGACCGATCGTATGTCGGGGAATCTACTTTGTTTATCGGCTGATTGGCTCTAAGGCATGCAAAACAACTCACGGAGTCCACAATGAGCCTGCGCATCAATGATATCATTCCCGATTTGACAGTCGAGACAGACCAAGGGGTCCTTGGCCTGCATGACTGGGTTGGCGATAGTTGGGCCATTCTTTTCAGTCATCCCAAAGACTTTACACCCGTCTGCACCACCGAATTCGGAGCTGTCGCACAACTGTCTGAAGAATGGGCAAAGCGCGGCGTAAAGGTGATGGGCGTATCTGTTGACGGTGTCGAGGATCACAAAGGCTGGAAAAAAGACATCGAAAAGGTCGCTGGAACCAACGCTGGCTTTCCAATCGTGGCAGACATCGGGCTGAACGTCTCCAAAGCATTTGGTATGCTTCCGGCGGATGCCTATCTGCCTGACGGACGGACCCCGGCTGACAGTGCAACCGTCCGTTCGGTCTACATCATAAGCCCCGATAAAAAAGTCCAGTTGGTGATGACCTATCCGATGACCGTTGGTCGCAATTTTGCTGAAATTCTGCGCGCAGTTGATGCCTTACAGACCACTTATGGCAATCCGATTGCCACACCAGCCAATTGGGCCCTGGGACAGGATGTCATCGTGGCGGTCGCGCTGAATGACGACCAGGCCCGGGACCGCTATGGTGAGTTGGATGTCGTCTTGCCCTATCTACGCAAAGCTAAAATGCCATCACCCCAATAAAGCTGCTGTTCAAGCCCGCGTGTCTCACGCACGTGGGCTTTCGAAAAATCAGGGTTTCCAGCCTTGGAGATTTACAACCCGGCCCAAATCAGGGTCTGGTCACCCCCCAATTTAGAATAGATGAGTGGCCGCAAACCTTCTGTCATTTCGACTAAATCTTGATCAAAATATACCGAATTATAGGCTTCCAACCATGCCAACTGCCAGTTTTTCAGTTCGCGTGTGCCATCAAAAAGAGACTGCGCTTCTCCTGTAATCTCCTCACTTGCCGCGCCTTCGTTGGACAAGTCGGAAATCGCAAAACCTACTATTCGTTCAAGTGCATTGTCGCATTGCTGTGTCAGGTCGGTACCCTGCTGCATCAACAATGCAGTCGACAGCACAAGCGGTGCAATGGCGTGTAACTGATAGTGTAATGCCCATTTACCACGCGACATTTCTTGCGGCAGGCTGCCGTCTTCGTTGGAAATACACATGATATAGGCTGCAGAGGCTGTCGCCCAGCCTTCGATCACCGGGTCGCGGTTGATGACCCCAACCGAGACGCCAGCCAGCGCAGCCCATGCGCGCAGATTGCCACGCTTGGATCCTTTTGACGCATCTTCTTCCCAAAACAGCATTTGCTCAGCCATCATACCCGACAACCATGGCCTGATCACGTCCAAGTCTGACGTAGATTTGGTGTGTGGTTCCACCTGCATCAAAACCAGACCAAAGCCAGCGATCCGGGACCCCATAGTCAGTTTTGCATTGTTGGAGGCAAGATCACCCAGAGCATTCGCTTGCGCCCAAACGGCGATTTGCCGCAAGATGCAATCTGCTGCGGCAATACGTTCCTTTTTTTCAAGCGTCTGAAGGGCATTCGCCGCTTGCGTGAGAGAGCGCAGGAAATCATCCACAGGTTCAAGCGCAGCATCGACTTCAGCGTTGCTTTTTTCATCCAGAGCCGATCTGTTATCGCTGTCTGATGCATAGCGGCTGCCAAAAGACAGGCTCACGACGGGTTCTGGCGCGGCAGGGCAAACCTCTTGGCTGGTGGCGGCATAGACGGGAAAGGCTGTTGCTGCGCAGAAAATTGCCAATATCAACCGACGCAGGCGCGGCATGCTCACTGACCAAAGCCTACTCTGACCAGGTCGATAAGGGAGGCAGCCCTGAGATCGCCAGAGCGTGCCGCCCGTTCCAGCCACATGGACGCCTCGCGTGCATTGCGCTGCGTGCCGATACCATATGCCAAGGTATACCCATACTCGGTCATGGCATCTATGTTGCCGGAACTTGCCGCCTCTAGCAGGAAATTGGCAGAACTGGCCAAATCCGATGGACTGCGTGCATTTTCACGCAGGTACATGGCATATTCGTATTTGGCCTCGTTACTGCCAGCGTCAATGGCCTGCAAAAAGATTAAATTGACGTCGAACTGGGCCTCAATCGCCGCCCGAAGTTCAAGCGATGCGGCTCTAAACTTTTCAAGAACCCAGAGTTCATCCCCGGGCGCATTTCGGGCAGCTACATTACCAAGATAGACAGCCGCTGCCGCGGGATCGTAGCTTTTCAGATCTGGATCAGCTGTCAAAACATAAAGCTGCCGATATGCTGAGGTATCCCCCTCGGACAATAACCGTTCGTAGATCTGCAGTTCGGACGGGACCGACCCTGCCCGCCATAGATCCATCTGTGGATCAGACACCCCATATTTGTTCAAAGAGTGCCCATAATCCAATGCCAAACCGATGTTGCGCCATTGAAAGCTCAGCTGCATGTCTTGCCAGATGGCAGCCGCCTCTCCTAGATCATTGATATCTTTGGTGTTGCATTTCATTTCTGCCACAGCCCGATCAAAATAATCTTCCACTTTGTCGCGGCTCACATAGGGGATCGCAAAGACGATTGCTTCAAAATCGCCGCGCTCGTCGATGGCGCGTTCAAACTCACGGAACACATCGGCCGGGTCTCGCCCTTCGCGCGATTGGAGCTTTGCCAACAAACGCATGGCAGCGCCCTCACCCATTCTTGCCGACTTTTTGAGAAGCTCAATCGCCTCGTCTGCGACCAGTTGGTCTCTTCCGTAATGTTCAAGCAACGCCAGTGCCAGGTCAAATCCAGTCGCATCGCCATTATTCAGATAGACGCGACGATACAGCTCCATTGCGAGATCCCGCTCTGCCGGGCTAATAGAGCGTTCGAATTCCAGCTTGGCAAAGGTTCTGAGGGCCGAATTCGACCTATTGATACGCCCGGCCCAAAACCTCTGCGCAGAGTTCGTATAATTCGGGTTGCTCTGAACGATCTGAGCGAATTGAGCCGATGGTCTGGAGCGTCCTTCAAGAGCATGTGTCTGAAGTTTTGCCAGATGGCGGGGTCGCTGAGCTTGATCCAAAACGAACAAATCGGACGTGATAATGGACAAAGGCACATGTTCCGTAGCGCGGTAGGCCCGCGCCCAACGGCTGGCCTCGGCCATACGCGGCGCATCATTCAACTGGCAGCGGTAAAGCACATCCAGCGCATTCATGCTGTCCATAAGGCCATGGCGTTCAACCGCCGTCATCAACAGGCCGATCGTTTGATCCACTCTTGCAGGATCATCACGATGCCGCACGAGAAGTTTGGCAAGCAGTTGCATCCCTTCGCCGTCATCGCGCGCCGCGGCCTCTTCTAAAATAAGGATTGCTGCGTCCTCTCCTGCCCAACGGCCAGATGAGGCAAGAATTTCTTTGGCCAAAGACGTGTAAATCCAACCTGGCGCTTCCTCTAACAGGGTAAGTTCTCTGAGGTATTTAGCGTAGGATGTTTCCGCTACATTTGGACCACGGTCGAGTTTCAAAGACAGCTGGAAATAACGTGAAAGCAAACTATCGTTGAGTTGTTCGGTTACAGAGAAATTATATCCAAGGATCTTAAGAATTTCGTTCTCTGTCACACGGCTCGCTTGAGCAATTTCCGAGACTGCGGCCGCATCTACCGCAATGCCACGGTCTACCGCCAGACGCAGATAATATAGCATTTCCGCATTATTTTTATCCGAAGTGTCGGCGTTCAAATGGTATTCCACCATGCGCCATGCGCCCGTGGCGCTGCCGAGGTCGGCCGCAAACCTGTACCATGCATAGGCGACATCCTCGTTTCGTGACACCACCCCACCATTTAGGTATTCCTCGGCAATACGCTCGGCCCGACCACAGATCCCGGGGTTAACGCGCCCTAAAAGCCCACCCAGCGCTGTAGACACGGTCACATCAAGCGGCGCGTTCCAGTCCTGGATCGGCCGGCCTTCCAGCGCAAAACGCGCGACCTGCAGAAGCGCGTTTGAATTCCCCTGATATGCAGCACGCAAAATCAGTTGCTGCGCAAAGGGGACATCGGCTTCAACACCGATCCCGTTCAGATAATATTGTGCAAGGGTCAATCTTTGAGAGCTGTCCATCAGCTCTTGTTGCTTGCGCAGATCGGCGACCAGGCCTTCAGTGACCAATTGCTCCATACGGCCGGCATCAATATAAAGCGCAATACGGCTGATCGTTTCCTCAATACCGGCAAACTCCGGATCCACCCGTCCGCGCAACCCGATCAGTGCTTCAATAAAGTCGAACCAAAGCACGGGGTCCTCGGCCTGCAGCCGAGCGATATCCCTGCGTAAGAAATTGATACGCTGGTTATTTCCCAAAGCTCCAGAAACAACCTCTGGGCTGGTCTGAAGCCTTGCCGGGCTGACAGGTTGTATACACACTTCACCGACATCAATCTGGGGCGGAAAGAATGCAAAATCGATTGTGCGATTTTGCGCCTGCACTGATGTTGTGAAGCTGCAAGAGAGAAGTGTTGCTGCTATCACAGCCGAGATGGAGCGGTACATAGTCAAAAACTCCTTAATTTGTGCAGGCTGTCAGGCGCGGGGCGGCACCCAGAGCGACATCGGATTGTATCGATACGGATCGAACGCCGTCGTTCCAGAGCCCTGTCAGTGTCACAAAGAATCTTGAGGATCGGGCTGTGTCGGAGCGGCGGGTTACAAATTTTGTCCGTTCGAAACCATTGTTTCCTGTGAAAGTGAACTTCACCTCTTTTGCATCGGCTCCATCAGTATCCAGAAACAATGTGTTGGCATTGCCTTGGTTTATCCGTCCCAAATCAGCCGTTGCAGTGGTACTGCCAGCCGCCATATTCAAAGGGATCGTGATGCTGCATGACCCATTTGACGAAGCGATCAATTCGCTCATCGGTTGGTCGCCAAATTGCGCAAGGTTGTTGTAGACCGGATTTTCCCAAACCAGAACGGACGCATCAGAGCCGCCGTTGGTGAGGTAGGACGAGATCCCACCGTAGGCACCCCCGTCTTCCAAGGCATAAGTTGTCACAGACATCCCTGTGTAGGCTTGCATGGCGGCCGCCATTCCCGCCTCTTGCGTGGCAGTGTATTCCGTGCCTACCAGTACCAGGTTACCTCCTATACCAGGTCGAGGTACCGGAATTTCGCGACGCTGTGTCAGGACTGGTGATCGTCCAAAGTTTTCAGAGGTTATCAGCGCCGATCCTGCAGTCTGTCGCGAACCGAATGTTGACTCATTCGACAACGCCGATCCCGAACCGTTGAAAGCCGGACGGGAAGAGGATGTTCTTGGATTTGATGTCACTGTCGCTTGGCGGCCTCGTTGCAGGACCGGATTATCAAACCCGTTTCGCGCAGCCGTCATCATCGCGGCGTCATAGGTTGACGTACTTGCCCGGGGTAGTTCCAGCGAACAATGCCGTTGCAAAATATCGCGCATCGGCGATTTGATCTCGACTTGACCTGATGGTTGGGACCCCACGCCAAACATGACAGAGTTTTCATCCACACCAGACAGGGCGGTCGCAACCGTTTGAGCAACGAGTTGCGCACCAAGCGCATTCAGTCGGTAGTCTGTCTTGAAATACGGCTCACCTCCGCGTGCACCGACGACAAGCCCTTTGCGAACATTTGCCGTTACAACACCGGCCTCGCGAAGCCGTCGAACCATATCGTCATAGACCGTCGTTGCCAGCTGCGGATCAAAACCATAGTCAAAGGCACGCCGCGGCAGATGTTCCGTCATAACCATGGATTTGGGCGGTATTGGCGCATAGACCAACGTTGTGCCCCGAGCGCGTAGAACCTCGCTTAAGCGGGCCATATCTTCGACAGTCTCATCTGAAAAGGCATGAAAATTGCGAAGCTCAGGGAAAATCCTAAAGAAAACGCCATCTAGCCCTTCTAGACTTGGCATGTATTGAAATCCATCCAGGTCGATACAGCCATACGTTGATTCAGCCTTCAGGCCCGTTGCGCCCGTTGCTAAAAGGGTCGTCATTACAGCTGCTGCTGCCAATCGCTTGATAAATCTTTGCATGGCTTTGCTCGCTCTAAGGGTCAATTGGTCGTCAGCCCAAGACCGGGTGTTCCCGAGAAATGGTTGATCAGGTTGGTCGCCATGGTCGCAATTGCAAGGGTTTCAGATCCCTGCGCGACCCTCAAAAGTGGTATGGCTTCGTCGATGTCAGACTGGGTGCGGTTCGTTCGCGACAATATGGCCAAGGCACGTTTCATTTCCCCGCGCCCAGTTCCCAGATTTGACAGTGTGTCTTCTATCTTAAGCCGGGTACGTTCGGACAGTCGCCCAAACAATTTGCCGTCTCCATTGAATTCGATGACGGCGTCCAGAGCCAATTCGTTTCCAGCCCAGGCCTGTGGGTACAACATCTTGATGTATGTATTTATCCGGGCCCTGGGTTCCGTGGCTGGATCAAGAAAACGCATGGCTTCAAGCATGTCGTCCAGAACCCAGTTGCGCCCGCCACCCACGGCGATAGCTCCGAAATAGGCGACATCAGAATTATAGTTCGTGCCTGTGTAGCCTGGGATCTCTCCAGTAGATGGAAGAATTTGCAACATGGGCTGACCGAGTGCATCCACAGCTTCCACCTGCCTCAATCCGCTTAGATATTCCACATAACGCGCCGCCGCCATGGTTTCGCGTAACTCGGCAAGTCGGCGTAAGATGTCGGGAGAGACCGGTTGTTTCGCGGTCAAAGCCGCCCGCGCATCACGAAGCTCCTGCGTGGGCAGGGCCGACATACTTTTCAACCCTGGATCAACAACAACATTGATCAAGCGGCTTTCTTTCGAAATTGGCGAACGGGGCAAAGGTAGATCGGTGATCTCGATTTTTTGGGCAGATACCGGCACGGCCAGCACCACGATCAGGCCAAGAGCCAGAAAACTTCGCAGAGATGAGCGCATCGGATTCTCCTAACACTTATTCACTCGGTACAAGAGACGTTCGGAACAGGAACGTTCATCAGGCCTCCAGCAGTCAATACCAAAGGTGATTCGCCCCCGAGGGCGTCGATTACCTGATTACTTAGGTGTGCCAGATCACCTTGAACAAAGCGGGGAAATTGTTTGGCAAAATTGTTACCAACTAAGGCATAAACCGCACCGGTCGCGCCACCCAGCCCGGCGCCATTGCGTACAAAGGTGTTTTCCTCGATCAGCGTGGTTTCGTTGTCCTGCTGGTCGGCAAGGTACACAGCCGGACTACGGTTGCCGAGCAAAAGATTGCCCTTGATGACCGCGCGACTGCCCGAGCGAATTTCGACGCCTTTTTGGTGATTGTCTACGACGACGTTATTCTTCACGACCGCGCAGTTTACATCCCTCAGGGTCACGCCAGCGCCCCCACGGTTGTAGATGATATTGTTCTCAATACGTACCGAATGGCTACGTGTTCGAACGGCAACACCCGCCCGAAACCCATGTATGATAACGTTTCCTGAAACCAGTGCATTGCGACTGGCAAAGTTGATCCTCACTGCATTCGATGCAGATGGCAATCTTCCATACGTTTCCGGCAAAGGACCAAAAAAGACGTTTCCAATCACTTTGGCATTGTTTGTTCTTGAAATAATCAAAGCCGCAGCACGACTGTTTCGAAACCTATTGTTTCTGATCACAACGTTATCTGACAACGAAAGCGCCACTGAATTCAGGTTCTCAAAAACATTGCCCTCAATCACAATCTCGTCACGGCGCACCAAGACCGGATTGCGAACAATAGAAAAACCGCCGAACTTGGCTTCGGATCCAAAGCCTAACGCACGAAAATGGCTGTTCCGCGCCACAACGGATGCACCGCCCGCATTTACGACAAAGGGCAGGAATTCTGTCGCGTTTGGATTTGTTGGACCGACACCTTCAATCGTTGCGCCAATAACTTCAATACGACCGAAATTTGCGATAAACGCGCCATCCGGGCGGCTTAGTCTTAAAACATCGCCTGGAGACAAAACCAGGGTGGCATCAGCACCAATAATCAACGGAGCACGCAACAAGTTATAGCCCGAGCCACCGTCATCCTGAACACCTGCAACGCGCGCTGCCTCGAACAGGCTTTCAACAGTCACCGTTCCACGGTCTATGACCAAAGCTTGCGCGCCAGGCAGACTTTGTGCCTCGACCACCACAGTATTGTCCTGCGCGCCGTAAAGCTGTGCAATCTGACCAAGCGTCAACCGAAAATCCGTCATTCGAGCTGAAACGCGATCAAGGCCTAGTCCCCGTGCGGAAGACACCACCTCTAGCGTTTGTGTCGCTTCACCGGTGAAAACACTGAGGCCCGTGTCTTGGATGAGAGTGGCCGCCTGAATTTCCGGACGCGGGCCAGCCCGCAAGATTTCATCCAATGTCTTGATTGCAACGCGGACGCTATCATCTAACGCGTCTGGATCGATATCGCTCCGGGCGGCGGGCGCAGATAATATAAGAGCTGCCGACAGGCACACCCAAATGGTGCGCCGGATGTATGAATACATGCGCTCAGGCATAGCTCTTTAAAGTCAGAATTTTATCATCTGACAGCACCGTTGGCGGGGTTACCTCAAGGAAAAGCAACTCTACCTGTTTACCAGTATTATTTTGGAATTGCGCGTGATTTGATACAGTCATGTCCATACGTGCTCCTTCCCGCAGTGTCCTCTGGGAAAACCCTTCCTTCATTGACACCTCACCCCGTACAACTATGACCTCTCGGTTGGAGGCCGGAGCGATGACCAAGGTTTGCCCGGGGGCCAGTTTCGCAGTGCTCACACCTACGCTGTCACTGGCAACAAGACGGGTCAAGCCATCCTCATGTGCCTTTCCGGTATGGCGTTCCGCCTCAAGACGTTTGTTATCTTTGAGGTAAGTTGCCACCTTTTTCACGTCCTGACAGTGACCCACTTGGGTCACCAGCAATGCGTCCGGAGTGTCAATAACGATAATGTCCTTAACACCAACCAGCGTCACCAGACGGTTTTCAGACCGCACCATTGAGTTTGTTGTTTCAACTGCAATGACATCGCCTTGTAGGACATTGCCCTGATGGTTGGGCTCAGAAATATCATACATTGCCGACCAACTGCCGACATCAGACCAATCAACATCCAAAGCTGCCAAAGCGATCTTGTCCGTCTTCTCAAAAACGGCGCTTTCAGTAGGGTCAGCAGTGGCTTCACTAAAGCGAATGGCATTCAGCAAACGCCCTTCATCGCGCTCTTCTCCTCGGGCCCATGCCTTGCGAACGGACTCCACCGTCTGCGGTTGGTATTTGGTGTATTCTTCCAAAATGGTACCGACCGAGAACATTGAAATCCCCGAAGCCCAATAGGCTATGTCGCTTTCTACCAGCAGACGTGCTTTGCGCGTCGGCGGTTTTTCGACAAAGCGCTCCACCTCGCGCAGCCCATTATATCCAATGATGGGACCGTTATCGACGATGTAACCGAACCCCGTTTCAGCGTAGCGAGGCTTTATACCAAAGGTGACAATATAGCCATCATTGGCAGCAGTATACATTGCCTTGATCGTCGAGTTGATATCACCCCGTATCACGTGGTCTGCAGGTACCACGAGCACGACGGCATCAGGATCTCTTTCTTGCAACATCAATGATGCAGCCAAAACCGCAGGACCTGTATTTCGGCCGGTGGGTTCAAGAATAACATCGGCGCGCACACCCAGTTCAGCCAGCTGTTCATGGACGGCCTTCCGATGTCTGACCGATGTGATAATCACAGGATCTGCAAAACCTTCGCCCACATGGCGCTCAACGGCTGTCTGGAAAAAGGTCTTGCTGTCAGGCCCGGCGACCTTTTGGAACTGTTTGGGGCTTTGCGTTCGGGATATCGGCCACAGACGCGTACCGTTCCCGCCGCAAATAATTAGCGGGTATATCTGGGTCATAACACCGATTCCCGCAGGCGATGTAACGCACCACCAAAGAGGGGACGGTGCAGTCGCACCCGCGCCGTCTGATCCTGCCAAGGCGACAGATCTACGTCGTTACGCAACGGCTGCAGAACAACGGGCAGGTAGAGCTCGCCGCGCTGAGCCGTCGCCATTGTATTGGAATCCACGATGGCGCGAACCGGAATGCTTGGACCGTCAGCTATGTCCAAGTACACAATTTCACCAGCCTGCGCGCGGTTTAAACCTTCGACGCTCATTTGTGTGCGGGCCGTCACAGTCTGGTCATTGTAATGAAATGACAAGACAGGATCTGTTTTCAGAACCGTAGATCCGACGACAACTCCGCTAGCGACAGAAACGGTGCAATCGCAAGGAAGTTGAAAGGACAACGTATCCCCCTGAACCGATCGCACTGCAAAGACTGTGTCACCAGCAGTGGCGCTTTGATTGATCGCCGTTATCTGGCCATCCACCGTCGCCCGCATGACAGTGCCATCTTGGTTAATAAAAACGGGGCGCGGTTCATACGTCGTCGTAAAGCGATTGATCAACACGTTCGCAGCAAACAAAATCAACATGGCCGAAAGAACCGCTACGGCAAGACTGCGCCAGCGTCGATCGGGATCATCCGGCGTCGGCTCTGCCGCACTGGCGGAGGTCGCTGGTTTGCTGGGACCCGTGTAGCTCATCATCGAGCCCATGGTAACGAAATCCCCGGCGATATAGCTATTTAGGATGTAGCGCAGTTGGGGAAGATGCGGACCAGTTGGATCAAGGAACTGCAAGGCGATCTCACCATCTTTGCGAGACCCTGCAACCACGCACTCTGGATAGAGATTTACTGTGAAGCCATCAAAATCAAATTGCAGGCGCGATACGAATTTTTTTCCTGCCAAACCCGGGTCAAAAGGGCCCGGTGCTTTAATAAAGGCTGCTGTAACTGACAGGCCGGACCCTTCAAATTTGCGATCACCAATGATGACCGTGAACGGGATCGGAAGAACCGGGTGTTCTGTGTCGTAGGCAAAGTCCACAGGGATCGTCGCGTTCGACTCGTCTTCAAGGTAGGTTTGCTGCGTCATTATCGGTATCCACTTCCCTTACGGAGATGCACTCATACTTGCGACAGAAAAAAGACACCCAAACACAACCATGCAATTCCAAGAACATGGTGGATAAGGGATTCTTGTGACTTTTGTCGGTCACTGGCTGATTGGGCTTCTTCTGCGGCAGCCTGTCGGGTCCATCTTTGCTTGTTAAGACGAAAGAGGACGAAGGTTTTAACCGCTGCGCCGAATACCTGCCCAAAATAAAGGATCGGAGCATGCGTTACCGGGAACCAGGTTCCTCGGAAAAGGTTAATGATCACACAGAAAATGTAACGTGTGGCAAGAACCCAAGCGATATAAAGAGGGATGACATTAATATCATAGATCGTAGCTGCAATCATGACGGAAATCGGACCTAACAGGGTTGTCCAAGGCGACAAGCGTTGATCCAAAATTGCGTACCAAGTGTATGGACCGATCAAAGCGGGGCTTACTGCCAGTGCGCGACCGTTTGTACGCATCATGTTTCCAAACCAGCGGATCATCAACACATAGGCGCTTTCAACGAAGGTCTCACGCGGCTGAGTTTCAACAGACCAGGATCGAACGTCTGGCAGATACCACATTTCGTAGCCGTTCTTCAGCAACCAGTACCATGTGGATTTATCGTCTCCGGTAAGGAATTTGATTTCCCCCAGGCGCCAGTGGCTGATCGTATCGTGGTCAACGCCCTCTATAAAGCTGGGATTCGCCGCAAGGTCCGCGCGGAACACCGACATGCGCCCCGTCAGTGTCAGAACATGCTTGGACAGACCCTGACTACAAAACATAACTTGTCGCTGGTTGAAGCGCAGAACAAACCAATCGCGGAAAAGGTTACGCTTTTCAATCAAAACGCCTTCGTCAGTGGTAAGCGCTCCAACCCCGGGTGTTGTGAGAACAGGCGCAGATTCAGATATGATGTCGTATGGTACGACTGTGTCACCATCCACAAAGACACAGATATCACGGTGGCTGGGATTGAATGTGCGAATGATATTCAACGCTTTAGCGATCGCATCTCGTTTTCCGTTCGATGGAATCCGGTCAATGATAAGGCGGACATCAGACATGTCATCAGGGTGCGAGTCGTATATCTGCTGGATCAGACGCTCATCTGCACCGTACACAACCGAGGCCACGACAGTAGATCCACCCCGAGAGTTGGCAGCCGCAGCAAACAGCCGGTTATAAACCATGACTGTCGTTTCTGTTTCCACCAGATACGTTGTTACCATGAAATAGGCGTGACTGATAATTCCGCTATCATGGTACCGCTTATGAACCCTACGCTTCCGCAGCGGCCAAATCATACGACGATAGATAATTGCCCGGATAAAATTCAAAGTCGACCAGCAGTACCGCCAGAAACCAATAATCCCGACAACCACTAATGTTGCTTGCGACTCTGCCAAATTCCCCAGTGTGCCTTTAGGCACAGCCGTGACCAGCAATATGATGACTGCTATATACGCAAAATGCGAGAGTGCTGGGAGGATCCTTGACATACCTAAACCTATTTTCCGTACCGGCTGCGGACGGCCCGCCTACCAGCAGATCCCTTCATATATACCGTTAGAGACGAGTTCCTTGTTAAAGCGGGTGAGATCCACAACAGGCTTGGACCTGGCCACTTCGTTCAGCTCGGCAACTGTTTCGTCATAGACGTTGCCAACAACAATCGCGTCCGAGCCGTTAATCATACTTGTCAGATCGCCAACAATCCGGTCTGCCAGATTTGGGATCACTTCGTTACCACGGCCCGCACCCGGTTGCTCTTCGTCGAAGGCCTCTTTTACGTACGGGTCGTAAATTTTAACATCAATGCCATTGTCTATTAACCGCCCCGCCAGCGTAGCCAGCGGGCTTTCGCGCAGGTCGTCAGTCCCTGACTTGAAGGCGACACCAACAAATCCAACCTCTTTGGCCCCGGCACTCTCCACCATAGAGACTGCCTTTTCTATCTGCGCCTCGTTCGCCTCTAGCACGGCGTTCATCATATGCGCAGAGACGCCCTTCTCAGCTGCCAGATGGCGCAGCGCACGGACGTCTTTGGGAAGACAAGATCCACCAAAGGCAAACCCGGGCCGCATGAAAAACTTGGATATAATCGCTTTCGTATCCGAGGTCAGGATTTCCATAACCCGTTGGCCGTCGAGACCACAGGCTTTCGCGATATTGCCAATTTCGTTGGCATAGGTAACTTTGACAGCACGCCAGCTGTTGGAGGTATATTTAACCATCTCAGCGGTGCGAAGATCCACAACGTGAATTTCACAAGGCAGGTCTTTGTTCAAATCTGTAAGGATTTCGGCGGTACCCTCGTCCATCGCTCCGAAGACGATCAAGCCCGGATCATAGTAATCCTCAATTGCAGTGCTTTCGCGCAAAAACTCCGGATAGTACCCCACCCCGAAATCTTGACCAGCTGTTTTACCGCTTTCGCGTTCAAGTGTCGGGATGCAGGTTTCGTCACAGGATCCCGGAACGATCGTCGATCGAATAACAACAGAGTGGAACGCGTCTTTGTGCATCAACGCCTTGCCAATGTTTTCACAAACCTTATCAACGTAGACCAAACCTACGGATCCATCAGGGGCCGACGGTGTCCCAACAGCGATGAAGGAAGCGTCTGTATTATCTACAGCATATTGAACATCATCAGTTGCCGACAAGCGGCCTTCTGAGACAGCCGTTTCAATCAGTTCCGGAAGGCCGTTTTCAACGATCGGTGTGCGACCTGCATTAATCGACGCAATCTTTCCTGGATCAACGTCCACTGCGATCACTGTGTGACCGTCACGCGCAAGACACGCCGCGCTTACTACGCCTACATATCCTATGCCGAAAACGCTAATTCTTGCCATTTGTTGGAGCCTTTCAGGGTCAAACCATTAGAGAACATTAGTCGATATTTATGTCTAAAATACGTTTCAATTGGAACGTGAGATAGCACAAAATGCGTATGTGACAGCTCACACAGCGAGTTGTGAATTTTCGTGAGGTTTTTCACAGATTTTCAACTAAATTACTCACATTATTGTGAAATTTAGCTTTTTTCCGATTATTTGAAAAACCTCAAACACAACCAAAACGCTAATTACGGCCAGTTTGAAACACAAGTTGGGCAAAAACATGCGGCCAAGGCGACGTTGGGCAAAAACATCTGATTTTTTTCATGATCGATGTTTGCCTTTTTAAGTCTCAAAAACTCATATTTACGAATCTGTGACTCAAAAAGGTGTTAGGCTTGATCTCACCTCGGCAAAAACACCATGTTTTTTACCTAATGAGTCCACGGTGCCCGACGATCCGTCGCAAAATTTTCAGCATAGCCCCGCGGCCGGATGTTGGCCTTGCGTGCTTTTGGCTCAATGACTGCCGCATCGATCTGATGTGTGCGTGCATAGTCCATTGCCGCTTCTTTGCTCTCAAAGTGCAGCTTTACCTGCGACTGCGTGTCGGATGAAGACGTCCACCCCATCAGCGGGTCTACAGAACGTGCCGCGTCTGCTGTGTATTCCAAAATCCAACTCTGAGTTTTTGCCATTCCCGATGACATTGCCGTTTTTGCCGGCTTATATATTCGTGCGCCCATAACCTGACCTCTGTTTTTTTTAAAGCAAATATGCGATATAAAGACCGTGCAGGCAAGGCTAGAGTGCCGTCTGGTTCATACATCCCAAAAGAGCATTGTAAAATAAACCGAGCAAAAGATTGTTGATCCAGACCGCCTCTACAATCCGCAGGTGGTTTGAAACACAATACAGATTGTGTGTGCGGACGCATTGCGATGGACATATTTGCTCCACGGCACAGGATGGTTTCAGCGGATCAAACGAAATTGGGCGTAAAATTACGACAGAAATTGATACCAAATTTTTGCGAATAGCGACGCAGGGCTTGCACTCACGACCATCCGGAACACATCTGTCTTAACAAACCTTGCAGGAGCCTCGTCATGCCCTACGCTCACTCTGACAAATCCGATGTCGCACGACCAACCAAGGTCGTGGCGCGTGACAAACTGGAAGGCGGCATACAATTCCGTATGCAATCGGAATTTTCACCAGCAGGCGACCAGCCTACGGCCATCAAAGAGCTTTCAAACGGCATTGCCGATGGGGAACGTGATCAGGTTTTGCTTGGGGCGACTGGTACCGGAAAAACCTTTACCATGGCCAAAATCATAGAAGAGACACAGCGCCCTGCGATCATATTGGCTCCTAACAAAACACTGGCGGCCCAGTTATACGGAGAGTTCAAAGGTTTTTTCCCCGACAATGCGGTCGAATATTTCGTCAGCTATTATGACTACTACCAGCCCGAAGCCTACGTCGCGCGATCTGACACCTACATTGAGAAGGAAAGCCAGATCAATGAACAAATCGACCGAATGCGCCATTCTGCGACACGGGCCTTGCTGGAACGCGACGATGTGATCATCGTTGCTTCGGTCAGTTGCATATACGGTATCGGATCCGTCGAAACATATGGCGCCATGACCCAGGATCTTCATGTCGG
This sequence comes from Roseivivax sp., assembly GCA_038138625.1. GTDB lineage: Bacteria > Pseudomonadota > Alphaproteobacteria > Rhodobacterales > Rhodobacteraceae > JAQXDR01. The sequence continues at coordinate 33,676 of JAYQEA010000031.1, forward strand.
ACAGGATTATAACCAGCGCGATATCATGGCCGACCTTGTTGCGCAGCAATATCGCAGGAACGACCAATCCTTCCAGCGTGGCAGTTTCAGGGTCCGAGGAGACAGTCTGGAAATATTTCCCGCACACCTCGAGGATCGCGCCTGGAAACTGTCCTTTTTTGGCGACGAACTGGAATCGATCACAGAATTCGATCCCTTGACCGGAGAGAAAACCGGAACTTTTGAACGTATTCGGATCTATGCAAACAGCCACTACGTCACCCCAAAGCCAACGATCAACCAAGCCATCATTGCAATCAAGAAAGAGCTTCGCCAGAGGCTGGATCAATTGGTTGGTGACTCCAAACTGCTCGAGGCGCAGCGGCTGGAACAACGAACCAACTTTGACATCGAAATGCTCGAGGCGACCGGGGTGTGCAACGGGATCGAAAACTACTCCCGCTATCTTACCGGGCGGGCACCCGGCGAACCGCCCCCAACCCTGTTCGAATTCATTCCAGACAACGCAATCGTTTTTGCAGATGAAAGCCATGTCTCCATCCCACAAATCGGCGGCATGTATCGGGGGGACTACCGGCGCAAGTTCACCTTGGCCGAACACGGGTTCCGCCTGCCATCCTGTATGGACAACCGTCCGCTCAAGTTCGAAGAGTGGGACGCCATGCGCCCCCAATCGGTCTATGTCTCTGCAACCCCCGCCTCATGGGAGATTGAGCAGGCAGGCGGCGTATTCACCGAACAGGTGATCCGACCCACCGGTTTGCTGGACCCCGAGGTTGAAATCCGCCCCGTCGACATGCAGGTCGATGACCTACTCGACGAAATCCGCCGGGTTTCGGCCGATGGGTACCGCACCCTTGTCACCACCCTCACCAAACGCATGGCCGAGGATCTGACCGAGTACCTGCATGAACAGGGGATCAAGATCCGCTATATGCATTCAGACATAGATACCATCGAAAGGATCGAAATACTGCGTGACCTGCGCCTTGGTGCGTTTGACGTCCTGGTGGGCATCAACCTTCTGCGCGAAGGGTTGGATATTCCCGAATGCGGATTGGTGGCTATTCTGGACGCCGACAAAGAGGGCTTCCTGCGGTCAGAGACATCGCTCATCCAGACCATTGGCCGTGCAGCCCGAAACGCCGACGGCCGCGTCATTATGTATGCCGACAGGATCACAGGCAGCATGGAGCGCGCACTTGCCGAAACAAACCGCCGTCGTACCAAGCAGATCGCCTATAATAAGGAACACGGGATCACACCCGCGACTGTCAAAAAGAACGTCGAAGACATCCTCGCAGGGCTCTACAAAGGCGACACGGACATGTCTCGGGTTACGGCCACGGTCGACACTCCAAAGGCCGGCGCGAATATGCAGGCCGTTCTGGACGGGCTGCGCACCGACATGCGCAAGGCGGCCGAAAATCTGGAGTTTGAAGAGGCCGCACGCCTGCGAGACGAGGTCAAAAGACTGGAAGCAGTGGAACTGGCCGTGGCCGATGACCCGCTGGCCCGGCAATCCGCCATTGACGCAGCCTCTGAGGCGGCGGTGAAATCCAAAGGTCGGTCAACGGCGGGCCGCCCGGGTCAACGCGGCGGCAACGTCAAACGGCGAGGCCGCTAGGGCACATAGCGAAAGGGTCGGAGGTCGCCACCTCCGGCCCTTTTGTCATGGATTGAACCGGCGATCAGATATCGATGATGTCGATCTCTGCAGTTGCGACGTAAGAGGTCGTGCCGTCCGACACAGTGAAGGTGAAGGTGTCGGTCACATTGCCTGCGCCCAGAGCAACCGCCGTGGCATCGTAGGTTACGTTGCCCAGACCGTCGACGCTGATCGTGGCCCCCTCCGACGAGAAACCGGTCCAGGTGATGATCAGCGCATCGCCATCCACGTCGGTCGAGTCTGCCGTCATCACCGCATTGGTGAAGATGAAGCTGTCGCCTTCGTTGAGCGTTCCCAGATCCAGGTTGCCAACGGCAATCTCTTCGGGCGCGTCATTGGCGCCGTTGACGTCGATGTCCAGCGTCTGGGTGACGCGGTTGCCGCCGCTATCCAGCACCGCAATGGTGAAGCTGTCGGTTTCCGTCTCGCCCGCCGCGATGGCCTGAACCGCCGCGCTGCCGTTGTTGAGCGCATAGGACCAGACGCCAGTGGCTTCGGTCATGGTCAGGGTACCGTAGGTGCCTGCCAGCGAACCAACATTGGCGCCACCGTTGTCCACGAACCACTGGTGGGTGTCGATCAGATCAACATCGGTCTCGTCAAAGTCGCCCGAGGCCGCGCTGTCCGCATCTTCGGTGGTCGAGGTGTCTGCCCCCCCCGCCAGCGAGATCACGGCGTCGTCGCCATCACCGGTCACGGTGATCGTCACCGTGTCAGTGACCTGACCGCTATGGTTGTCTTCGGCAATCACGGTAAAGACGTCGGTGTCGGTTTCACCTTCGGCCAGAGCCTGAACCGCAGCATCCGCGTTGTTAAGGGTGTAGGTCCAGGTGCCAGTGGCCTGATCCATGGCCAGCGTCCCATAGGTACCCACCTTGGACGCTGCGTTAGCGCCGGCGCCGTCGTCCACATAGAAGTCATGGGTGTCGCCCACATCCACGTCCGCGACGTCGTAGTCGCCGGTATCGCTCAGCGTGGTGTCTTCTTCGACTGCACCCGCATCATCGATGGCCGAGAAGGTCGGCAGATCGTTTTCACCTTCGAGGTGAACGGTGATGACCTGGCTGATCTGGTCGTCGCCTGCAACATTCGCGCCATTGTCCGAGGTGACAAAGACGGTGATCGTGTCGGTCACCACCACACCTTCGGCCAGTGCTTCGTAAGC
>JAYQEA010000032.1:0-13923 GCA_038138625.1 Roseivivax sp.
GGACTGTGTATGGGGACCTGCGCCCTACCCCGCCGAGCAAATCGATCATTGGGAAACGTTGACACAGTCCTTCAATGCAGACGTGCTTGATGCCACTTGGCGCGATGACGGCGACGCTGAAGCAGCTGTTGCAATAGGGACAGTGATAAATACCGAATATCGCTCGCCTTATGTTGCTCATGCCCCGTTAGAACCTTTGAATGCGACGGTTTTGGTCACAGATGATCAGATCGAGGTTTGGACCGGGCATCAATTCCAAACCATGCTGACTGACCAAGTCGCCGCAGTCACGGGTCATCGGTCAGATCAGGTTGTCTTTCATAATCAATATTCTGGCGGCAGCTTTGGACATCGGTTGGAATTCGACTTTGTAAAGCAAGCGGTTGAAATTGCTAATCAGATGCGCGGCATACCCATTAAGCTCACCTATTCCAGAGAAGAAGACTTTGCCCATGATTTCCCACGTCACATTGCGATGGGACGGGCAAAAGGCACCGTTTCCAATGGCCAGGTAAATACGATCGACCTGGAAATAGCGGCACCCTCTGTGTTGGCCAGTCAGGGGAGCCGGTCCGGGTTGGCCTTTCCGGGTCCTGATATGCAATTGGCAAACGGGGCTTGGAACAACCCTTATGCCATTCCGAACTATCGCGTTCGTGCCTATCGTGCGCCGGAGCTGGCGCCATCATCATCTTGGCGTTCGGTGGGCGCGCCTGCGGGCGGGTTTTTCTTTGATACTGCGCTGGATGAATTGATCCATGCGGCCGGGGCCGATCCACTCATGGAACGTATTCGACTGACAAAGCACAAAGTCAGCCGTCAAGTTTTGGAAGCCGTCGGTGATATGTCAAACTGGGGCGCCCCCCTTGCCAAAGGAACTGGCAAAGGCGTTGCCTTTGTCGAATCCTTCGGTGTCCCGGCGGCTGAGGTGGTTCAAGTCTCTGTTGTGGATGGAGCGATCCGGCTTGATCATGTGTGGGTGGCCTGCGATGTGGGCACAGTGGTGGATCCTGTAAACTTTGAAAATTTGGTGCAGGGCGGTGTGGTTTTTGGCCTTGGCCACGCCATAAATTGCGAAATCACCTATGCCGATGGAATGGCCGAGCAGTCGAATTATCACGCCCACGAGGGCATGCGATTATACCAGTGCCCGCCGATCGAAGTGCGAGGCTTGGAAAACGGCAATAAGATCAGAGGCATTGGAGAACCGACCGTACCCCCTGCCGCACCAGCCTTGGGCAATGCGATTTTTGCCGCAACCGGCAAACGCCTGCGCGAAATGCCGTTCAACAAATTCATCGATTTCGTCTGATCTTCGGGGGCGCACCTGCGCCTCCGCCCTTTACCTGTGACCGCCAGCGATGTCCGAGTACAGCAGATCAACCTCATCGTTCGCTCCAACGTTTTCCCGCACCGCCGTCATCATTTCGCCAAAACCACACAAAGAGGATCCTCCAGATGCTCCGTTTAGCCACCTTGAGTATGATACTTCCACTGACACTGGTGGGGAGCCTAGCGATGTCTTCCGAAAATTCGGTCACGCTGACTGTTCCAGCCGAAGGCAGCGTCAGTTCCGAGGCCGGTCTTGAAGCTTGGACACGGATCCATCAGGTTGCAAGCCACCCAAGATGTTCAAATTGCCATGTTGGCAGTGATCATCGTCCGATGTGGTCTGGCCCCAGCTATGGTCGGACACGTCCTCATGGGATGAATATCAACGCAGGCGAAAGCCGCATCGGCGCGGAAACCATCATGTGCTCGACGTGCCATATCCACACCGGTGATACGGGACGGGGCAATGAGCAGGCACATGCTGCACCGCGCGTCGCGGCTGATTGGAGATTGCCACCGGTTGAAGCCGCGTGGTTTGGCCGTACCAGCGAGGAAATATGTGCCCAACTGCGCGATCCAGAGCGGAACGGAGGGCGCGATTTTATAGAACTGGCAGATCATCTGGGGCACGATGTGATACTGCATTGGGCATGGACACCGGGTGGCGGACGCGAACCGGCCCCCTACAGCTTGCAAGAACACGTAAACGATATAATCGATTGGGGCGTTGCTGGCTTTCCATGCCCGCAGGATATGACGGAGGATAACGGATGATACTTGGATTTGCGGCGTGCCTCTTGGTGTTTACAGGGATCTGGCATCTGACTGAATGGCTGATGGCAGGTCGGTCACGCGACACACTGCGATTGGTTCCCTTTGGTGTCGTCTACCTAGTTCTCGGCTGGATGATCGCGCTCGGGACAGGAGGCTGGATCGTGGGTGCCCTTGGCGGAGTGGCTGCGGGTATCGGCGGCACTGTTGCTGTCGTCCTGCGCAAAACATTGACGCTGCGTCGGTGGGTTTTATGGAGCTTTGTGGTGATCGACGTATTGATCGTTGCATCTGTTTTAGCCAGTTTTTTGGGCTAAAATTCAAAGCGGTACAGCGGATACCGATGGCGGCAATCGATTGTTGGTCATGACGCCCGAGCGTCCGTGTGATCCATCAGCCGCCGGAAATGCCTCAAAAAGGTGTCAACAGCAGTCACGACTGGATTGTAACTTCATTGACGCCCTGCCGCTTAAGGTATTTGTTACAGGACATAGCACCCACCTCAGAGGTTTAAGGATCGGAGGTACAAGATAGCATGTCTGTCAAAACCGCCCTTTTCATAGTGGGCGTAGTGGCCGCGTATCTAATCTACGGTTCAATTCCTTGGATAATCGACAAATTCAATTTAGTTCACGCCAGCCCTACAGAATGCGTAAATCCCTTGGAGGGCAGCGCACACTGTGTTCAATTCTACGCCGACGATGGACATATTCAAAAGTCATCTTTCACATCAGAGCACCCACATTGCTGCATCGTCAGACGCCACAATTTGACGAACAAATATATTGGAAACGAAACGCTCAGAGTGTGCGATCTGCACAGCTCTCGCCCGGTGCAATGTTCACAAAGCTGGTTTACTTCATCCCCGGATACTTACGTCTTTGGCGACCGGTCTTTGGTCGTAGATTACGCGTGGGAAAAAAGCGAAACTACCACTGTTATTCTCCCTGATCATTCCTGCGCCAAACCGCCGGAAGGAAGCGCGTCGTGTTATGATGCGCATACATCAGCAGGTCCTGTGCAATACGCACTTTTCCCAACAGAACCGCAGAATTGTTGTATATTATCACGGCTTACACATCAGCACCCGCAGGCGTCATTCACCACGCGCGTGTGCGACTTTAGCGATGAAACCAAGACGTTTTGTAATAAAGTTGGATTTTATGGATATGATACACCCATGGTAAATGGACGACGCCTGTTACCAGATCCTGCATTTTCGACCATGTTTGTGGGATCAAAATGACAATGGAAGGCATCTGCGGATGGCGACAGGTCTGGCGACTGATGCCTTGCAAAAAGATCGCCCCGCACCAGCCGTTTCAAGCATTACAGCCAATCACGCAGGATGGGGATCAGGGGGATATCCGCCTCGGGCATGGGATAGTCGTTCAGATCTTTGGCCCAAACCCATTTCAGGCGTTGGCCCTCGCGTGATTGCGGTATGCCGTCCCATTTACGGCAGGCGTAGAGTGGCATCAGGAGATGAAAGTCGGTGTAGCTGTGACTGGCAAAAGTCAAAGGCGCAAGGCAACTGTCCCAAGTGTTTATACCCAGCTCTTCATGCAGTTCGCGCACCAGTGCCGCCTCTGGCGTTTCTCCGGGCTCAATTTTGCCCCCGGGAAACTCCCAAAGACCAGCCATAGACTTGCCCTCGGGACGCTGCGCAAGCAACACCCGACCATCCCGGTCGATAAGCGCAACAGCGGAAACGAGTATGACTTTCATCCAGCATGTCCTCTTCTCACGTCAGAAATCCAGGCATTTGCCCCCGTGAAAAACACCATCTTGAATTGTTTTGCAGTGAAAAAACGACCGCTTTTACACCCCTCAAGAGCGATAGTCCGCGTTGATGGAAATGTAGCCTTGGGTCAGATCGCAGGTCCACACTGTGCAACAACCGTTTGCCAAACCGATATCAACGTGGATCGTAATCTCGTCAGAGCGCATGACCGCAGCGCCATCAGCTTCTTGATAGGATTCTGCAACCCAGCCCTTTTCGGCCACCAGCACATCTGCAAACCGAATAGACAAACTGTCGCGATCAGCCGCCGCCCCAGATTTTCCAACGGCCATGACCACACGTCCCCAATTCGGATCCTCTCCTGCGATGGCTGTTTTCACCAAAGGCGAGTTCGCAATCGCAAAGGCGTGGGTACGCGCATCGGCATCATTTGCAGCTCCGGTTACGGTGACGGTCACGAATTTCGTGGCCCCCTCACCATCTCGCACGACCTGATGCGCCAAATCCAGCATCACCCCTTCCAGCGCTGTCATAAATTCAGGGTGATCGCCGGCCACGCCAGAGGCTCCGGTCGCGGCACACAGCAACGTATCCGAAGTTGAGGTGTCGCTATCGACAGTAATGCAATTAAAGGTTCGCGCAGTGATCTCAGAGACCATGGCTTGCAAACGCTCTTGCGTGATCTGGGCATCGGTAAAGAGATAGACCAGCATCGTTGCCATGTCAGGAGCGATCATTCCGGATCCTTTGGCAATGCCGGAAATATGCACTGTCCCCTCTGGCAACTGCACTTCCGCACCGGCACCTTTGGCAAAGGTATCCGTGGTACGGATCGCTTCTGCGGCGTCACGAATGGCGCTCTGGGACAGGGCATCGCGCAACGCTGGCAATTGCGCGGTGATCTTGTCGTGAGCCAACACTTCGCCAATAACCCCTGTCGAGGACGAAAACACGCGTTCGCACGGTATATCGAGGGTCTCAGCCACGGCTTGTGTAACAGCGCATGTCGCAACCTCGCCGGCACGTCCTGTAAATGCATTGGCGTTGCCTGCATTGACAATGATCGCCGCGCCAGTCGATGGATCGCCACCCAACTTGGCTTGACAATCCAGGACCGGCGCCGAGCGCGTTGAGGACCGTGTAAAGACCCCCGCCACAGAGGTGCCGGGCGCCAAACGGGCCAACATCACATCCGTGCGACCGGAATAGCGCACACCAGCCGCTGCTACTGCAAACTCGACCCCACGAACCGGGGGCAGCGACGGAAATTCTGCCGGCGCAAGTGGCGAGGTCGGAAGCGGTCCAGCCATCAGTCGTCCATCAACGCGCTATTCAGCAACAAAGACGGATCAAGGTCCTGCCCAAGCGTCCGGTCAATCACTGCATCAGCAGCCAGTGTTTCGAGCGCATCAGAAATTGCTTGCTGCTGTAATTCTTCCAAAAGCTGTTCGGTGACGTCCTCCACCGGTGGGGCGGCTTGTTCGCGGGCATCATTGAGTTTGATCACATGCCATCCAAACTGCGTCTGAACAGGGCCGGACACCTGACCAACCTCAAGAATGTCCACGGCGTCTTGGAATGGCTGCACCATCATGCCGCGCCCAAACCATCCAAGAGAGCCTCCGTTCGGCCCTGAGGGACCCGTGGACAATTCGCGCGCCAGAGCCGCAAAATCTTCTCCGTTCAGCGCCCGTTCTATCGCGGCCTCGGCTTCGGCCTCGGTTTCAACAAGAATGTGGGACGCATTGAATTCACGACCAAGCGAATCGGCGCCAAATTTGGCGTCATAGGCGTCTTGCACCGCCTGTTCACTGGTCGCAGCCGCGACGATAGACTGGGCCGCCTGAGCTGCCAACAAGGCGCGACGTTCGTTTTCTACGGCAAGGCGGACGCGCAGACTGTTTCGAGCCTCGGGGGCCGTCGCCAGCAGTTGCTGGTTGATCAACTGATCCATAATACCGGTCCAAAGAACGTCAGCGGGATACTGTGTGTATTGTTCGGGCAGATTTTCATAAACGGTTATCATGTGACCAAGCGTAATTTCCGTGCCGTTCACAGTTGCGACGGTGTCGCTCGCATCCTGCGCATAAACGCTTCCCGTCGCGCAAAGTGCGATTACAGCGCCTAAACCGACCGTTTGTTTCCAATTCCGCATTGATCAATCACCCTTTAGTTACGTGCCGCGTTCACTGGCGGCGTTGACAGCCATGTCCACGACCCTTACATCGCTTTGCGGTGATGCAAAGCCAGTCGCGCCATCATTTCATATGGGTTGTGCGCGGGGCAGGCAAGCGGATGCCGTCACGAAATGAAAAGACGTGAAAGAGACGCATGCTAGGTTTCGGAACTCTCGCCAAAAAAGTCTTTGGCTCACCCAATGATCGCAAGGTCAAAACGACCCGTCCGGTGATCGAAAAAATCAATGCCCTCGAACCCGAGTTCGAGGCATTGAGCGATGAAGGCCTTGTGGAAAAAACGCAAGCCTTGTCGGCACGTGCACAATCCGGAGAGGATCTCGATTCCCTTTTGCCAGAGGCGTTTGCAAATTGTCGCGAAGCGGCAAAGCGTGCCTTGGGACTTCGCGCGTTCGACGTCCAGCTTATGGGTGGGATATTTCTACACCAAGGCAACATCGCAGAAATGAAAACAGGCGAAGGCAAGACACTTGTTGCCACCTTCCCGGCCTATCTGAACGCCTTGAGCCGCAAAGGCGTGCATATCGTCACCGTCAACGACTATCTTGCCAAACGCGATGCTGAATGGATGGGCAAGGTGTTTGCCGCGCTCGGGATGAGCACGGGTGTGGTCTATCCCCGTCAGGATGACGCTGAAAAGCGGGACGCCTACGCCTGTGACGTCACCTACGCGACCAATAACGAACTGGGCTTTGACTATCTGCGCGACAACATGAAGTCCGAACTGGAGCAGATGTCACAGCGGGGCCATAACTATGCTATCGTAGATGAAGTCGACAGTATCCTGGTAGATGAAGCGAGAACGCCACTCGTCATCTCTGGACCATCCGAAGACCGGACAGAGCTGTATCAGGCGGTGGATAAGGTCATCCCCGAAGTCACCGAAGACCACTTCGTAGTGGATGAAAAGCAACGCAGTGCCACCTTTACAGATGCCGGTAATGAATATCTGGAAGAGGCTTTGCACAGGCTGGAGCTTTTGCCGGACGGCCAGTCTTTGTACGATCCCGAAAGCACAACGATCGTTCATCATGTCAATCAGGCCCTGCGCGCGCACAAGCTTTTTCAGCGGGATAAAGACTATATCGTTCGGGATAACGAAATCGTTCTGATCGACGAATTCACCGGGCGTATGATGATGGGACGTCGTCTGTCCGAAGGACTGCATCAGGCGATCGAGGCCAAGGAAGGCTGCAAGATCCAACCTGAAAACGTGACGCTGGCAAGCGTGACGTTTCAAAACTATTTCAGATTGTATGACAAATTGGGTGGCATGACGGGTACCGCCGCAACCGAGGCCGAAGAGTTTTCGGAAATATACAAGCTGGGCGTGGTCGAAATCCCCACAAACCGCGAGATTGCCCGAATTGACGAAGACGACAAAGTGTTCCGGACTGGAGCAGAAAAATACAATGCCATCGTTGAGGAAATTCGCACGGCCCATGGCAAGGGGCAACCCGTCCTAGTCGGGACAACCTCAATCGAAAAATCCGAAATGCTCAGCCAGCTGCTCACAGCGGCAAAGCTGCCTCATAATGTCCTGAACGCACGGCAGCACGAACAAGAGGCTCAGATCGTCGCAGATGCCGGAAAATACGGGGCTGTGACCATTGCAACCAATATGGCCGGTCGCGGGACTGACATCAAATTGGGCGGCAATGTCGAATTCAAAATCATGGAAGCGATAGCCGCAAATCCCGACAGCGATCCCGAGGCACTGCGCAACGAAATCGAAGCTGGCCATGTTGCTGATGAAGACGCCGTCAAAAAAGCAGGCGGCCTCTATGTTCTTGCTACCGAGCGGCATGAATCCCGTCGGATTGATAACCAGCTGCGCGGTCGTTCGGGTCGCCAAGGCGACCCTGGACGGTCCTCTTTCTATCTGTCTCTGGACGATGATCTGATGCGGATTTTCGGCTCGGACAGGTTGGACAAGGTTTTGTCCAGCCTTGGCATGAAAGAGGGCGAGGCAATCGAACATCCATGGGTGAATAAATCTCTGGAACGCGCACAGGCAAAAGTCGAAGGCCGTAACTTCGACATCCGAAAACAGCTGTTAAAATTTGACGATGTCATGAATGATCAGCGCAAGGTGATCTTTGGCCAGCGGCTTGAAATTATGGAAGCCGAAGATCAATCCGATATCGTCGCTGATATGCGCAATCAAGTGGTCGATGATTTGGTCGAAGACCATATGCCCGAACGTGCCTATGCAGACCAGTGGGACACCGAAGGGCTGCAAAAAGCGCTCTTGGAAAAATTATTAATTGACCTGCCCGTTGCGGATTGGGCTGCCGAAGAGGGTGCCGACAACGAGGTCGTGCGTGAGCGGATCGAATCCGCACTGGCTGACTTTATGGCAGAAAAAGAGCAAGCCTTTGGTTCCGAGACAATGCGCAAGATCGAAAAGCAGGTTTTGTTGCAAACGATTGACGCCAAATGGCGCGAGCACCTCTTGACGCTGGAACATCTCAGATCGGTTGTGGGATTTCGTGGGTATGCGCAACGTGATCCGTTAAACGAATACAAAAATGAAGCCTTCCAGTTATTCGAAGGCCTGCTGGATGGTCTTCGCGAAGACGTATCTTTGAAGTTGTCACAGGTTCGACCGCTGACCGAGGAAGAACAACGCGCGATGATGCAACAAATGCTGGAACAGCAGCAGGCATTGCAGCGTATGCAAACCCTCGCGTCAGCGTCGGCATCAGAGGCCGCTGTGCCGGTACAAGACCGTGTTCCTCTGATCGAAGGGTTTGATGAGAACGATCCAACCACATGGGGCAACCCCGGACGGAATGATCCCTGCCCCTGCGGATCGGGCCTTAAATTCAAAAAATGCCACGGGCGGTTGTCCTGACCTCTCATGCAAGCAGGCCACAACTCTGACAGAGTTCACCGCTAGCCGGTTGAACTTTGCACCACGGCGAACGATACAGGTCTCTGCTGTAGAAGGGTGGGGGCTTTTGCGGGTGAGGGTTAAAGGGCTGTATTTGGTTTTCGCGTGGCTTGTCTGCTTTGTGTCAAACGGCGCGGCGCAGGACGTAACTCTTGCCCCGCTCACCGACGAGTCGCTTCGCATCACGGGAACGCTTTTGGGATTTGACGGTGATTACTACCGCGTTCTCAGCCAATATGGCGAAGTCACTGTAGACGCAACATCGGTCACTTGTTCGGGTCCGGGCTGCCCCTCTCTGACCAACTTCATCTCTGATGTCACCGTTGCCGGTGCCGCGACGGTTGGCGAGATATTGATGCCTGCATTGCTGCAAGCTTATGCACGCAAAGAAGGTCTCTCGGTGCGGCGCATTCCAAAAGAAAAGGGCCAATTCGATCTGTTTTTACAAGATCGCCAAAATGAACAGGACGTTGCTGTATTTCGTTTCAATATTGTCGATACCGATGCCGGGTTTTCTGCGTTGCTGTCCAATCAGGCTGATATTGTCATGGCCCTGCGCGCAATCCGCCCCCATGAAACCGAAGTGCTTGAGGATGCGGGTTTTGGCAATTTAGAGGGGCCAAACAGGGCACGTGTCCTGGCATTGGACGCATTGGTTCCGATGGTGGCCCCACAAAGCCATGTCACGTCGATCAGTCTGGAGACTATAGGCGCGATCCTTGCCGGCGAAGTCACGAATTGGCGTGATCTGGGTGGACCCGATGCGGACATAACAATTCATTTACGCAATCCTGAATCCGGTTTGGCGCAGGGAGCGATGGATCGAATTCTGGCCCCGATGGGCAAAACGCTTGCTGCCGAAGTGGTCCGGCACCGCACAGATGCAGCCTTGGACGCAGCCGTCAGCGCTGATCCTTCTGCCATTGGATTGGGAAGTCATGCACAAGTGCGCAATGCCAAGATCCCTGCCTTACAAAGCGCCTGTGGCTTTGCACAAACCGCCAATCGCACCAGTATAAAATCAGAGGATTACCCCCTCACCGCGCCTTTGCTGCTATATATCCCGCAGCGCAGACTGCCGAAGCTGGCTCGTGATTTTCTGGCTTTCACACGCTCTCCGGGTGCGCAAATCGTGATCCGTAGGGCGGGATTGATAGATCAAACGCCGGAAAGCCTGCCGCTGGCGTTACAGGGCGACCGCTTGGCAAATGCCATTGCTGTTGCAGAAAATCTGTCAGACCTTCAATCTCTGCGCCAAAATCTGGCACCACGATTAAGGGTTACAACAAGCTTTCGGTTTTCAGACGACGGGCAATCCCTTGACACCGCATCTTTATCCAATGTCCAGCAACTGGCCCGCGCTTTGGAACACGGCGATTACGACGACACGCAATTGCTGATTGCAGGGTTTGGGGACGACAGTTCGTCCGATGCAGGCGATGGACTTTCAACGCTCCAACAGGCACGCACCGTCAAAGATGCTTTGCAGAACGCCCTTGATATACGCTCCGATGTTCTTGACTCCGCCGAGGTCGTGGGATTCGGAGCCCAGATGCCGCTCGCATGTGACACGACGCCTATGAACCGGCATGTCAACCGAAGGGTCGAAATCTGGATCAACTAGGTCGGATGAAACCGTCCCGATGGGGACAAGGTGAAAATTTCCGCCCCTTTTTCAGTCACACCGACAGAATGCTCGAACTGCGCCGATAGGGATTTGTCACGGGTCACGGCAGTCCAATCGTCTTTCAAAGTCTTGGTTTCGGGACGACCAAGATTTACCATCGGTTCGATGGTGAAAAACATACCCTCTTCCAACACCGGACCGGTCCCTGCCTTCCCGAAATGAAGCACATTGGGCGGTGCGTGGAACACCCGGCCCAGACCATGTCCGCAGAAATCACGGACCACGGACATTCTGTTTTTCTCAACATGGCTTTGGATCGCATACCCGATATCGCCAAAGGTGTTGCCCGGGCGAATCTGTTCAATTCCCAACATCAAAGCATCATGCGTGACCTGCAAAAGGCGTTGTGATTTTTTGCTCAATTGGCCGGCCACATACATCCGGCTGGTGTCGCCATACCAGCCGTCAATAATAACCGTAACGTCAATGTTCAGGATGTCGCCATCCAACAGGACATCGCTCGTGCGGCGTTTTTCCAAATCCCGCGATATGGTCTCGTCTTTGGATTTCGGGATACCTGCGCCCGGAATACCGTGACAGACAACATGGTTCACGCTGATACAGCTGGCGTGATTATAGCCACGATACCCGATCGTGGCCGATGTCGCGCCCATCTCTTCCACCCGGGTCCGAATGAAATCATCCAGCGCGCCGGTTGTTTGACCGGGATGAACCAGAGCTGACACCTCGTCAAGGATTTGTGCCGCACATTGGCCGGCAACATGCATACCAGCAAAATCTTCGGGAGAATAAATCCGGATTCCGTCACGGGTCTGACGGGGGTGAGTGTCGTCCATTACAGCCTCCTGACGTCTGGCAAAGCCATCTAGGGCAGATTTGAACCGAATGCCAGTGTTGCAAGCGGGTCAAAAGGCAGCGGCTGCCCCAATGTAATACCCTGTGGGGTGATTTTTGTCCCCAACACAAGAATTTCGACACCGGCAGCCCGCGCTTTGCTTGACGCGTTTGCATAGGCTGGGTCAATATCAGCCGCCAGCGTCATACAGAATGCGTCCGAGCGTTGTACCAGATAAACAAGAACAGCCCGCGCGCCATCCCCTGCCACTTTGGCAAGCTCGCCCAAATGTCGCACACCCCTGTCCGTGCGGCTATCGGGAAATTCGGCCAGTCCGGGGCTGCGCGACAGCGTCACTGATTTCACTTCCACATAGGCATCACGAAGATTATCGCCCTGACATAGAAAATCCACGCGGCTTTTTTCTCCATAGCGAACCTCGGGACGGATTTGCGTATAGGCCGATAAAGCGTCAATGGCGCCCGCCCGTAGGCCATCACCAACCACCCGATTGGGCAGGCTTGTGTCCACACCCACCAGGGCCCCGCCTACTTCAACCAAACGCAACCCGTAGCGCAGTTTTTTACGTGGGTCATTGTTGGGTTCGACCCAGACACGCAGGCCCGGCTCTGCAAGACCCAACATAGATCCGGGATTGGCACAATGCGCCGTTACCTCGGTCCCATCCTCCAAGCGGACATCAGCCAAAAAACGCTTGTAGCGCCGTATCAAGGTTGCACGAAGAAGAGGGGTTTGAAACACCATGTCCTCGGATTATACCGGACCAACAGGCTTGCCAAGGAGGATCCATGTCCAATCCAACTGCCGCCATGCTGGTCATTGGCGACGAGATCCTATCCGGTCGCACCCGCGATGCAAACATGCATCATCTTGCCGGACAATTGACCGAAGCAGGCATCGACCTGAAGGAGGTCCGTGTTGTCAGCGATGACAAGACAGCAATCGTAGGGGCTGTAAATGCCCTGCGCAGTCACTACGGCCATGTTTTCACCAGCGGTGGCATCGGGCCGACCCATGACGATATCACCGCAGACTGCGTGGCAGATGCGTTTGGCGTTCATATCGATGTGCGCGATGATGCGCGCGCCTTACTGGCTGCGCATTATGAAAGCCGTGGGATGGACTTTAACGCCGCAAGGCAACGCATGGCCCGAATTCCGGACGGCGCGTTGCTGATCGACAATCCCGTTTCGATTGCGCCGGGGTTTGCGCTGGACAACGTTTATGTGATGGCAGGCGTCCCTTCAGTGTTCAAAGCAATGCTCGCCAGTGTTCTTGCAGATCTGACAGGCGGACAGCCCCTGATCTCGGCGACCTTACGGGTTGATCGGGGAGAGGGCGAAATTGCAGAACCACTTGCACGTTTGGCAACCAAATGGACCGAGGTGACCTTTGGTTCTTATCCGTTTCAAATTGATGGGCGCTATGGCGCAAATATCGTCATCCGCGGGCAGGATAATACAAAAGTTCAGGCAGCACTGCAGGAATTGCGCGGGATTTTTGCACAATGAAACCAGATATTCGTCGGCTTTACCGCGCGATGGAAGCCACTTGGCCGCCACATCAAACCATCAATGCCGGGCCATGGACCTTGCGCGAGGGCCTCGGCGGTGGCAAACGTGTATCCGCTGCGACCCAGCGGGCCCATTTTGAACCCGACGTAGATTTACCCGCCGCCGAAGACGCCATGCGGATCCTTGGCCAGATGCCATTGTTCATGATCCGCGAAGGTGACAACCTTCTTGATGCTGAACTGGCACGACGCGGATATATCGTCGTGGATCCGGTGAATATCTGGATGTGTCCCATAACTGCCTTGACTGACAGAAAAATTCCACTGGTGCGCTGCTTTAGCATATGGGAGCCGTTGGCTATCATGCGTGAACTCTGGTCCGAGGGCGGGATCTCCTTGGAACGCCAGCATGTGATGGAGCGTGCCCGCGGCCCAAAGACAGGGGTGCTGGGACGCTTGCAGGACAAACCTGCAGGGGTCAGCTTTTGTGCGCTGGATGAAGACGTGGCCATGTTACATGCCATGTACACGCGACCGGACTTTCGCCAGCAGGGCTTGGGGGGATGGATGGTCCGCACAGCGGCACATTGGGCAGCAGATTGGAACGCCCATTGGATGACCCTTTTGTGTACGCAAGACAACGCCGCTGCAAACCGGCTATATTCGGCGTTGGGCATGGAACTTGTCGGACGCTACCACTATCGTATCCTACGACACTCCGAAAGGAACGACGATGACCAAACCTGACGCTCCAACGGCGCTTGATTTGCCAATGGTTGACCCTCTGCCCTCTGAAACACAGGCGTATTTTGATATCTGCCAAGACAAGCTTGGCATGGTGCCCAACGTGCTGAAGGCCTATGCATTCGACATCAACAAGTTGAATGCGTTCACCGCCCTTTACAATGATCTAATGCTGGCGGGTAGTGGTCTAAGTAAGCTGGAACGCGAGATGATTGCCGTGGCCG
>JAYQEA010000032.1:13933-35985 GCA_038138625.1 Roseivivax sp.
GTGGCCGTGTCAGCAGTTAATAGATGTTTTTATTGCTTGACCGCTCATGGGGCAGCCGTGCGTGCCCTGTCGGGGGATCCTGTTTTCGGTGAAATGATGGTGATGAACTGGCGTGTGGCTGGATTGGATGCACGTCAAACCGCCATGCTGGAGTTCGCCGAGATTTTGACGACCAAAAGCTACACTGTAACGGAATCTGATCGCGAAAAACTGCGGTCTGTCGGCTTTAGCGACCGTGACATCTGGGACATTGCCAATGTAACGGGATTTTTCAACATGACCAACCGAGTGGCCAGCGCCACGGACATGCGACCGAATGCCGAATATCACAGTCAGACGCGATAACTATCGGGCAAAGAATGCTCTTGCTTACCCCCTCGAGGGGATTGCAAGAGCCGCTCAGCCCTTTGGACTGAGCCAAGGCGCCATGTGTTGGCTGTTGTTAACACTGACGCTGGTCGGGCTTGTGTCAACGCCCACATACGCGTTTGATCTGACGCTGCCCGAGGGCGCTCAGCAAACCTATGCGGAAGTCGTTGACCCAGACACATATGAATTGCCCCTCGGGCCATGGCAAGACAGCCTCCCAACCCGTCGCATAGAAGGACGAGTAGAACGTCTGGCGTTTAAACTGGCAGGCGGAGATGTGACTGTGCTTCAGACATTGAAGCCAATGCGGGCACAATTGGAGCTACAAGGGTACGAAATCCTATTTGAATGTGCGGACAAAGAATGTGGCGGATTTGATTTTCGGTTTGCAACCGAAGTTCTGTCCGCCCCTGATATGTACGTCAATTTGTCCGATTTTCTTTATCTGGTGGCTCAAGATTCCGAAACGGATCGTTGGGCGACGCTGCTTGTCAGCCGAAATACGCAGGGCCGGTATATCCAATTGATCCGGGTCACATCATCTTTGGATACAGGACTTATTGTGTCATCGTCCTCTCGTGTTGGGGCTATTGTCCTTCCTGCCGAAAATCTTGGTATTCGCCTGATCGACTGGGGACATGCAGTTCTGGAGGATCTGACATTTGCCAGCGGAGCCGCTGATCTAGCGCCTGGGCCCTTCGAAAGCCTTGTCAGCCTTGCATCCTTTCTTCAATCAGATCCGACACGAAAGGTCGTTTTGGTTGGTCACACGGATGCAGTCGGATCGCTTGACACCAACATGACACTATCACAACGCCGCGCGGCGGCTGTCCGCGACCGTCTGATCGAACAGCACAATGTGGATGCCAGTCAATTACAGGCTCAAGGTTTGGGATATCTTGCACCGCGTGCCAGCAATTTGACCGAAACGGGCCGGGTTACAAACAGACGCGTAGAGGCCATTTTATTGCCCTGACACGCATGTCTAAGACGTGATATTATATCTTTAAGAGACAACTAACTCGCTTCAGCCAAAACAAGCCGATGCAAGACAGGTAATTTCTTGAACCACACCCAAAGCCTGATATCACCAAGGACTAATAATTCGCTGATCACGCTTTGCAGTCCAACAGTTGCTGTTTGCCAAAAAGTTTGTCTGATAGTCCAATCACATCCCTCGTTCTCATTACTCCAAGTGAGATATCCCCAGATTTGTAGACGCTTTGTTTGGTAATTTTGGAACCTGAAAGAGACGATAAGAACAATGGAACGCGGTCAACGGATAGGACAAGCAGGCCGCTGAGGTCAAAAGGCGAAGGTGCGAACTGACACGAATGACCTAGGAACGCACATTCTTAAAAAACGCGGCCGCGTACGTCGTGCGCAGCTCCCCGTAAAGTGCGCGGTCATCGAGGCTCATCGGTCGGTTCTTACGGCGCGTGGTCGGTTGGTCGATGCATTCGCGTATGACCGGGGATCATGCTCTGCAAACCTTGTTGGGCACCGTTTGGCGGCACAAACCCTAGCGCAGGGTCTTGATCCATTTTGATCAAGGGTCACAGAGCGCTGGCAAAGATTGGCAAAGGTTTCTCAGCAAACACAATGTGGATACCAGTAAGAGCAGGCACAGGCATCGCCATGATAACTCAATTACAGAGAGCTCCTTTTTCAGCTGAAACGGAAACGCATCGGGCGGCGGATGTACACCACGCGCGACGCTGCAAGGCAGGTGTCCAGGGAACTCGCGGCATCTCACAGCAGGCTTGCCCACTACCGGTTGAAACGAAGTTTCCATAAACGCAGGCCATAGTTTTTCAACGATTGAAGTGCCCGGGTACCGTAGTGAAAATACGCAGGCGCTGCGTTTATGTGTGACCCATGCGGCAAGCCTTCAGCCCTAAGAGCATATTCGCAGCAAAATGCAAGCGTTGCGGCAGTCAAGAACGCTCTTACGGCGCGGCTTCGTACTCAAAAGCCAAGCAATTTAAGACGCATCCGTGCGGTTAATGGCCGGCAAAACACGCAGAAATGTTATCCAAGTATCTCCGTACCGACGGCTGTCTTCGATCTGGAACCCTTCTGGGGCAGATTGCGCGCTGGTCTCTTCCCAGACGACCAGTGCCCTTGGGGTTAGCCAGCCTTGGACCAAGGCCCGATGAAGAGCTGCTGCCCCCTGATCTTGGCCGTAGGGAGGGTCTAAAAAGACCAACCCACAAGGATCGGAAGCCGCAGGCAACCGCATAACTTCACAGCGCAACAGCTGCGCCCGTGTCCCCAGATCGAGCATTGCCGCGTTTTCGCGCCAAATCGTTTGCGCCTTTCGACCACTATCGACTGCAGTAACATGCATTGCGCCGCGGCTTAAGGCTTCGAACCCAAGTGCACCCGTTCCTGAAAACAGGTCAAGAACACGCACGCCATCAATCACATCGCCAAATCGCCCCCCGTCCAAAATCGAAAACAGGCTTTCGCGCACGCGATCCGATGTGGGCCGAAGATGCGCGGCGGCGTCACCTTTGCCAAGCGCCGCCAAGCGACGCCCACGCATAGTACCTGCAACAATCCTCATCCCTTGAGCAGCGTTTTCAGGTTGGTGGCAGGATCAGCGAGCAGGACGGGATCAGGCGATTTCCCCGCCTCGATAAGCCGCTTTCCAACCATATAAGCGCGGGGATCATTCATTGCGTCCAACGCAATCAATTGGCCTTTGGCATAATACCAAAATGACACCGACGCCCCGGATCCGCGGGATATAACACGGTCAAACCCGGTACTCAGACCGGCGATTTGCAATTTGATATCGTATTGGTCTGACCAAAACCATGGCCTTGCAATGTACGCGCGATCTTCGCCCAAAATATTGTCGGCGACCAGTTCCCCCATATCAATGGCATTTCCAACACTTTCCAGCCGGATCCGCGCCTTTGGTCCGGGAAAACTGGCGCAATCCCCCGCAGCCCAGATGTGGCGGTCGCTGGTGCGGCCAAGCGAATCAACGGCTATTCCGTTGTCCACTTTTACTCCTGCGATCTCTGCCAGGTGCTGAGCAGGCGTAACACCCACGCCAACAATCACAAAATCCACATCCAGCACGGCACCGTCCGTCAATTCGGCCTGCTTTACGGTTGTGTCCCCAATAAGCCGTGACAATCCCACACCTTCGCACAGGGTCACCCCTTGGGCGGCATGGGCCGCACGGAAATATTCAGAGGTCTGCTCTGCCGCGACCCGCTGAAGGATCCGTGGCGCCGCCTCTAGCAACGTCACATGGACGCCCAACTTGGCCGCAACGGCTGCGGCCTCCAGACCGATGTATCCACCACCGACGATTAAGACCCGCGCCCCATCAACAAAGTGTGGTGCCATAGCATCTACATCCGCAAGCGTGCGCACACAAAATACACCTTCAAGACTACCGCCTATCGCTTCCGGTAAATGACGCGGTGCCGCACCTGTTGCCAACACAAGGTCATCGTAAGGCACGGCCCCAGACTGCATGGTCACAGTTCGGGCGACAGCGTCGATTTCGGTTACGGTCTCTCCTGTGCGCAAAGATATATCCTGATCTGCGTAATACGACTCTGGTCGTAGGAAAAGCCGGTCCAGTGGCAAATCACCCAGCAAATAGGCTTTGGACAATGGTGGGCGCTGATACGGTGGCACAGGTTCATCCCCAATCAGTGTAATCGCCCCCTGATATCCCTTGGTTCTAAGCCGCGCCACGCAAGATGCCCCTGCCTGACCTGCACCTACCACCACAACTCCTGACATAGTTGGCCCTCGCCTTATTGGTTTCCTGCCGGATGACCCTATGTCACAAGGGCACAGAAACGCAAACGCAGGAGCACATGTAAAATGACAATTGCCAAAGGGGACAAACTGCCCGGGGCCAACCTAATTGAAATGACCGCCGATGGCCCAGCATCAGTGGATATCGCCGCGCGGGTCGCAGGAAAAACCATTGTGATCTTTGGAGTCCCCGGCGCCTTTACCGGAACCTGTACCTCAGCCCATGTGCCCAGTTTCATGCGGACAAAACCGGATTTCGATGCCAAGGGTGTCGACGAGGTCATCTGTGTATCGGTCAATGATCCCTTTGTGATGAGCGCTTGGGGGGAAAGTACCGGCGCGACAGCCGCAGGCCTGACAATGCTGGCAGACCCCGCTGGTACGTTTGCAGCCGCATTGGGTCTGGGATTTGACGCACCGCCCGTAGGATTTCACGGCCGTTTCAAACGCTCGGCCATGATTGTCCGCGATGGGACGGTCACCGAAGTGCAGGTAGAAGACAGCCCCGGTGTATGCAACGTCACCGCGGGTGAGGCGCTGCTTGAGGCAATCTAGGAGCCCCGCGGTTTGACCCTGACAGTTGGGTCAGCCTGTGTAGGGTCCTCGGGCCAAGGGTGTTTTGGGTAGCGTGCGCGCATGTCCTTGCGGACATCGGCATAGCTACCCGCCCAAAATCCGGGCAGATCCATTGTTGTCTGCACCGGGCGCCGTGCAGGGGATAGCAGCGTCACACGAAGCGGTTGGCCCGCCACTGAAGGGTGACGTGTTTGTCCGAAAAGCTCTTGCAAGCGCACCGCAATCTCGGGCGCCTCGCCGGAGTAATCAATCGACACCGAATGTCCCAATGGTGTTTTGAACGTCCCCGGCACAGATGTATCAAGCTGCTGCAACTGCCCCCAATCCAACTGCGCACGCAGCGCTGGCAGGACATCAAGGTTCCGTAATTGGTCTGCCGTCGTCAATCCATCAAGATATGGCATCAGCCATTCTTGAAGACGTTCCATCAGCGCCTCTTGCGACATATCAGGAAGATCAAGACCGCCCGCGCGCGCCAGCTTGACCCGGGCCAAAAAACGCCTGGCAGCCTTGGTCAGTGGGATACCCAGTTCTTTTACGCCCTCCAACATGGCTCTTGATAGCGCATCACTTGGGACGTTCTTCCATAATCGGTCATCTAAAACGACCGCGCCAAAGGTTTCTTGCCGACGCGCCAGAACACGACGATCCCGACGTGACCACCTGCATGTGTTCTGCCAACGGATTTCAATGGCAAAGAGGTCTCTTAATGTGCTTTCTGCAATCGGCAGGGCTATGCGAATTTTTGCTTCGCGCGGGTTGCCGTCCGTATCGGTGACCACCAGCAATCTCTGGCCCGCCAGAGGATCAGACAAGGGCATAATTGCGCCCTTGCCGCCTGACAAAAGAAACCTTGGCGCGTCACCTTTGCGCCGTATCCCAACCCGATCGGGATAGGCCAAAGCCGCCATTGCGGCAGGATCGGTAATCTGGGCGTCGCTTTTGGGAACAAGCTGGCGCAGACGCTTGGCTTCGGTCCGGATACGCTCCAGCGTGGCGCGGTTTGTCGGCAATCCGACGGCCCGCGGATCCCGCAATGCCCGCAAACGCAGCCCCAGATCTGCGCCCGCCCCTTTCAACGGATCCCGATCTGACAAGAGGGCGGCCATTTCGGCGGCCTGTCCACCCGCGCGCACCAACATATGCGCAAGCCGCGGATGCAATGGCAGGGCCGCCAAACGCGCACCGTGGTCTGTCAGCCGTGCAGAATGATCCAGCGCACCCAACATACGCAACAACGTTTGTGCCTCTGCCAATGCACCTGATGGTGGTACTGTCAGAAAAGGTAAATCCGTACTGCCCCATTGTGCCAACTCAAGCGCAAATCCCGCAAGATCGGCAGTCTCGATTTCGGGCGGCGCATAGGCGGGCAACGATCCGTCTTCCCCTTTGGTCCATAGCTTATAGGCCTGCCCGGGTGCCATCCGACCGGCCCGGCCCGCCCGTTGCGCAGCCTCTGCACGGCTGACACGTTCGGTCACAAGCCGGCTCATTCCAGAACCGGGATCAAACCGGGCCCGACGGGCCCGGCCAGCATCGACAACCACACGCACATCTTCGATGGTCAAAGATGTCTCGGCGATCGCAGTTGCCAGCACAACCTTGCGAAGCCTTGGATCGGGTTGGATCGCAGCGCGCTGCGCCTCGAACGGCATGGCACCATAAAGCGGCCGCAATGCGCAGCCTGCGGGCAAACAGGGCGTCAGGATGGACTCTACGCGCCGTATCTCTCCTTCACCAGGCAAGAACACCAAAACACCACCAGTGGTCTTTGCCAGAACGTCTTGGACCAAGGCCGCTGTGGCTTCCGGCAGGCGTTCGTCGCGGGTCACAGGCCGTGGCAACCAATGGTGTTGAACCGGAAAACTGCGCCCCTGGGACGTCACGATCTGCGCCTGCATCAGATCAGCGACAGGTCCCGCATCCAGCGTGGCAGACATCACCATAATCTTGAGGTCTTCACGCAGGGCACCTGCTATTTCAAGACATAGCGCAAGCCCGAGATCAGCATTCAAGGATCTTTCGTGAAATTCATCAAAGATCACAAGACCAATCCCGGAAAGTTCCGGATCAGACTGGATCATCCGAGTCAGGATACCCTCGGTCACAACCTCAATGCGTGTTGTGGCGCTGCTACGAGATTCGCCACGCATACGATAACCGACAGTTTTTCCGATGGGCTCCCCAAGTGTCTGTGCCATACGTTCGGCCGCTGCGCGTGCGGCCAAACGACGAGGTTCGAGCATCAAGATCCTGCCCTGCACCAGCCCCGCCTCCAAAATGGCCAGCGGCACACGTGTCGTCTTACCCGCGCCGGGGGGCGCTTGAAGAACGGCGCGCCCCTCACGCTGAAGCAGGTCGATCAGCTCGGGTAGAATATCATCAATTGGCAACCGCATGACAGCGTTATGAGGCGCATTGGACACTTTGCCAAGAGAGCGCCTATTGGTCAGCATTGGGGCAGACTGCGACCTGTTCTATTCCAGAGCAAGAAAATCTCGCAGGATCTGGACATCTGCGTCCTTTGCAGGGAAACAAGTAAGTGATGATACAGGATCTGACACAACGGGTTTTGGCCGGAGAGCGGCGCGCTTTGGCGCGGGCCATCACATTGGTTGAAAGCGCGCGTGACGACCACCGGGCCCAAGCCGCGGACATGTTGGGACATTTGCGCAGCGCAGGACGCACGGCCGTTCGCATCGGTTTATCTGGCACACCGGGTGTCGGAAAATCCACCTTTATTGAAACCTTTGGCATGATGTTATTGGCCAAGGGATTAAAGGTTGCCGTACTGGCAGTCGATCCAAGTTCTGCGCGATCCGGTGGTTCGATTTTAGGTGATAAAACGCGCATGGAACGGTTGGCCCGCGCCTCTGGGGCGTTTATCAGACCGTCGCCCAGTCAAACCCATCTGGGCGGTGTTGCGCGGCGCACGCGAGAGGCCGTGACTGTCTGTGAGGCCGCCGGCTATGATGTGGTTTTGGTAGAAACGGTCGGGGTGGGCCAATCTGAAACGGTTGTTGCGGAAATAACCGACCTGTTCGTGCTTTTGTTGGCCCCCGCTGGCGGGGATGACCTTCAAGGCGTGAAACGCGGGATCATGGAGACGGCGGATCTGATCCTCGTCAACAAAGCCGACGGCGATCTTAAACCCATAGCCACACGGACCTGTGCCGATTACGCTGGTGCACTGCGATTGCTGCGCAAGCGGATCCAAGACCCGCCGGGCTATCCCAAAGCCCTGATGGTATCGGCCCTGCAAGACCATGGCCTCGCCACAGCTTGGAGCGAAATGCAAGCTTTGATTGACTGGCGGCGCACCAATGGACATTTTGCGACGCGGCGTCTGGATCAGGCACAATACTGGTTCATGCAAGAGGTTCGCGATGGACTATTGGAACAGCTGACCACACCGGCTGCTCAACATGATTTGCACCATTTGTCACAGCAGATAGCGTCAGGTATTTTAAGCCCATCAGAGGCCGCAACCGAAATGCTGATGCGACTGGGGGTTTCCGGTACTTGACGCGCCCGGTTGCAAGGCGTATCCAGCCCCTAATCAGATTCCGGGCGCCATGGCGATGGCGTCCTTTTACTTTGGCGGCGTTATATTACGCCCCGGATCAAGACGAGGATAACCCCATGTCGCGTGTATGCGAATTGACAGGTAAAGGCCCGATGTCTGGCAACAACGTCAGTCACGCCAAAAACCGTACCAAGCGCCGTTTTTTGCCCAACCTGAACGACGTGACGTTACAGTCCGAAGTGTTGGGTCGTGGTGTGAAATTACGGATTTCAAGCCATGCGCTGCGGTCTGTGGATCACCGTGGTGGTTTGGACGCCTACCTCGCTAAAGCGAAAGACACTGAACTGTCCAGCACCGCTCTCAAGGTCAAAAAAGAAATTGCGAAAGCGCGTTCTGCCTGATTGGCGCTTGTAGCAAGAAGTAAAAAAGCCCACGTGGACGCCCACGCGGGCTTTTCTTTTTTGAGCGCTATCTGACGCACATTAGCGCCGACGTCCGCCATAGCACATATCATTGAGATGTCGTGATATTTAGAAAACGCCAAGGCGCGCAGGCGGGTCGCGTTATGCAGCTTTGTACTTGCGTTGTGCAAGTTTGCTAACATACGCAAGAACGCCGCCAAGCGAAGACGCAAAGGCCCCGCTTGCGCGCAAACCCGACAGGGATGTGTCCGGCAGAATGTGAGAAAACTCAATACACAACGCGGCTGCCATTTCCTGACTACGGCGCAGGCTGCGAGCATCATCTCCCAGTCTGTTTAGAATGAACCTCACATCCTGAAGCGATAGCGCTGCATCCGCCATAACACGCCGTAAAACCCGCGTATTTTGGGCCGCACGTGGTGTTATCTCGGCCACAGCGAAGAATGTATCGGCGAGAGGGACGAAATCCGCAGCGGCCAAGATCAGCTTAGGTGGCATTGCAACCACGACTTGCCGTCCCTGCCCCGCAAATTCTGTCACGACCTTTTGCAAGTGCCGGGCCATACCCGCACCTCCGGTATTAGGCAATTGCACCTCGGCCAATGAAGACGCAACGCTAGTGTGCTGCGTATCCGAGCAGTTGTCGGAGTCATCCGAAAACCGCACCAGAGTGACCGGGTCTCCGCCCGCCGATAAAGAGTTAGCAAGCTCTTGCGCGATTAAACTGGCACCACTGCCAGACGCTAGACTTTGCAGCATGATAACGCGTCCTGCGATAGTGGACGTGTTGATTTCTTCGTGCCACTCTGCCCGAAGCAGACGTGACACAATGCGTTCCAATTCACGATCGATTGACTGCCCATCCAAAATCGCCAATGGTTTAAAACTGTTTGGTAAGACCTGCGCAAGCTCTGAGGTTGCAACATCCGACACCAAAATAACGGGACAGTCGCCCGCAGCAGATCCTCTGCAAATTTCTTGTAGTTTTGCAACGTCCTGCAGATCCTGCCGTTCCAAGGCCAGCACCAGAAACTGCGGTTTTTTCTGCGCGGTGTGCGCCAAATACGAAGTCGCATCATCAAGAGACAGGTGTCCCCATGCCGCGCCAATTATGCGGTGCAGTTGGTCCACCAACTTTGGAAAAGCCTTAATATCCCTGCTCAACACGCAGGCGACCATGTTGGATCCAGTCATAATTTGGCTTTTGTGGCGAAACATGCTCGAATTAGGTCCGCTTTTGGTCTGTGCGTCAAAAAATATATTTGTTACAATATAATACGCTGTTGTACGTTTCCGGCACCGAAGCACCAGCCTGCCTTTTTTTAAAAAGATGACAGTCAACTGAGGCAAAACTGCGGCAAAAGACGGGTGAAAGACGGACATTCACGAAAAAGAGCTTGCCACGCAAAAAAATAGGCAACCCAAAGTGCCGACCAGATTCAGCGTAGAATGGCACCCGGATTCATAATTCCATTCGGATCAAGCGCCGATTTTATTGCGCGCATGGCGGCCAGCTTGGCTGGATCACCGTAACGTTCCAAATCGGCGACCTTAAGCCGACCAATTCCATGCTCTGCACTGACCGATCCATCATAGGCGTGCACCAAATCATGCAACGCCTGCTTTACCTGATCGCGCTCTTCCATGTGATCTGCGCGACTGAAACCCGTTTGCGGAAACACGTTGTAGTGCAAATTTCCATCACCGAGATGTCCAAAGCAATTTATCCGGAAATCGCCTATTTCGGCGATCACTTTTCCTGCTTCGATTATGAATTCCGCAATTGAACCCAATGGCACGGAAATATCGTGGCTTGATACAGAGCCTATGCGCCTGTTTGCCTCGGGTATATGTTCCCGCACTGACCAGAATTGTGCGCGCTGCGATTGCGACTGCGCAATAAGCCCGTCCGATACCAGCGCGTCTTGCAGGGCGGCTTCAAACAAATCGGTCAACACGGCTTGCGGATCCTGCCCCGCCCCCAGACCAAGATCAATGAGCACCAACCAGTTTGGATGAGGATCAAAAGGACGACGGATATCCGGGAGAGTTTCTTTCAGAAAATCCAGACCGATACCACTTATCAGCTCAAAAGCACTCACCCCATCACCAATGATGTCACGTGCCAGCGACAATACCCGCAGGGCTGCAGACGGATCCGAAACGACAAAGACGCCTGTCCCCTGCGCAGCAGGACGTGGAAACAGCTTGAGTGTGGCTGCTGTGATCATACCCAGCGTACCCTCGGAGCCGATCAGCAGATTACGCAAATCATAGCCGGTATTATCTTTGCGCAGACGCTTTAAGCCGTTCCAGATGCTGCCATCGGGCAAGACGGCCTCAAGCCCGAGACACAGATCGCGTGCGTTTCCGTACCTTAAGACACCCACACCACCTGCATTGGTCGCCAGCAATCCGCCTATGCGTGCCGATCCCTCTGATGCCAAAGACAGTGGAAACAACCGATCTTGCGCTTGTGTCGCGTCGTGAACATCTGCCAAAATTGCGCCGGCTTCGACCACGGCCACGTTTTCAAGGGGATGGATGCTGCGAATAGCTGTCATTGCCTCGACCGACAGTATCAAAGGTGCAGCTGGCTCTGGTGCCACCTGTCCACCGACCAGTCCCGTGCCGCCTGCATAGGGCAAAACCGCAACACCCGCTGCATTGCAAGCGCGGATGATTTGCGCGACCTCTTCCGTGGTACGCGGAAGCACCACCGGCGCAGCTGTACCCGACCATCTGCCACGCGGTTCTGTCAGGTAACGTGCGTCGGCAGAACGGATGCGACCGTCTGGTAATTCTGCGGACAAAGACGCGACAAAATCCGCGTTAGCAGGATGATAGGCCATATGCTTTTACAACTTGTCCAACTTGCGCGCCAACTTGGCATCTAATGTGCTTAGACCACCCACATCATGTGTTGTCAGAACAACTTCGACCCTGTTGTAGACGTTGCACCATTCGGGATGATGGTTCCATTTTTCAGCCCAGATCGCAGCACGGGTCATCCACCCAAATGCTGTCACGAAATCGTCAAATCGATATGTCTTACGGATCGCATCGCGCTCTGTATCAACGAGCCAGCCCGAGGCAATTAACGACGGCAGTAGCGCATCGCGATCCGCTTGGGACAATAATTCAGTCATGATCGCTCCGATCCTTATCTTTCCGAAATGGGCCGTAGCCTGTCAAAACCTCAATGTCTTCAGTGATGGCGCGACGTTCTTCTGTCAGGTACTGGGCAACGGCATTTGCAAAGCCGCCATCTTTAATCCAGTGCAGACTGTGGGTTTCTACAGGCATATATCCCCGCGCCAGTTTGTGGTCCCCTTGCGCCCCCGCCTCTACCCGGGATAGCCCGGACTCGATCGCAAACACCATCGCTTGATAATAACATGCCTCAAAATGCAGGCAGGGGTGATCTTCGATACAACCCCAGTAGCGTCCAAACAATGTGTCACGTCCAATAAAATTTAACGCACCTGCCACATACTGACCATCCCGTTCTGCGAGGATCAAAAGAACGTCATCCCGCATGGTCTGCTGGACACTGTCGAAAAACGCGCGGGTCAAATAAGGCGTGCCCCATTTGCGTGCGCCGGTATCTTGATAAAACACCCAGAACGCATCCCAATGATGTGGCTTTATATCATCGCCAGTCAGCGCCAAGAGCCGGCCCCCGAAATCCTGCGCACGTGCGCGTTCCTTGCGAATGGCCTTGCGTTTGCGGGAACTGAGCTCTGACAAAAACGCATCAAAGCTGTGATAGCCCGGGTTGACCCAATGGTACTGCTGAGTTGTGCGCCGCAGCAGTCCCAGCGCTTCGCCTGCGATGGCCTCGGCCTCGGTACAAAAGGTGATATGCAGCGATGAGAGGTCATTTTCGCTGGCCAGATGCACCGCCCCCTGTAAGATCGCCGATAGACCCTGTGTGTCCCACCCGGGCGAGGTCAAAAACCGACGCCCCGTTGCCGGAGTAAAAGGAACAGCAATCTGAAGTTTGGGGTAATAACGACCACCTGAACGTTCCCACGCGTGGCCCCAGTTGTGATCGAATATATATTCGCCTTGACTGTGCCCTTTTGCAAAAAGAGGCGCGGTCGCAACAACCTTTCCACCTGTTTCAACGCTCAAATAACGGGGGTCCCATCCGGTCCCAGCACCAACAGATCCTGATTTTTCAAGAGCCGACAGAAACCTGTACGTGGTAAATGGATCAACCGGACGACCACCATCAACAGTTTCCGAGCAAGCACAGCTGTCCCAGTCGGCAGCATCAATCTGGTCCAGACTGGTTTGAACATTTACCGTGAGAGGCAATGTGTCGATCACTGTGGAAAGCTCCTTCGTTCCTCGAAAAGAGATGCGTCAAGACCCGCGAAGATCAAGGCAAGAAACCTTGAAACATGCTGACATCCGCGCCTTTCTGATCGATGCGAGCTTGGTCGGACGATGGCACGGTCCAACGTATCAACGGTTGCTCACTGAGTTTTGCGACACATACACGGGTATCGCCCAACGCCTTGACCAAATGGCCGATACAATCGACGCTTGGATTTAAGGTGTGGTGCAGCCAGTCTGCGGAAACCATAGGCCAGTGGCTTTTTGTAAATGAATCAGCCAAGAAACCGCGCGGGACAACTGACGCCTTATCTTTCCGGGTCTGCACTATGTACAAGTTAACAGAGATTAGGGCGTCATATCCCCGGCACCCCTGAAGGGCTTGCAAAGCGGCATTTTCAATGGGCCTGACATATGGTCCGAGCGCGCCGTCCTGACCCATTATTTCAATCAGCATCGGACCACCTCCCGAAGCTGATGGAGACACTGCCGCAAGCCTGAGATGCCCTCATCTTGGTTGCAAAGCTCTCTCTTACCACATTCACGTGCCGAATACTGGATCAGATATCCCTTGCAAGGGGCAACCTCTCCGGCTGCCCAGCTATTTTCAGGTCGCCTGTCCAGCGGATAATGGGACGTGTAATGGGCCAATGGCCGGTCCAGAAAACCTGCGGGCAGGCTCATATCAGTTCGAAGATGCCTTCGACTTCCACAGCCACGCCGAATGGCAAAGATGCCGCCGATACCGCAGAGCGCGCATGCCGTCCCGCGTCGCCCAGAACCTCAACCATTACATCTGACGCACCGTTGATCACCTTGGGCTGATCGGTGAAATCTGATGTCGAGTTTACAAATCCAACAAGCTTGACCACTCTTTTGAGCTGTGACAGATCGCCTCCACAAGCCGCCTGCACCTGCGCAAGCAGCGCCAACGCGCAATGCGATGCCGCAGCAGCACCGGCGTCGACATCCATGGTGTCACCAAGTTTACCAATGATCATGCCATCCGACCCGATAGAAATCTGACCCGAGACATACAGCATCGAGCCACTTTGCACATAAGGCACGTAGTTGGCGGCAGGGGCCGGTGCATCTGGCAAGGTCAGTCCCAGCTCGGACAGGCGTTGATCTATTGCATTGGTCATAAGACGTCTCCGGGTTTTTTATGATTTGCCATACTTTATGCGGAGTAATTGATGCAGAAAACCCCTCATGGCAACAACGCTGACTCAGACATGTGACCAAACAGCCCTACGGCAGATGTGCTGCCCAGCAATCCACGCTATGCATCATTTGTTTTCACTGCTGAAAATCCATGACGCTGAAGATACAAGGTGACCCCACCGCCATGGTGTCAAGACATCAACTTTCCGTAAAGGCCCGCCGGAAATAGTCTGTGAATGGTTTTACAAGATAGGCAATCGGCGTCCGAGCATCCGTTTGGATGTAGGCTTCGACCGGCATGCCAGGGATCAAGATCGTGCCCTCGGGCAGACGTGCAAATTCCCCTTCGTTCAGCGCTATTTCTGCTCTGTAATAGCTGATGCCCGAACCGTCATCACGAAACGCATCCGCCGAGACAAGCATCACCGTTCCGTTCACCTCTGGCGTTTTGCGGCTGTCCAAGGCTGAAAACCTCAAGACAACCTCTTGGTCCACAAAGACCTGATCGATATGGATTGGCTCAACCTGTGCGGCAATCACGAGCGGCCTGTCTTGCGGCACAATAAATAACACAGGATCCGCCGGCCTGATCACAGAGCGTTCTGCAAAAACCGCCATCCCGTAGATGATACCTGACACCGGCGCCGTTATCTCCATTCGGTTCAGGCGTTCATACAACGCACGGCGTTGTTCGGCCAGCTCCCGTTCGCGGTATTGCAAATCGCGCAGGGTGGTTATGGCCTCTTCACGACGGCGCGTTTCCAGCTTGAGGATTTCGATATCCAGCTCAGTTATGCGACCTTCGGCCTGGGCCCGCTGCGCCAAGAGTTCGCCCATCGTGCCTGACAGGCGCGCCTCTTCACGTTGCAGAGCAAGCACACGGCTGGCTTGGGCCAGACCACGGTCCAACAATGTCTGCTGATCGGCCAATTCTATGGCAATCAGATCCAACTGCTTTGCCAAAGCAACGCGTTGCGCATCTATACCAATGATCTGATCAAGGATTTGATCACTGCGCTTGGATAATCCGTCAATTTCCCTGCGAACAGATTCCCGACGGGCATCGAACAGCTTTACCTGACCATCGACCAGTTCTGCGACTTCTTCGTCAACACGCGCAAGCTCCAAAAGCTCTTCGTCAAAGGTGATGGTATCACTTTCCTGTCGTTCGGCGTTAAGACGTGCACGGCGCGCAACCAATTCAAAGTACTGTCCTTCAACAATGGTCAGCTCTGACATGACAAGATTGGAATCCAAGCGTACCAATGGATCACCCACGCGAACAACGTCCCCTTCATCAACCAGAATTTCTGAAACAACCCCACCATCAGGGTGCTGGACAACCTGTCTGTTCCGATCAACCTCTATCTGGCCACCAGCAATAATGGCGCCAGCAATATCCGTGGTTGCACTCCAATAACCAAAGCCGCCTAACAGCAGCACCAGAACGACCAGCCCCAAAGACATAGGACCGCGCACTGGAAAGCTGCGCAGCGCCTCTGTCAGATTTGCGTCATCGTTACCACCTCCGAACAGGCCCCGACCGCCTGATTTGGGCGCAGTCTGTTTTGGTGGTGTGCCCGGTATCGCCTGATCAGCTGGAACTTTTTTGGGAGTAATTTTACCCAATACGCCTGCGCCAGACTGACCCTGTTGCATCTGCTGAGCTTGATTTGGCGACGGGGGTGGCAGAATTTCCGCTTCGATTGGCTGCGCTTTTTGCTGCGCAGACGTCGTAGGTTTAGCTGGATCTTGATCTGGTTGCATCGACGCCGCCTGTTGCGCGGGTTTGTTTGGATCGCTCATCGTACACCTCCGGGACCAGCATTTTGCACCTGACGATGGTTTTGCACCACGGCCTTCAAAACCTCATCCTTGGGACCAAAGGCAACACGGCTGCCGCCTTCCAGCATCAAAAGCATATCACATTCCTTGATTGCAGCAGGGCGGTGAGCCATGATGAGCACTGCCTTACCTTCTGCCTTCATGGCGCGCACAGCATTGTTGACGGCAGCGCTGCCTTCGTTGTCGAGGTTAGAGTTGGGCTCGTCCAAGACCAGCAAAACCGGGTCTCCATACATCGCGCGCGCCAAACCGACACGCTGCATTTGGCCACCGGACAGTTTGCCACCCGCAGCGGTCACACGCGTGTCATATCCGTCGGGCAGTTTCAGGATCATCTCATGCGCATCAGCCTTTTTGGCGGCCGCAACAATCATTTCCGCATTGGGCTGATCTGAAAGGCGGGCGATATTCTCGGCAATCGTCCCATCAAAAAGGGTAACACGTTGCGGAAGATATCCGATGTGGTTTCCTAAATCGTTGCCATACTGATCTAATGCAGCACCATCCAGCCGGACCTTTCCACCAGCCGGACGCCAGACGCCGGTCAGCGCTCTGGCAAGCGTCGACTTGCCTGCGCCTGATGGCCCAATCACACCAAGCGCCTGCCCCGGTTCCAGATTGAACGTGACAATGCGCAATGCGGCCTGCTGTTCCCCGGGGGGCACAATTGTTAGCTGCTGAACGTCCAGCTTTGCACGCGGCCGCGGCAAAGGCGTCCTATCGGGCTCGGGGGGGACCTCTCCGAGAAGCTGACCCAAATTGCGCCAACCCCGGCGCGCGGCCTGCACCAGCGGCCACTGCCCGATGGCAAGCTCGATCGGAGCCAATGCCCGCCCCATAAGGATAGATCCCGCAATCATGGCACCTGGTGTCAATTCCTGCTGCAAAACCAGATAGGCCCCGAGGCCAAGCATTGCCGATTGCAAAAACAGACGGAATGTCTTGGTTGATGCCGTAAAGCCACCCAGTAGGTCTGCTGATCCGATATGACTTTTCAGAGACATGGCCCGGGCTTTGTGCCAGCGTGAAAAAGCCTGCTGTCGCATTCCCATGGCCTGCACCATTTCAGCCTCGGACCGGATCTGATCTGCAATCTGGTTGGATTGAGCCGACGTCATGCTTGCCCTCATGCTCGGGCCTTTTGTGACGATCTGGTTGAAGACCGTGATTATGACCAGAACGATCCCACCGGCAATGGCCAGATAGCCAAGATATTCGTGAAACAAGAAAATTCCGAACAAAAAAACAGGAACCGCCGGCATATCAAAGATCGACATGAGCACAGGCGACGACATCAGACGCTGCACAGATTCCAGATCACGAAGCCCGGACTGGGCCAACTCATCCGGTCTGGTCGCAGATCGCCGGACAACCGCATCAAAAACCCGAACGTCCATCGCTGATTGAAACCGGGCAGCCACACGGCCCATAACCCGCCCACGGACAAAATCGAGAAGACCCATCATCCCATACAAAAACGCAACAATCAGCGTCAGTGCAATCAGCGTCGCCTCGGATCGTGACCCCAGAACACGATCATAGACCTGCAGCATATATATCGTACCTGTTAGCATCAAAAGGTTCACGCATGCCGAAAAGATCGCCACAAACCAGAACAACACTCTGCTTTGACGCCTCACTTGCTTCAGTTCGGCTAAGCCGACTTGTATAGGTTCTATTGCCATTTACTTGTCCCGCGGCGCAGGCCGCTATTTTCTGCCTCGAGTTCCATTTGATGATACAGATTAACCTTGTATCTAAAAACGGCTTAATTCAATTGTCGCCATTATGCTACAAAAGGTGTTTTTGATATGGCTACGGTTTGACCTTGTTCCGACTACTCTATGTTACTTCCTTAGTTGCCCAGTTGCCATAAATCTACCCGGAGTTGCAAAGATGTTTACGTCACGCTTTCAAATCGTGCCAATTTGTCTGGTTTTGATTAGCGCGGCGCTAGCTGGCTGTTCCAATCCAGAAATTAATCAGGCCGCTAACGGGATCAACGATCCTTATGAAGCGTTGAACAGAACCACCTATTCCGTGAACAAGGCGATTGATACCGTTGCACTTCGGCCAACTGCGCAGCTTTTTGGGGCCATTGTCCCAAAAGACATTCAGCCTTTGGTGCGCAATGCCGCTGACAATCTGGGGACGCCTAAAAACGCAGTGAACCATTTGCTGCAAGGCGATCCCAAAGACGCGCTTGGCAGCACCATACGATTTGCAATAAACTCAACGCTCGGCTTGGGAGGGCTGTTCGATCCTGCCTCTGAATTTGGGTTGGCAGCAAACGAGACCGACTTTGGCGAAACGTTAAGCGTTATGGGAGCACCAGAAGGCGCCTATGTCGTCCTGCCTGTCTTTGGCCCCTCAAACGCACGCGACGCGGCTGGTACGGTTGTGGATTTTTTTCTTGACCCCATGGGCCAACTGACCGGCTCTGATGCACAGATTGCCCTTGGCGTGCGAGCAGCGGGCATCATCGCGACCCGTGATCAGTTTGGTGACACAATCGACAGTATCCTTTACGATAGCGCAGACGGATATGCCCAATCCAGACTGCTGTTTGTTCAAAACCGGCGGTTCAACTTGGGCGTTGCCGATGATGATATGGGCGAAGACCCCTTCGGCCTTGACACTGATGGGTTCTAGAATGCTGACAAGACGACTCTTTATAACAGGTGCTCTGGCCTTGGTCGCGCAACCGTCCCTGGCGCTCGATCAGTCAAGCGCCAAGGCCCTGATCACGCGGCTGGTTGACCAAATCAATGTCGTGATAGACAGCGGTCAATCCGAAACCGGAATGTATCTTGAATTCGAAAAAATATTTAAAAAATTTGCAGATACGTCATTCATAGCAGCCTATGCGATGGGCGCAGACGGGCGCAGAGCAACGACGTCACAAAAGCAGTCCTTCTCAAATGCCTTTACCGGATATCTCTCTCGCAGATACGGCGCTAGGTTTCGGGAATTCATCGGAGGACGTCTAGAGGTCAAGAACGTTACCAAACACAAACGGTTTTATGAGGTTAGCACAACGGCATATCTCCGAGGAGAGGCCCCTTTCACCGTATCGTTTCATGTCTCGGACCGCACCGGCAAAGACCTGTTTTTCAACATGTATATAGAAGGCGTGAATATGCTGTTGAGCGAACGTACCGAGATCGGGGCAATGCTGGATCGTCGCCGCGGCAATATTGATGCCATGATCGCCGATTTGCACAAGGCTGGATGATCCCCACGCCACAGCGCAGTCGTTTGAAAAATGATCTATCTCGGACCACAGCTGTGGCGTCACACCGCAACGTCATCTCGATAGCGTCAACCCGTATTGATTGGCAGTCAGTTGGGACGCTTGTGGGTCGGGCTGTTCTCGACCTCCTCAAAATCATCGGGATCCTGCGCGGCAATTGCATAATCCCCATTCAACCACTTTCCCAAATCGATATCGGCGCATCGCTTTGAACAAAACGGCCGCAGGGAATCTTGTGTCGGTTTTTGGCAAATGGGGCAGGTCATGAGAGCTTGATCAGGGGGAAACGGTCTCTTTTGCGTTGCAATTCATAGTGCCCCAGCGTGGTCCATCCCACCAGAGTGGTGTCAACGGAACACGCCCGAAAGGCTGCGCGTAACGCGCCTTCGAAACCTCGGCGTTCTTTTTTGGGCATAGGGGCCGGATCAACGACGATTTGTCCCCCCAAACCGCGCAGACGCAGTTGTCTTGGTAAATCACGCGCTGCCGCGATATTTGCCTTCAGGCCGGCGGCGGGTGAGGTATCGCTGCCCGTGTTCACATCTACCGCGACCAAAGCGCGGGTCGCTTCCACATACATCGAGGCGCCAGCGCCCAAATCAACGCAATAATCTTGCAGCGTATCAATCTGGTCCAAGGCGCCGCATCTGTCCAAACTGCCAACGTCTCTGTCAATCTGTGCCGGCAGCGGCCAGTCACGCCATGCCAGCGCGTGCGGTGTGTCTCCTTCTACCAGCAATTCAGTGTCTCCTGACAGATCGGACGTTACCGCCTCGGCCAAGTCACGCATGGCGGCTATATCTTCTGCCACTTCATCCAAAGATGCCCCCGCGCAAGCGCTTCGCAGGATTAGGCCCATTGTGCTGTCGGTCATTACTTCATGCGCAGTCTCTAAAATGCGCTCACGCTCGTCATCATCCCGAATTTGACGGCTTACGTTCACACCCGGTGCCTCTGGTGTGATGATTGCATACCGACCCTTGAACAGAACCTTGCTTGTAACCGGTATGGCCTTGCCCGGTTCGGCATATCCCGTGACCTGAACCAAAAGAGGTGTTCCTGGCGATAGACCTTTGACTTGCCGCAGATAGGCGCTTCCGTCCGGTGTTTTCAGGAACATGCCCCCCTGCCCCTTGACCGGACGATCAGCCATCGCGCGGTAAATTGCACCGGGAACCGGTCCATCACCAGCAATCAACAAATCCTGCAAGCGTCCCTCTTGCACAAGCGCTGCAACCTCTTTGCCAGCAATGTGGTCCAAGGCAATGATGCGCCCTTTCATCGGCTTTGCTCCCGATAGCCTGCGGTCCTAAGCATTGTCGCAGTTTCGGCAAGTGGCAGCCCGACGACACCAGTAAAGCTGCCCGAAATCCATGGGATCAAAGCCCCCGCCGGTCCCTGTATGCCATAGCCACCAGCCTTGCCGCACCAATCCTGTGTGGCGAGATAGCTGCGCACATCACGATCGTCCAGAGGCTTCATTTTGACGTGGGTGACAACATCGCGTTCCCAGATCTGATCATTCCGGCGCACTGCCATGGCAGTGATCACTTTATGACGGCGACCGGACAGCAGGCGTAAAAAGGCGTCTGCTTCGGCTTCGTCCGCAGGCTTGCCCAAAATACGGCGCCCCAAAGCAACCGTTGTGTCCGCGCACAATACGACATCGTTCGCATCTACATGGATAGCCATCGCCTTGGCCCGCGCAATTCGGCGACAATATACCCGCGGCGCTTCTCCACGGTGGGGTGTTTCATCTATATCCGGCGGACGGACATCATCCGGCGTAATGCCCAACTGCGCCAAAAGCTCCAGCCGCCGCGGGCTGCCAGAACCAAGGATCAAGCGCATGTGGTCTTACTTGAAACGGTAATTGATCCGACCCTTGGTCAGATCATATGGGGTCATCTCGACCTGTACCTTGTCTCCTGCAAGAACACGAATGCGGTTTTTGCGCATCTTACCTGCCGTATGTGCGATGATCTCATGGCCGTTCTCAAGCTCGACCCGAAATGTCGCATTTGGCAGGAGTTCCTTCACGACACCGGGGAATTCGAGCGTATCTTCCTTGGCCATGGTCTCTCCTGTCATGGGTTTGGCCCCGAAAAAGGTGGGGCGCACGCGTAACTGAGCGCATCTGCAACAATTTTCAAGAGGCAATTACCGCAATCGTACAAGATGTGGCCCTTCTGCCCTTGGCACCTGTTCATCCCAATGGGTGCAGTTCAGAACAGCGCCATCGCGACGGACTTCGGAAATTGCGTTCAAATCAATATCACTATACGTCCAACCAGATACATTTTCTGGCCCTTCGGCCATCACGGCATCTGATGGGAAGCCTTTGTCCGCAGGGCCAAAAATCCCCCCACGGCCAAAATTTTCATCCACGGCGGGCGACCAATCGGCCGCACCAACCACAGACGACATCACGGTCACACATTGGTTTTCGAGCGCCCTAGCCATCGCACCCACACGGACCCGCCAGTACCCTGCCTTTGAATCTGTGCAGGACGGCACAAGAATCACATCCGCATCCGCCAAGGTATGCGCCAACAGGGGAAACTCTGCATCATAGCAAATCAACACTCCAATTTTTCCGATCGACGTCTCGAATATCTGCAACGGTCCACCCGATTGCACACCCCATACCTCTCGTTCAAAGCGGGTCATGATTTGCTTGTCCTGTATCCCAAATCCGCCTTTTGGCGAAAACAAGCGTGCCCGGTTCACAGGTCGGTCCGAGATATCCGGATCAAAGACAGGG
>JAYQEA010000033.1:0-9118 GCA_038138625.1 Roseivivax sp.
ACGCAAAGCTCCGACCGATCTTCCGATAGGCGGTGTTACTATCCGTCATAAGGGTCCGCCGGAGTTCATTTTATTCGTCGCATAGTTGTCCCTCAAGAGTTCGGTGGGTCTCGCGGTGCGATCTTATAGCACCAAACGTGTGATCGGCTCGCAGGTGGGGGCGAAGTTCAAAGTTCCGTAGGTGTAAGAAATGAGAAAAATTGATTTTTTGGCGCTGTCTTTACTAGCACTTGTGGCCTGCAAGCCATATGTGGACGCTAAGATTTCAACCGAAGACATAGTGCAGTCAGCTACAACAGACGTGCCAATGACCACTGAATTTGATGCGCGAATTGAAAAAAAGTATACGACCCTTGATGATAAAAAACGAGTAGATGTAAAAACTATTGCAGGCATAATAGAAAAGTACTTCGAAGATGCTGAAGTTGATTTAGCGTACAGCGGTAATGGCTTTTAGATAGAAATCGAAGGTGAGCTTGTATCAACTGGCTCTAGTGACAAAGCGCCTGTTTCGTTTTTGTTTGTCAGTGAAAATTGGCGTTCACTTAAAATGAAAGAAGTGGCCTGCTCTTCTGCCCTAGGAAATGTCGCAAGCTAAGGCGTCGGTGAGCGCGACAACCACTAACGGCATGGCGGGGAAATGCAAAAATTAGATTCTCGCGCAGGTGGATTTTTTGCAGCCCTGACGTCACCCACACCGGGCCGCGTGACGCCGCACTTCTTCAAAGCTCCCATGTGGACCCAAAAGATAGTGGGGGGCCATGCCTTGACCGATAGTAATCCGCTTTATGTCGTCTGCGACGAGAGACCTGTTTTTGCGTACTGCCCCTACACTGTTTCAAGCTCAAAATATTTGGTTGCGACGGGTGCCTGTTTATCAAACAAGGCAGTCAACACCATCGAAACGGCCGGGCTGTTTGCTGTTTCACGGACCGCACTCGCTAACCGGTACGAAATCCGCAAACGCCCGTTTTTGAAAGTCGCGTTGTCAGGCTGCCGTGGATCTATCAATCTTTGGTTCATCGGCCACTATGGTTCTGTCTTCGGCCGGTGTTTCGTCTGAGGGATCTAACACAGCCACGTCTATGGCTTCTTCCAGATCATCCAAAACGGGATCTTCCTCGGGATCGGGCTCGGTGCCAACTAACAGCGGCAACATTTCCGCACCCCTTGGCAGACTCGATGCTGTTTGCGGAGGTACCTTCCAACTTAGCGTATCCAGCCCATGGCAGTTTTGGCAAGTAGGTGTCCATTCTGCTGCAAGGCTTGAACAATTGTCACAAACCCACTGCGGTCCGCGTGGTGCGGTCAAAGCCTTAGCTAACCATCCCCGAACAACGCTATCTTTTTCGCCTGCACCACGTTCAATGGCTGCCATCAACGTCAGAACACGAGCGTCGGGTTGGTTTTCGACCAGATCTCCCAACGCACGTCGCGCAGCGGGGAAGTCTTCGGCTGCCAGATTCAGCTCGGCCAGCAGCATACGCGTTTCAGGGTGATCTTTGCGTATATTGGTTAATGTCTGGAAACGACGGACCCGCTCCAATGGGGTTTCATCAGGCTCCATGTCTGCGAAAGCAGCTGCCAAGTCCGGATGCGGCTCCATCTCCCAAGCTTTGCGTAGAAGTCGCAGGGCCGGTCGCGGCCGGTTCTCTGCGATGT
The DNA here is from genome assembly GCA_038138625.1 of Roseivivax sp. GTDB lineage: Bacteria > Pseudomonadota > Alphaproteobacteria > Rhodobacterales > Rhodobacteraceae > JAQXDR01. The sequence continues at coordinate 1,663 of JAYQEA010000033.1, forward strand.
GCGCCCGTGCCGCCATGGCAGTGGCCGGTATCAGGTCTGGTGATTTTTTTGCGGCGGCAATCGCAGCTTCCCGCGACTCGATACTCTTGCCAGTGTCTAGAATGTCTTTGGCCTCGGACAACGCCAGAACAGCATCCCTGCGTTTGTGTACGTCACGCGGCAGAGACCCGCTGCGCAATTTCGCAGACAGGGTCTGACGAGCGCCTTGCCAATTGTGTTTTTCGGTCTGAAGACGCAAAAGAATATCCTGAACTTCTTCATGCTTGGGACGCAGTGCAAAAGCTTTTTCTGCCAGTTTCAACGCGACATCTGTATCCCCTTTTGCCAGCTTTTGCTTCATCAGGCCGCGGACGCCCACGAATCTTGTGTCATCATTCAAAACCAGCTGGCGATAAACCTTTTCTGCCCGGGCGTCGTCACCAAGCAGTTCAGCTGCCTGTGCCACCAGCAGGTCCGTTAATTCGGGGTTTTTCAAAAACCGCTTTGCCTTTTCCGCTTTGGCAATCGCCAAACGGCCTTCACCCGAGGCAAGGGCCATGAGGGCGTCGCTCAAGGCGCGGGCGCCTTTTCGATCACGGTTGCGGTCGAAATAACGCGACCATGCGGTCTCATCACCATTGATCCAGCGCAGCAGGGCAACCACAAAGCCTGCGATTTTGAACGTTATGTATAGCACAATCGTGAGCCCGATTGCCGCCAATACTGCCTGCATAGGACCCAGAACAAACTCCTGATCCAGAAGGCCAAAGCGCACGTAGGCGTCGGATTCCATAACAAATCCAGCCCCATAGGTGGCGGCAATGACGATGCATAGAAGAAAAACAATTGTGAGTAGCGACCAAAGCATGGTTGGGGGGGTCTCCGGGCTCATTTTAAATCGTGACCAATCGCCGTTGCTGCGGCAAAAGCTGTATGACGGGCGGAAATCAGGTCACGCAATTCTGCCAAGGCAGCGGTTGCAGCGGGTGACAGGCCATCCAACTCTGCCAGAACGGTGGTCAAATCTCCACGCCGCAGGGCATCCTCAGCCCGTGACAGAATGGCGTCTGTTGTTGTACCCGTTTGCGGCGTCAAGGATCTTACAGAGAACTGTCTGCGCAAAATAGCGCCAAGGCTGCGATCCTCGGCTTCGGCACTGTCTTCAGCGCGTGCGGCGGACAGCGCGGCACGCGCTGCGTCTGGAAAAAGGTCTATCAGGGACGCTTGCGTGGATACACCCTGTACAGCAGATGCAGTCAGCCCTGCCGGCAGAACCAAACCAGCATCGGCAAGGCGCTGTAGCTGGGCTTCATAGGGCCGTCCATTTTGCAAGGCTGACAGAAGGTCCGCCAAAGCAGCCTGCGCCGCTGCCTCGGCAGCCAATGTGCTGGCGGATTGCTCCGCGGCTACAGCCTCCTGAGCCAGTGATGCAATCTCAGCCCTCTGGGCTGTGACGTCCTCGCGCAGGCGGTCAATCTCGCGTTCGTAGGCTGCTATCGCTTCTGGCGAGATTGCGTCCACGACAGGACGCTTTTCCAATGTCGCCAGCCGCGTCTGGAGTTCTGCCAACTGATCCGAAAGGGCTGTGATCCGCAGATTACTGGTCTCGGTTTCAGTCATCAGGGCTGTGGTCTGTTCTGATATATCCAGCACAACACCTGTGTTTTCTGCAATCTTTGCGGATAAATCTGCTAATGCGTCTGCATTTGCGGACTCCAATTCCGTGATTTGCGCAAAAATGCCGTCGAGCCGATCATTGTTTGCAGCGACCAGGTCTTTCACTGCTTTACGTGCAGTTGCAGCCTCGTCCAGTGCCTGATCAACCACCATTTTACGCGACGCCAATTGATTGGCCTGCGCGTCCAACTGTTGGGTGATGTCGCTACGGAATGTATCCGGCGTTTGCACGGTGAACGGCCATCCATTGGGGTATTGTCCCGCAAAAAAACCAATCCCGGCTGCCAAAACGCCACCAAAAAAGATCGGCAAAAAACCGCCCCTTCTTTGGATGACGGTCTCGGTGACAATGGTTTGCGTCTCATTGAAAGGCGGTGATTCCGAGCCATCCGCACCGACCGGGGCCGCGTCATCGGCTTCGATGACCAACCGAGCGGATGTTTCAGCCAAGGCGCTCTCATCATTGTCGTCGTCATTCAAGGGTGCAGAGCGCGCGTCGGTTGCAGATGAAGTTTGCTCATGGCGATCGTGATCATCGGGTATAGTCTCGTCCGCGTTGGCAGCATCGGCGTCCTCTGAATTTTCCGTGTCAGACGCATCCAAGGCGTCGGATTCAGGTGTTTTTGCAGCGTCAGGCGCTATACCAACGGAAGATTCGTGGTCCTTTGTTCTGGCAGCACTCGCATGTTCGTCTTCTTCTGGTGCCAAAGTTTCAGCCTCGGCTTCAGGTGCACGTTCGTGCGCCAGATCAGCCGATATCCCGATATGGGGCTTTTTTTCATCCTGCGAGTGGTCTGCTTTTGCCACCAGTCTCACTCCTTTATCCGTTTTGTTGGCGACCCGATTCCAGTCTCGGCAACAGTCGTTTTCTTAGTATACCTCGCCTGAACCGCATCACGCCACAAGCGAATGGATCGCCGCGGCCATTGCCGTGGCGTCTGGTTGGGCGACGACGACCAATTTATTGGCTTCCAGCCGCATCGCCGCAGACGCCACAGCTGGGCTTAAGCAGATAATATATAGGGGCGCCTGCGGACGTCCCCAAGTGGTAACAATCTGCGCTGTTCGAGGTGAAAAAAGCGGTAAGATGATCTGATTTTGTCCGGCCAATGCAGATTGTGCCTGTTCTGTGGGCAGCAGGGGATGCTGATCATACAGGATATGACCCGTTGTTGGCAGTCCTGCCTGCGTCAGATTGGCCGCTATGGCGCCGCGTGTAAACGCGCCGTGCAGATGCACCAAAGGTCCCGCCGGAGCCTTGTCTACCAGAGTTGCGATTAAGGACTGTGCATCTTGACCTGCCTGTATGGCGTTCAGTCCGATGTCCTGTGCGGCCCTGGTTGTGGCATTACCTATGGTGTAAACTGGACCGGCAAACTGCCCCTTTTCGTGCGCAAAAATTTGAACTGCATTGCGCGACGTCATGATAAGACCTTGATACCTCTTCAGATCAGGCAGGGGTTGAGCCGGACGAATTTCCAATGCAGGTGAAACCACTAACTGAATGGCTGCCAACACATGGGGTGACAGGCCGTTTGCAAACTGACGAGCCTGAGCCACGGGGCGGGTCAAGAGAAGGACCGGGTCGGAAGAGAGATGCAAACTATTGTTCATCATACCATAGGGTGGTAGCCCGCCTGTATGCGAAATAGCAACGCCTCACCTGATGGTCCTGTTGTTTTGGGACTGGAAAGCAGCTGTGACGACACGGCAGCTGCCGTCCTGCGTGGATCCAAGATTTTGGGAGACGTTGTGGTCGGTCAGGGTGCGTTGCACGAATCCTTTGGTGGAGTTGTTCCCGAGATTGCTGCGCGAGCGCATGCAGAACGCATAGATTTATGCGTGGCTGACGCTTTGGCTCAGGCTGAGGTCGCATTGGGGGATGTCGATTGTATTGCGGTCACAGCCGGGCCCGGTTTGATCGGTGGTGTCATGGCCGGTGTGATGTGTGCAAAAGGCCTGGCGCTGGCCCATGGGACGCCCTTGGTCGGGGTAAACCATCTTGCAGGTCATGCGCTCACACCACGCCTGACAGACAATCTTGAGATGCCTTATCTGATGTTGCTGGTATCTGGTGGGCATTGCCAGTTTTTGATTGTGCACGCGCCAGACCGGTTTCAGCGCCTCGGGGGTACGATAGATGATGCTCCGGGAGAAGCATTTGACAAAACGGCCAGATTACTCGGCTTGGCACAGCCCGGAGGGCCCTCGGTGGAAGCTGAGGCACGTCAGGGAGATGCTTTGAGATTTGTCTTTCCAAGACCTCTACTAGATCGCCCCGGATGTGATCTTTCGTTTTCCGGTTTGAAAACAGCCTTGATGCGAGCCAGAGACAAAGAGGTTGTTGTCGATGGTGGACTACGTCGTCAGACGCGGGCCGATCTATGTGCGGGATTTCAGCTGGCCGTCTGCGATGTGTTGGTCAAGAAATGCGCCCGCGCGATTGCGCAATACCTGTCTTTGTCACCACGGGTGCCGGCGCTTGCCGTCGCGGGCGGTGTTGCGGCTAACGCCTCAATTCGCGCCGGGTTGCAGCAGCTTTGCACAAGATATGATATGCGGTTTGTTGCTCCGCCTTTGGCACTCTGTACCGATAATGCAGCGATGATCGCATGGGCGGGGGGCGAATTATACCAACTGGGGTATCGCGATGACATGACGCTTGCGGCGCGTCCGCGTTGGCCATTGGACCAGCATGCCGTTCCATTGCTTGGGTCCGGCCGCAAGGGTGCAAAAGCGTAAACGACATCCGCCAGACCTTGTGCAATTTTCCGGCACTGATATTGCGATAGAAAAATGATGGCCGGATCGGCCCAACCTGCGAGGAGACACCCCCAATGTTGATAGCTTTGATAGCCCGCGACAAGGCCGACGCGCTTGACGTACGCATGGCCAACAGGCCGGATCATGTTGCATACCTCAAAAGTTCGACCATCGTCCGTCAGGCCGGGCCTCTTTTGGATTCCCAAGGGCAGATGTGCGGATCGCTTATTATCCTTGAGGTTGAGGCTGCGTCACAGGCGCAGGACTGGGCAGACAACGACCCCTACGCACGTGCCGGCCTGTTTGACAGTGTTGAGCTGATACCATGGAACCGGGTCATCGGTGGATGAGATACTGGTTATTCAAATCAGAGCCATCCGATTGGAGCTGGACCGATCAGCAAAGCACAGGTGACACCGGCGAGGAGTGGTCGGGCGTGCGAAATTATCAGGCGCGCAATTTCATGCGCGAGATGGATTTGGGCGACCGTGGATTTTTCTACCACAGTCAACAGGCTCGTGCGATCGTTGGTGTCGTAGAGGTTTGTGCCACCGCCCATCCGGACAGCAGCACGCAGGACCCAAGATGGGACTGCGTAGATATCCGAGCCCTCGCTGGTCTGGTTCGGCCAGTGACGCTGGAGCAGATCAAGAATGATCCGGCTTTGGCGGATATGGTCCTGGTGCGTAATCCAAGGTTATCGGTCCAACCCGTTGAGCCTGACGCCTGGGCACGGATCTGCGCAATAGCAGGAAATCCCGAATTGGCCTGACGGGCAGTTTTCTTGACGCCTCAGGCGATTTTCTGGGCATATCAGAGGATAATCAACCACTCCCTGCAGGCTCACCCAGTCCAGAGGACTGCTGAGACCACGCCAAATCCTTGTGGCGTTCGTTCAGGGCACAATCAGTTTGAAACGCAGGGTAAGCAGCTGGTTGTCAGAAAGATTTCTGCAACAGGCAAGGACATGCCCGTCTGAATATTCTGGTTACGTCTGTTTTTCGAAGCCTAGAAGGGGTCAATGCGCGCCAGCAAGACGGGCCAGCGCTGCCATGGCATCTTCTGCACGGTTTTCGGGGACAAAAAGGTGATCATGATAGTACCCCGCCACGGGATTGACACCCATGCCCTCTGCGGCCAGTGCCGTGGTGATCCGTGCCAAAAAGCCAACGGCCTCAAGTGCTGAATGCACTTGCAGTGTAATGCAGCGACAAGGAAACTCATAGCCTAGCCCCGCCTGATCTGCCTGATCCTGCGCGAGGATCAAAGTCGTTCCTTCCGCTTCCAAAAACGTCATTTTCGGGTTGATCCCAAGAGGCACATCAGCCGGTGCAAGGGTCACAAAGACGTAAGTCTCGGGATCAAGGGTTGCAGACAAATCGCGCAAAAGTGTGTCTAGGTCCATTTCACCTTTTCCAGTAGGTGTTGCGGGACCCTTGTTCCTAACGTGCAGAGGCTTGGTTTCTTTTGAATCGATCATGTCCTAAGTTCTCAAGCGATGGCTGATTTAAGACGCAGATCGCGCGCATCGTCACCCGCCCAACCTCGTCAGTATCACATATGTAGAACACGCAGGAAGATACCATCTCCCTTGATATTATCTCCAATTATCCACCATGCAAAGTCGAACGCCTGCGGTTGGTAAGGACAGTCTTGGTAGGCCGCCTGCGAAACTTCAGGTTTTTCAGGGTAAAGCTGACCAACCATCGCGCACCATATTTGAATTGCCAGAGCATCATGGAAAACCTCTCAGGCAAGATTGGTTTTCTTGATTGTCAACCAACCATCCGATACCCGCCGACGGCGAAATGAGGTCCAATCAAACTTGTTTCTTCGTTGAAACACGATGCTTCATAGAGCTTCTTTTCGCGGGCTCAAACGGTCTATGTGTACCTATGTGTCATGTATGAGGCGCAAGGGAGAACGGCCGATTGTTGCTATGCAATTGATGTCTCGGTGTCCTTGTCACTGATCGCCACCAAGCCCTTGATCTGGTTGCGGATATCGGTGGGACGTGTATTGACTGCTTCGCGCGTCAAGTTCACAAAATGGGGTTCGTTCGAAAGATCCAGCGTCCAAAACGCGACTGCTTGTGCCAAAGAACAGGTTCTGCGTGATCAGCCCAACAGCCGTCTGTGATCAATCCCAATTTGCGGAGAACTGGCAATAGTATTAACGCGGTATGCGCCATGCCCAAGCACTACCAAGGCTTCACAGCCAATTTGATCAGCAGTAAAGGACATATGCTTCCATTCGCCTCGGTCGCGATCTCGCGGGAGATTGGTTAAAAGAAAATTAATGAGCACCGGAGCCAAACCGGAACCAGGGCCATGTGCAACCGTTATCGCGCGTTAATCTCAGTGAATAGACTGGCATTTCGCCCTTAATCATTACAATGGACATGTTGGCGTAAGATCATGCGGTGTTACCACTCTTGGCCAACGCAACCCCATGCCGGTCTTCTGCAAGCCTGCTGACTGATTGCATAGAAGGACAATCCTGACATCTGTTTGACGACCGGGATTGGTTTTCAGACTGTCGCGGCAATTATCTTTATTCCGGATGAATTTTTCCTGTTTCTGATCTTCACGTGTAGGTGACGATGGTCCCAGCACCACAGTATTTCTTCCAAATATCTTTAACGAACCTGTCAAGACACGTGGCGGCAAACACCAATCAGGGCGCGCTGCACAAGGGCGTTCACAGCCTCCACTGTGTTGATACGCACTCTTTTGCCCGCCGGTCGCGATCCGCCGCAAGCAGCAACATGGGCATCCGTGTGCACTGGCTTCGTTTGTTCTTCGAGCCTTGGTTGAACGTGGGGGCATCAACGAAAATATACTTCGTCTATCTCGAAAAGGCCGTTGAATCTGGCAAAAACAGCTTGACGGTCATCCATCAATCCTTGAAGCGCGTCGCCCCTGTCCCAAGCCATTTTATGCTTTACTGCCACGATTTGGATCATTCCCAAAGAAATTCCTTTGGCAGAGGTCAGCGCCGGAAAGAGTGTGATACTCCAGACCCGGAGATCCAGTTT
>JAYQEA010000033.1:9218-35444 GCA_038138625.1 Roseivivax sp.
GGATCATTTTGCGGTGAAGATGAGCGCGTGGCGTTCACTGTGAATTCACCTTAAGATAACGCGGGCCAACTGTTTCTCTGCGAATATGCGAAACGCTATTTCCGGTGGACCCGCAATATTGGCCGAATAGGCGTGTGCCAAAGAAACAGGCCTCAAATCGCGCGGATTAGAGGAGTACGTGTGTTGTCTTATCGGCGATGATTGGCTGGCTTTTAAAAGACGTATCGGCGCCACAGGGGGGCGCGGCTTGCCCGCGGCCCCCCGCCACCCCCAAATGACTCCCACATCACGGGTGACAAGGCATCCATCGAAAACCCTGCTCTGACATGTATTATCCGTTTGTTGCATACCAAGCAAAGGTGAAGTGCCTAAAATCTAAGCCTAAACCAACACTTAGAAAGCACCGGAAATTTTGACGCGGACTGACGGATGATTGGGGGCCTTCTTTGCCCTATCTGACAGCTGGATTGGCGACGTGTTTGCAATCGACGTCTGTTCTGCAAAACTTCGCCCAGCTATAACTGGGGGTCTTGCTTTGCACATAGCAGTATCTTGCGTATTTATGCTGCGTGGTGCAGCCTGCCGCAAAACCCGTTCCGCTTGGATCGCATCGCTCTGCGGAATGCTGCATTTGAGGCCAAATATGACAGATGAAACAGTCAGCTTTACCCAGATGAAGCACGGCACGCGCGCGGATTACGAGTTATTGGAACGGCTGGAAAAGCCCTATCAGGCAGCAACGGCTGATCGCATTCTTGCGGAACTGCGGCGTCAGGGAGACGCCACGCTTGAAGGCTACCAGATCACCCGTTTGGAGCATGGTCTGCAATCGGCCACCCGCGCCGAGCGGGACGGGGCTGACATTGATTGGATTGTTGGTGCATTGCTGCATGATATTGGTGACGGCCTTGCGCCGCAAAACCATGATCGGTTTTCCGCTGAGGTTGTCCGCCCTTTTGTAAGGTGGGATGTTGCGTGGGTGATTGAACATCATGGGATTTTCCAGATGATCTACTATGCGCATCATTACGGATGGGACGAAAACGCACGCGACAAATATAAAAATCACCCCTGTTTCAACAGTTGCGCCACTTTTTGCGAGCGGTGGGATCAGGCGTCTTTCGACCCCGATTATCCCATGCAAACACTTGATTATTTTGTTCCTATGATCCGCGAAGTCTTTTCAAGAAAAGCGTATGATCCCAGCGTTCTACGCGATGGATTCGTCTCTTCCTTAGGCACGTTTTGATGTAAAAATGGCCCCCTTTGTACAGACACTGAACGTTAAGTGCAGGGCATTAGCCGGGGGACAGAGGACGCTGTCAAAACCATGCCGTTACGATTAAGCGAAACGCAACAATGCTGACAAAAACCTTGAACGTTTTGTGAAACATCTGCTCGGATATCCGGTGGGCGATGCGTTTACCTGCCCATGTCCCTATAACACCGGCCAGAGTGGCCCCGATGATATGCGGCGTATATTCAAGGTAGGAAAACCCAACGCTGGTGTATCCTATCGCCTTTACGACATCCAGGGCCAACATGCAGGCCGCAGCAGTGCCCGTTATTTCAAACTTTCGCAGCTTCAGACGTAGAAGAATTGGTTGCAAGAGACCACCCACGCCAAGCAATGTGCCCAAGTAACTGTGAAGCGCACCGACCCAGATAAACGGGTACCGGATACGGACAGATCGTGTGGGGACAGGACACCAGATCAATATCAAAAGGACGATACCCAAGAGCAGTGCCAGCAGATCCTCGGGAATTGACGAAAAGGTGCGCGCCCCCAGCATTACGCCAAATACACCGCCAAAAATGAAACTGCCAACAATGTTCCAGCGTATAGACTGCCAAAAAAAACCGACCCGCGATATGAGCGAGGCAGCAGCAAACGCTGCTTGCAAGGGTACCGCGACCGATATCGGCAAAACGGAAATTGCGCTTAACAATAGAATATAGACCCCACCTGTGCCAAATGCGGCATTAACAAATGCGGCCATCAGACTGCCGATGGTGACAACAAAAACGGCCGTATCAATCATTAAGATGCCCTGCATTTTGTGTTGGGGATCGAGATGAAGCTACATCCGTTTCACAGGGACGACATGAACTGTATGGTAATTTAATTCAAGGCAGTCTCGAGAGGGACACAGGCTTGGGGTCCTGGACCACGCCGGGCTGCGCGGTCTTCCGAATTTTCCAGATGAGGATTTCTTTTGCCAAAGAACGATGATTGAGTATGACCTGCAATAATCTGAAAACTGTCCGGAGGCATAATGAAAACGCGCAACCTTGGCCAGTCTGGTCCTCGTGTCAGCGTACTTGGCTATGGCGCCATGTCGTTTACCAATTTTTATGGTCCAGCTACAGTTGAGGGATCACGACAAATTCTGGATGCCTGTCTTGATATGGGGATCACGCATATCGACACAGCCGACGTCTACGGTATGGGCCATTCAGAGACCGTGCTGGGCAACTGGTTGCGTGACCGCAAAGGCATCGTGCCTTTTACCATTGCGTCAAAAGTAGGGATTACAGCCGATCCTGAACAGAGACTGAACAACACGCCGCACCATATGACACAGGCGTTGGACGCCAGTTTGGCCCGTTTAGGTGTGGAGGCGTTGGATTTGTATTACGTCCACCGCCGCGATACGCGTTTCGAGATTGAAGACGTTGCCGAGACGATGGCTGGCTTCGTAAAGGCGGGTAAGATCAAGGCGATTGGCTTTTCCGAAATTGCTCCGTCATCCCTTCGTAGGGCTCATGCGATTCATCCCGTGGCAGCGGTCCAATCGGAGTATTCATTGTCGACGCGCTCTCCCGAATTGGGGCTTGTTCAGACCTGCGCTGAACTCGGCACATCCTTGGTGGCTTTTTCACCTGTGGGACGGGGCTTGCTGACCGATCGCCCTCATGGGTTGGATGCGGTCAGGGATATGGCTTGGATGGCTCAAAACCCGAGATTTTGTGAGCCGAATTTTTCACATAATATGCGATATAATTCGGCATTTCGTGCATTAGCTGCAGACATGGGAATTGCGGCAGCCAGCCTGGCCATTGCTTGGTTGATCCATCAAGGTGACCATATCTTGCCTATTCCGGGAACCCGGTCAGTGGCACATCTGCAAGAGGCCGTCATAGGCGCCGGTCTGGAATTGAGCCGTGAAGATCTGGCGCGCATCGAAAGTGTTCTGCCCGTGGGGTGGGCACATGGGGATCGATACTCTGTTGGACAATGGGCCGGGCCAGAACGGTATTGTTAATCGGATCCGTGTCAGCAGCTTTCCGTGCCTGATCTGTTTTTGCACGACTGTTACCCTGTCTGAATATGTCTTTGGCCTTAGTCGATTATTATTCGGGTCAGCCCGTCATAAAACCGGGTGAGTTGATTGTGCTCGGAGCGTGTGACGGTTGAAGAAAGACGTCTATGTATCACGCAACGCTGGGTGTATCCTGACGGCGTGTCCTCGCCCGGCGATTCGCTTTCGGGCTGGTCTTTATTGATGGCCAGATCCAGTCACATGTTTGGTAAAGTGTTCATTTCCAAAACTGGACGCTGACGCAACACCCGATAGGTCTGATCACGGCAGCTACCTTGTGGAGCGACCCTGATCTCGGCCGTTACGCGCCGTATCAGGACGCTTACCGCGGTTTCTTGATTTTACGTGCAGCGGCCGCAGCGGCACGCAGTTCATCGGCAATTTCCTCTGCTTCCTCTGGGTCAAAATCCATCGGTATTTCAATAGAGTCTCCGACTACAAACAGGCGCACCATTCCGATGTCGGTCGGTCCGATTTGAAGCCCTGCCTCGATGTCGTGCTCGTCGTTGATACCCATGGATGGTCCTCGTGGATCAGTAGAGCGCTGCCGCGCGTCGTTGTACTGACGTAGCGATTGGGGCCCGCTTTTGCAAGCCGGGCACTGTGCTATTGAGTGATATACAAAAAGACATACGAGCCCTGATGAAGGATTGACTTTGCCTTGGTCTTTTATGGCTCCCGGGGAGGGAATTGAAAAATCCGGGAAGTTGTCCGAAAAACTCGTCGCTTTACATGCGGGTTCAGCCTTATTTGGGCTTGCCAAGGCACTCGGTGGACGGTATTTCGCCAGCCAGTGCCGCCTTAGCTCAGTTGGTTAGAGCGCTGGATTGTGGATCCAGAGGTCCCCCGTTCAAACCGGGGAGGCGGTACCATTACCGCAAGCACAGCCGAATATCCCGATCGCGGACCGATGCATCGGTTCCGCCCACCTGTCTGGATTGACGGGGTCATTGCTCAAAAGGCAGTAGCACGAAATTTCCAACATGGGATTTTTTGACAAAAGCGTCCTGTGCCCGCGCGATATCGGCCAAAGGATAGGTGGCCGCCAAGACCGGGCGGATTTCGCCAGCTTCCACGTAACGTATAAGGTTCGGAAATATCGGCGCATCCCAAGCAGTACATCCGATCAGGCACAAATCCTTGAGATACATATCCCGCATGTCCAAAGCCACCACCGCACCAGCGATGGCACCTGATGAGACAAATTTCCCACCACGACGTAAAACTTTTAGCATATTGGAAAAGGTGGCACCCGCTACATTGTCGATGACCACATCAATGCTGTCTTCACCAAGTCTGATCAGAATGTTGTCGTCGCGTGTCAACACGCAGTCTGCACCAAGATCAAGCACAGCCTGCGCCTTATGCGCACTGGTGATAGCGGTCACATGTGCGCCCCTGCGTTTGGCAAGCTGGATTGTTGCAGATCCGACACCGCCAGAGGCACCGGTAATCAGTATCTTGTCACCAGAATTTACATCGGCACGCTCGAGCATATTTTCGGATGTCCCGTAGGCGCAGGGCAAGGTGGCAAGCTCTGCGTCGCTCCAGTCACAATTTATGCGAAAAGCCTCACACGCCGGAACAACAACGTATTGTGCAAAAGCCCCATCAAAGTCCGACGCCATCCAAACGCAGTGCTTGTCGCTATCGCCATCAATCCGCATACGGGCCCGTACCAATACGCGTTCTCCCAGACGGCTTTTTTCAACGCCTGTGCCGAGGGCCACAATTTCACCTCAGCAGTCCGTGCCTTGTATCAGAGGAAAAGGGGTTTTTGCATTCCATCCCCCATCCTCCATTGCACGCGTTTGGGAAGCATTATTTATCATCGCGTCTGTCGCCGAGGTGTTTTCTGACGAATACCAGCCAAGCCGTGTATTGATGTCAGTATTATTGATGCCCGCAGCCAATACGCGCAGCAACACTTCGCCCCGATCAGGAACCGGCACTGCCACATCGCGATAGTCTAGACAGTCGTATCCACCATGCCCTGTGGTCACGACAGCTTTCATCGTTGTCGGTATACTAGGCACAGTGGTTAATGCTCGTGTTCTGCCGACTGGTTGTTATCCGCAGGGCCCGACGAAACGATCAGCGCGAGGTATCCGATAACGCCCGCCACCAAAGAGCCGGACAAAACGCCCAGCCTGACCTGGTTCATAAGCGCAGGATCATCAAAACTGAGGCTGCCGATAAATAGTGACATGGTAAATCCGATACCAGCCAAACAGGCGATGCCGTAAATTTGCAGCCAGTTGGCGCCATGTGGCAATCTTGCTAGGCCCAATTTGACCATCAGCAAAGTGACGCCGAACACCCCGATCATCTTGCCCAGCACCAAGCCTGCCGCAATGCCAAGCGGTAACGGGTCCAACAAATCGGCAAATGTCATTCCCGTTAAAACAACGCCTGCATTGGCAAATGCGAAAATCGGAACAATGACATACAACACATAAGGAGTGACGGCGTGCTCCAATGAATGCAAAGGTGACTTGCCCCATTTGTCTTTGATCGGAATGAAAAACGCGGTCAATACACCGGCAAGGGTTGCGTGGACGCCTGACCTAAGAACAAAAAACCACATAATAATCCCGAGGATCAGGATTGGGCCAACCCAGTGCACACGGCGCATATTCAACCAAAACATGCCGGCCAAAGGGATCAACGCTAGAAAAAGGTAATCCAGCTTTAGCTCTGCGGTGTAGAACAGCGCAATTATGACAATTGCCCCCATATCGTCGAGAATCGCTAAAGTGAGCAAAAAGACTTTCAGCGACGATGGCACCCGATCCCCGACCAATGCCAAAACGCCAAGTGCAAACGCGATATCGGTGGCCGCTGGGATGGCCCATCCGCCGAGATTAATGGAGTTGCCCCAATTTAGCGCGATGAAAAATGCGGCTGGTAGGGCCATTCCGCCCACGGCTGCCATGCCGGGCAGGACGACATCGCTGGGATTTTTCAGTTTGCCTTCGACAAGCTCGCGCTTCAGTTCCATTCCCACAAGGAAAAAGAAAATCGCCATGAGTCCATCATTAATCCATAAAATCAGTGGTTTGGTGAGACCCTCCCCATTCAGTGTCACGGACAGGTAGCTGCCTAGTGCGCCATGATACGCATCTGTCAGGGATGAATTCGCAATAACCATGGCTGCAATGGCGGAAAGCATCAACAGGATGCCTCCCGCTGCGTCATGGCTGAAAAATTTATCTAGGGCGCGTCCCAGCATGGTCGTTTCCAAACATTTTGGTATCTTTTACAGTTGCCTAGAAGGTGGGGTATTCATAGAAATTTTCAATTGGAAAAATTGCTATTTGCAGTTGCATTGCTGGCATGTGCTTTTCAAACTGCACCCTATGTTGACACTTGATCATATCGCTGTTCTAGGCACTGACCTTTCGGATGCCACGGCCCACTGCCAAACCGCTCTGGGTTTGGAAATGGGGGCTGGCGGCACCCACGCAAGATTTGCTACGCACAATCGGCTTATTGGTCTGCAAGACCGTGTGTATCTGGAAGCGGTCGCAATAGATCCGGACACGCCCGGACCAAAGGATGCCAGGTGGTTTGGGCTGGACGACTTTTCCGGGCCGCCGCGGCTGGATAAATGGATCTGCCGTGTTCCTGACATTAAATCTGCTCTGAAAGCTTTGCCCGAAGCAGGGCGACCCGTCCATGTCACCCGAGGCAGGCTATCTTGGACCATGGCCGTACCCTTTGATGGGCGGTTGCCTTGGGATGGGCTTTTTCCGGCATTGATCGAATGGCACGTTGAGGATCTGCCGGGTGACATGCTGCCAAAGGCAGACAGGTACCTTGAAACTCTGACTATAACGCATCCGGACGCGCCCGGGCTGGCTGCGAGATTGGAACCGTTTCTGAAAGACCCACGGATTCGTTTCGTATCCGCACCCACTGCTTGCCTGTCGGCCGCCCTGTCGGGAGGAGGTATGAAGTGGAAATTATGACCTGCACCGGATTGTACACGGTGCGCGTGGCAGACGTTGATGATGCTGCAGCGATTGCAGACATCTGGAACCCGATCATTTCAGACACGCCTTTCACATTTACGGATTTACGTAAGACCTCTGAAAATTTGGCAAAAGATATCGCGGGCAAAAACGGGGCGTTTTTTGTTGCATGTCACGATGAAGATATAGTCGGATTTGCAACCTATGGTGCGTTTCGAAACGGCCCGGGCTATGCATACACCAAAGAGCATTCGATTATCTTGGCACCGCATGCCCATGGCAAAGGTATTGGACGGGCTTTGATGTCTGCGCTGGAAGCGCAAGCGGCAGCGACTGGTGTGCATTCTATGTGGGCGGGTGTAAGCGCAGAAAACCCCGCAGCTGTATGCTTTCATGCGGCCTTGGGATATACTGAGGTTGCACGATTGACCGAGGTCGGATTTAAATTTAACCGCTGGATTGATCTTGTGTTGATGCAAAAAGTGCTGGCTCAGAGCAATGTCTAAAGGACCCTAGACCTTATGTCTTTATGGAAACGCATCACCCTTGCCCTTCAAGCTCTGGCTCAGGGTGAGCCGCTGTCTGCGGTTTTTGAACAGCTTCGCAGCCCCCCAGAACGTACCGTGGCCTTTACAATCGCTGTGATCGCTTTGTCAGCCAAAATGGCAAAGGCTGATGGGCTTGTTACGCGCGATGAAGTCGCGGCCTTCCGCGAGATCTTCCACATCCCGCGCGAAGATGAGCCCGGTGCCGCGAGAGTGTTCAATTTTGCCCGTCAGGACGTCGCTGGATATGAGGATTATGCCCGACGTATCGCGGCAATGTTTGGCCCCGAAAAACAAACGCTTTGTGACCTTATGGAAGGACTGTTTCACATCGCTATGGCAGATGGGATGTACCATCCGGCCGAAGATGCGTTTTTGTTGGACGTTGCAGATATCTTTGATCTGCCCGAGGCCGAATTTCGACGGTTGCGTGCACGGTTCGTGGTAGATGCGGCCCCTGATCCATTCGAAGTTCTGGGCGTGGATTCCAGTATGACTTTGGACGAAATACGTGCGGTTTGGCGGCGACTGGTTCGTGACACCCATCCGGATGTTCTGTTCTCACGGGGTGTCCCTGAAGAAGCGATCAAAATGGCGGAAAAACGATTGATTGATATCAATCGCGCATGGGAAGAAATTCAGTCCCGCAGATCAGCACCCGTGTAATGCAGCTGCGTTTGGCCACCTATAATGTGGAGTGGTTTGATGCGTTATTTGACGCGCAAGGTTATTTGCAGAGGGATACCAGATGGTCACGACGCCATAACATTACGCGGGCACAGCAAATCAAGGCGCTTGGAACTATTGTCCGCCGGATTGATGCTGATGCAATTATGGTTGTCGAAGCGCCCGACACTTCGCGCCAACGAAATGGCGTCCGTGCCTTGCAAAGGTTTGCCAAAGTAATGGGAATACGGGCCCGCAAGGCGCAGATCGGCTTTGTGAACGATACCCAGCAGGAAATCATCCTGCTTTATGATCCTGATGTGTTACACGTTCGGCACGCGCCTCGCAGTGATCCCAACGCGCCGCGCTTTGATGGTTCTCTTTTTATAGATCTGGATGTGAATGAAACCAAAGAGGAGGTGCGTTTTTCGAAACCTCCGCTGGAGGTTGAACTCACACTGTCATCTGGCCAGAAAATTCAGGTGATCGGCGCACATCTAAAATCCAAGGCGCCTCATGGTGCAAAAACACCTGCCGAGGTTATGGCCGTTTCGATTGCAAACCGGCGCAAGCAATTGGCGCAGGCGATCTGGTTACGCAGGCGCATATCGGCGCATTTGAACCGTGGCAGCGACCTGATCCTCTTGGGGGATCTGAATGATGGGCCGGGGCTTGATGCGATCGAAGCACTTTTTGGGCAATCCTCGGTGGAGATCCTCATGGGGGCAGACAAAGACCTTTTTGATCCCCATGCCTCGGATGCGGTGACGCGATCATTCGGTGCCTGCGCGACGACCTCACGGTTCTACCTCTCTGACCGAAAACGATATGCGCAGGCGCTTCTTGATTACGCGATGGTTTCGCCCGGTTTGCGGCATAGAGCACCTTCGTGGCGCATATGGCATCCCTTTGATGATCCCGAGTGCTGGGAGGATAAAGAGTTACGAAATGCGTTACTTGCCGGATCAGACCATTTCCCTGTCACGGTAGAATTTGGTATCTAGTTATCGAAAGCCCGTATGAGCGCCACGCCACCCAGTTCCTGCGCCAAATGTTGCAGCCGTGCTTCGGCAACTTCTCCCACTGGCGTGTGAATGCGTGCGTCTACGTGCAAACACAACGTTTTGGACCCCGACTCCCACGACAATTTGGCGGTATTAGGGTCCATTGTCTCCATGGACAACAGCGCACCCAGACGCATCGCCTTGCCGAGAACAGAGGCTTGGTGGGCATCTTTGGCATCCAAGAGCCCGGATAGGGTATCAAATTGCGAGCCTGCCTGCTTGTTGCTGTAGCGCTGCATCAAGGCAAGCCCTAAAAAGACCCGCTCGGCATGTTTGAGCCCGCCCAGATTGGCACGGGTCGCGTAATCAAAACAGGTTTCCGCCCTGTAGTCAGGATGCGCACGCCAGCTGACGTCATGTAAATAACATGCCGCTTTGACAATCCGCTGGCGTGACGGCAAAGCGCTGTCGAACAACGGCGCAATAAATTTGTACATCCAGCTTCCCGCTCCGGGACTGCGGGCATCCTTGGCCTCGGCGAAACGGCAAGCTTCCAAAAGCGGATCGCGGTCGCGCAATTTTTGTGGCATGTGCTCGAACAACAAACCCTCGCGGATCCCGTAGCTGGAAATCGCGATATCGGCGGGTTCGAAACGATGCACCACTTCGGCTAGGACTTCGGAGGCCAATGGCACCAGCGCTGCGCGTCCCGATGACACGCCCGCCTTACGACGCAATTTGTCCAGATCGCCGTCGGAAATCATTTGTGCCGTTGCCATCACGTCATCAATTGTCATCCGATATTCGTGCAAAACCTTCAAGGGATAAGACCGACGCAAAATGTCCAAACGTGCGATTGCCCGCCATGATCCGCCTACCAGAAAAAGCCGGTCATGTTGTGGCCCCATCTGCTGTGCTAATTCTTCCACAGTTTTGCGGATATGTACGCGACGCTCGGCCGCGTTTCTGGAAAGGTCCCGCAGCTTTAAAGGCCCAAGCGAAGAGGTGACACAGCGCCCGACCTGTCCGCCTGCAATGGCAGCTAATTCCATGGAGGCGCCGCCAATATCACATACCAGCCCAAAGCTGCCGGGCCATCCAAGCAAAACACCCTGTGCAGATAATCGTGCTTCTTCGACACCATCAATCACACGTATGTCGAGGCCTGTTGACGCTTTGGCTTCGGCGCAAAATTCGGCGCCATCCTGTGCTTCGCGAACGGCGGCAGTCGCAACAACCGCAAGAGGTGGTAATCCCAGATTTTGTGCAAGCCTTTGAAAACGCGATAATGCGGAAAGCGCCCGTGTGCGACCTTTCGGATTTAGGCGACCGGTATCAACCAAGCCGGCGCCCAGAGCACACAGGATTTTCTCGTTATAGAAATAGGCTGGACTGCGGGCTGCACCATCAAAAATCACAAGACGCACAGAGTTGGACCCGATATCTACGACACCGACGCGTTCCAGTCCTCGCGTGGGGGATGGTCCAAACAGAGGCTGCGAAAAGGGCCCCCAATCCATGTCGGTTTTGGTCATACGATTCATGTGGTCCCAAGAGAGCCAAAGCACATGGAATCGGCGTACTGCTCCGGCTGCAACATGACAAGAGATTTGCATCAGTCAGAACAGATGAAGACCGGATGCGTAGATGCTGCGCCACAGGTGCAGATAAAAGATCCGCAGGGCGCGGCTACTTTTCGTTAAAAGTCATAAATTTGTAAAAATATCCAATAGTTTCAGGCAGCAGACTACAACGCCCATTTGTCAATCCGACAACTTGGGCGCGGTTATCATCCAGAGGCGGCATTGTCTTGGATTTTCATAGTCTGTTGGTTCAAGGATCTAGCGCGAAAAATCCTGCTATCGTGGGCCTAGGTTAGAAGTGATGAAATTCGTAGCCTAAAGCAGATGGATGTTGTGGCCAGCAGCAGGCGTTCAAGCCGGTGGCGATCGTGGACCCAATCAGCCCGGCCTGTAAGGGCATGTGACCGTGAATAACCAGATAACAAATGACAAAATGAAAATGTTCATGTTGTTGGTATTCTGTTCCTTGTTGGCGTAAAAATTCGATGAAAACCGAAAAAGAGCTGCTCTATTGCTTCCGGCATGATCAAACCAATGAAACGCTACGCGCGCACAAGATGACGGCGCCTTTTGAAATTGGCCTGTCGCTTTGCTGAGTCGCTCCGGTTTCGTAATTTTTGCAGCCTTTGTTATGACGACCAGGGGATTTTTCCAGCCCAAAGCCGAGTGTAAACAACCAGCTTTGCACTTGCGGATGTGAGACAACCCTGTCTCAAAAGGCAAGCGGTGCTGGGGTGTCAAAGTATAGGTTCTCGGCGAATGAAAGATACGCGGTATTTTCTGCGCATGGCCCCAAATGCTATTTGTGTAGAAAACCCGTTGACTTGCAGTCTATGCAGGTTGACCACATCATTCCTGAACAGCTTTTAGGCGACCCAAAGCGCCTCAAAAAGGTGCTTGCCCATGTTGGTCTTCCAAATGACTTTGATCTAAACAGTTATGAAAACTGGCTTCCCAGTTGTGGGCCTTGTAACCAAAGCAAAGGTACAAAACTATTTGATCCCGAGCCGAACCTAGAAATTGTACATAAGTGAGCCGCAGACAAAGCAGGTACTGCCAGAAAGTTAGAAGCAAAAGCTGTCAGCGACGCAAAGCTCGCGCAAGCGATTAATGAGATAAACAGGGCTGTTGAAAGTGCGACGCTCGAGGAAAAGCATGTCGATGCCATTATTGCGTCTTTTCGGGAGCATAGCCCTGAGCTTCTGAAGGGCGTTTATGAAGGCTACAGTTCTGGCCGTGGCGATATAATGGGTTTAGCCTACCAGCGGTTCAAGCCCGCGAAAATCCCGTTAACACCCTTCCACACAGTTGTGATGGAAGACGAATGGAAAGTTGTGGTGTCAACGCCATATGGCACGGGCATCATGCCTAAGGGCGACAAGATCGACGGTGGTATCCGCTGTGGGTTTTGTGGTTCTTTTGGGCCTTGGAACGGGGCCAGGTGCCTTTCCTGCGGAATGTTGGATGACGATTGATCGCGCACTCAAAGCACTGAAGAGCGCTGGTTGTTGCCAGTTGTTAGAGACTGAAAATGGCAGAGGCGCTATGTCCTGTTCGATGACAGCAAACCTCATTTGCGTCGTTTCGCAAGGACTTGGGTTGCGGTTTTAGCACTTCCCTCTGCTGCCGAAGCATAGGGTGCTCTTTCTGCGGCTCGGCGACCACGCACTCGGGATCAGACGAGGCGACCGGCTGCTCAGGAGGACGCCAACCGCACTGGCTTTGCGTGGAGCTCCGAGGTTGGTTGCTGTGCAATGGTGTTTCCCCTTTGTGGCAAAATGCCGAGTCAAAGAAGCGGAACAATCCCGCGACGCGACCACCCTGAAACTTCTCGAAAGCATCTAAACTATATAAAAAAAGCGTAAGCGTTGAGAGAAAAAGTGCTGAACCAGGCTTTTCTGAACCGCTGACATTCACGCTTTTGGATGTGTAAGAAACATTCAAAACCGAATGACCTTTCAACGTGTGAGGCGAGATATTTGCTTAAGCTTAACGTTCATAATCGCGGCCCTCGCTCAAATGTGGCACGCGGTCTTCTATTTCAGTCCCGTCCTGGACGACCATCACGCGATCTGCTGTCCTGATCGTGTTAGGGCGATGGGCGAGGAGGATGCGCGGTTCGCGGTACAGCGCGCGGGCAAGCTGTATCTGCTGTATCTGACCGCCGGAGAGTGCGCTACCGATGTCGCCGACGGGCGTCTCGCCATCCCATCGGCATCAAGACGATGTCTTCCTGGATTATACGTGTCGCGGTTTGATGCCGTCCCTTTGATAGCATTTATTGCAGCAAAGGAGACAAACTATGGAACTGAAGCGAACGGATGAATTCCGTGCTAATGCGGTGCGGATCGCACTAACAAGTGGGCTGGCGCGCAAACAAGCGCTCTGTTGCAAAAATTTTCTGTCGGACCCATTTTCAAGCCTAGCCTTACGGAGAGATGAGCTTTGCATGATTTCAAACGATGACATTGCAACGGCGAGGTCGTACTGAGGGCAGTCCGGTGGTATTGCCGCTATGGGATCAGCTACCGCACCCTGGAAACCATGATGGCAGAACGCGGTGTTCGCGTCGATCACTCGACCATCTATCGCTGGGTCCAACGGTATGCACCCAAGATGGAGAAACGGATGCGCTGGCAGTGACGACGACCGCAGTCTGATAGCTGGCGGGTCTATGAGACCTACATCAAGGTCCGAGGGAAATGGACGTATATGAATCGAGCCGTCGACAAGCTGGGAAATACGATTGATTTCTACTTGTCTCGATCCCACAATTTGAAAGCAGCAAGGCGCCTTCTGGTCAAGGCCTTAAAATTCTGAAAAGATTTGGAAAAAATAACGAAGATCAACACTGATAAAGCCGACTGCTACAGCTAGGAAATTCGCGAGTTGAAGAAAGAAGGGACGTGCCCAAAAGATGTCGAACATCGTCAGGTCAAATTTCTGGATAACGTCATCGAGGCCGACCACGGCAAGTTGAAACAACTGATCAAACCGGTGTGCGGCTTCAAAACGATGAAGACAGCCTACGCCACGATCAAGGGTTTTGAGGTAATGCACGCACTGCGAAAAGGTCAGGGCCGCATGTTCAATCTGACCCGCGACCCCATCGGCGAGAAACGCATGATCGAACCCACATTCAACATCGGGTCATGTGTCATGTCAGAGACCATGACCTGGTTCGAAAAGCAGCTCGCAGCATGTATCCGTTCAGCGGAAGGCTAATTGCGGCTCGAGGTGGTGTTTGCAACGGAGCCCTTGAACGCTTGTCAGAGGTCGATGATCACGGCCAAAGACAGCCAGCCGTCACATGTCCTGATGTCGGTGCTGTCGCTTGCCCATGTCTGGTTTGGCCTAATTGCCCAAAATTTTTGATCCAGGAGGTTTGGTGCAACAGCCAGATGATGGGCACTGTCCGTCGTCTCCTTGTCGTTTTGGGACCCAGCACACGGATGCCGTTTTATGACAGCAGACGGCAGTCTCTGCGATGGCCAACAGCGCCTTCAGGCTCTTTCAACTCTTCGCTCATCAAGGGCCGACCGCAGCTGCCAAGCGAACGTCGGCGTCGTTCTCCGATATGCGCCTGCAACAACATGTGATCGCGTCGGCGTTTGTTCATGGGGCGTGATAGCCGGACGCGCGACGCCGCTTTCATCACCTGGCACGAAATCCCAATGAGGAAGGCCTTGTTCATCCTGTCCATATAGGCGCACAGGGTCCCAATGTCCCAATCAGGACGCGACGCCCTTTTGTTTTCCTTATGCCGCCTATATCCGCATGTTCAAGTAACAACACCCAAGCCCAAATCCAATGCACCCGGACGACGTGCAAAGCCACTGGTAAATGAGACGCGTCCTGCATCACGTGCGTATCGTCGCTGTGGCCGTTTGGCAATCCCGTGATGCTTCTTGGCATAATACAACGTCACAGTCACAGGAGCGGAACAAATCCGCAGTCAGTCCGCCTTGTTTGCGGGAATTAGATGGCTTCATAGCTTGTCGCGAGGTCTTCGCTCACCTGTTCCACAAATCGGGAGACCGCAACAGACAGTCCGCGTCCTGCCAAATGTCCCAACCAAAGCGCGCCGGGTCTTACGTCCCTCCTGTCCACTAAACGCGCCACAACGCTTTGATCTGCCTCACCCAATCGAGGAGCCCCAATTTCAACCTGAAACGATACACTATTTGTTTCTGCTACATGGGTTTTAAGGAATTCGAAGGAGTTACTTTCGAGCTCAGGCGTGCGCGCGCAGGTCAACAATTTTGACGCGGCATTTATCATGGAGCGACTGCCAAGTCCGGCACTGGCCAAAGCAATTGGAAACTCGTAGCACTGCCACAGACGCACTGTGTCGAACCGGGCCAGGGGATGATCTTCTGACATCACGGCTGCGAGCCTTTGTTGTACACTCATCAATACCTTGAAATCGGGCGTACTAAATGCACTGAACACCAAAGCTATATCAATAGCGAAGTCGGCAAGCGCCTTTTCCGCAGCGCCATGTTCTAGGACATGCACCTCAAATGTGACTTGTGGGAACTGAGATTGATAAAGTTTGATGTGGCGTGCCAAAAAATAGGGCACCAATGCCTGGCTGCACCCTATGCGAACCTCTCCACGGCGAAGTCCCGAAAGATCGGCCAGGCGCGTGTTCAGTTTGTTGGTCTCGGCAAGAGTTTCGCGGATGTGTACGATTACCAACTCTCCGGCTGGGTTAAGCTCCATCCCATGATGCCAGCGTTCAAAAATCTGGTAGCCCAACTCCAACTCATACGCCTGCAGGCGGCGCTGCACCGCAGACGCCGTGAGAGCTAAGTGCTCGGCGGCGGCGCGAATAGATCCAGTGCGAGCGATCGCGTCAATGACGCGGAATGTAACCAAGTGTTTCATAGGGCTATGAAAAACCTGGCGTTGCGTTTTTGTCAACGGCAGGCGGCAAAAATAGCAAAAGACAGCACCGCTGTCTCGTGAAACGTTTGAGGCGGCAGAAAGGAATCAGATGTCGTCGCAAAGCTCTCACATTGTGCACAAAGATCGTTGGTCATCGGCCAATGCAGACCGCACTGTGCGTTTGCTGCGACCACTTCGCCAACCGCGATCGATCGCATTCGACGCGAAACCCAAGCCGGTGGAGATAGACCTTGCAAACACGGCTTTGATGATCATCGACATGCAAAACGACTTTCTCGACGACAATGGATGGTTTGCATCAACGCGTGACGCGGAAGTTGGCTCGCTTTTATCAATTATCCGGCAAATTAACGCTATGAGCGCTGCACTTCGCGCGGCCGGGGTACCCGTGATCCATGTCAACTGGGCGGTTCGTCCTGACGGTGCCAATCTGCCTGCCAATGTGTTAGATAAAGGATCGAATTGCGGCACACACCCCGGTTACGGAGACAGCATTGACAGCGGTCGTGTCCTGGTCGCCGGAGAATGGGGCGCACAATCTGTGCCTGCCATCGACAAAAAACCCAACGACATAGATGTCGCAAAACACCGTTTGACGGGTTTTCGCGACAACGAACTTGACCAGATTCTGAGGCGCCTTGGAGTGACCACATTGCTTTTCACGGGCATCAATCTGGATCGGTGTGTGTTCGCAACCCTGGCAGATGGTTGTTTCAATGGTTTCGACGCGGTGTTGGTCGAGGACGCCACCGCCACAGTGTCCCCCCCGTATGTGACCGACGCAATCCTGTTCCTGATCCGCACGCTCTACGGCTTCACCGCAAAAGCCGACGACATTCTCGCTCAAGTACCGAATATCAATTCTACGGAGACTTAACATGACCATAACACGGCGTGACTTTACCAAACTTGCAGGCGCAACCGCTCTTTCAGCGCTGGCCGCACCTGCCATTGCGCAGGGCAAAACCAAGATCAAGATGATCCTCAATTGGCGCTATCAGGGACCCCAGTCATGGTTCTTTCTCGCCCTTGACAAAGGCTACTTTGACCAAGCCGGGATCGATATGACAATGGATCAGGGCAACGGCTCAGGCGCTGCTGTTGGGCATGTGGCCGGCGGGGCCTACGACGTGGGTTTTGGCGACGTAAATGCACTCATCCGCCTAGCAGGGACCAAACCTGATGAGGCACCAATTTGCGTCTACCAAATGTACAACAAGCCGCCATTCACGGTGGCCGTGTTGGCAGACAGTGACATCAAGACTGCCGAAGACCTACAGGGGCGGCTCTTGGGTGGGGCCGCCAATGACGGTGCGCTGAAGCTTTTCCCAGCCTTTGCGAATGTCGCCGGCTTGGACACAAGCGGGATCGAAATCCTGAATTTCAAGTCCAACTTGCGGGAGCAGATGTTGAAGAACAAAGAAGTCGAGGGCGTCTTTGGCTACGTCAACACAATCCGGTTCTCGGCAAAGCTATCGGGAATGAATCCCGATGAGGAAATACGGTTCATTTCCTATGGTGACTACGGCATGGATCTGTATTCCAACGGATTGATCATCCCCAAGGCAATGGCCCAAGACAACCCAGAGATGGTCAAGGGCATGTGCTGGGCCATTAACGAAGGTGTGAAGGATACGCTTGCAGACTTGGATGCAGCCATAGACGCCGTCGCCGCGCGCGAGCCGCTGATCAACAAGGCGATCGAAAAAGAGCGCCTGATTGCGACCCTCAAGGACGAGATGAACCACCCCGAACTGGCCACAACGGGTCTGGGCAACGTGGATCCAGACCGCTTTGCCCAGTCGATTGACTTGGTTGTAAAAGCCAATGCTCTCCCGCGTACCCCGGAGCCATCGGAGATCTTTTCTGACGCATTTCTGCCGGCGGCGGACGATCGTATCTACAAGCTCCTGTAAAAGCATGAACTTAGAGTTGAAGGATAAGGTTGCGGTTATCACAGGCCCGGCAAAAGGCATGGGAGCCGCGATCTCCCTCGGCTTTGCCCGCGAGGGCGCGCACCTGGCGCTGTTGGGTCGGGATACGGATGCAATAGCCCCTGTTGCGGAGACAGCGCGTGCGATGGGGGTGCGCGCAAATGTATTTGCCTGCGATGTGACCCAAACACAGGCCGTGAATACTGCAATTGCAGACGTCTGCGCAGTGTTTGGTCAAAAAATCGATGTTTTGGTGAATGTGGCAGGGGGAACCGGGCCGATCGGGAAAACAGGTCTTGAGACAACGCAGGAGGACTTTGAAGACATCCTGCGCCTGAACGTCATTGGTCCATTCAACCTCATCCATGCTGTGGCACCGGTGATGAAAGCGGGCGGCGGCGGAAAGATTGTCAATGTGGGTGGTACATTTGGGATGCGCGGGCGGGCAATGCGCCTGTCGTATTCCAGTTCGAAATGGGGGTTGCGAGGTATGACGAAAAGTTTTGCGTTAGAGCTGGGTGCGGACAACATAAACGTGAACCTCGTGGCACCGGGCATGGTCGACGGTCCGCGTTTTCGAGAGAAGGTCGTGCCGCAAGTTGCAGAACAGCACGGTTTGTCACACGCAGACGCCGCAGCCAAGCACGCATCAGACTATGCACTTGGCCGCATCAGTACCGACGAAGATGTCGCCAATGCGACGTTATTTTTGGCCTCTGCCTGCGCACGCCAACTGACCGGCGTTGATCTTCCGGTAGATGGAGGTTGGGCGTCCCTATGACTGATCTGATTTTGACTGGCGGCACTGTCGTCAATGAAACGGCGCGCGATGTGGCAGACATTGCCATCTCGGGTGGGCGTATCAGCGCAATTGGCGCACCCGGAACGTTGGGCGCGGCTTCCGAGACTGTGGACGTAACCGGCCTACACCTTATTCCCGGCGCCATAGACATGCATGTGCATTTTCGCGAGCCTGGCTACACACACAAAGAAGACTGGGAAACCGGCAGCCGCGCTGCCGCGATGGGGGGCGTCACAACCATCTTTGAGATGCCGAACACGCATCCCCCAACACGCTCGGTCACCGAGTTTCGCCAAAAGCAGGACTGCGCGCGGAAATCCTGTGTGGATTTTGGTATCTATGGGCTATTGGCCGAAGACAACATCGACGAACTGCAAGGGCTCATCGACGCGGGGGCCAATGCGTTAAAATGCTTTATGGGGAATTCTTTCGGCAACCTGCCGTCACCATCTACGGGGGCAATGCTGGAAGGATTTGAAATTATTTCACAATCTGGTTTGCGTATTTCGCTGCACGCTGAAACAGCCTCGATCATGGCGTGGCGTCAGGCAAAACTTGACGCTGCCGGTTTAAACGATCCGCTACATCACATCGCCGCGCGTCCTGAGATTGTAGCGATTGAGGCCGTCACCCGGGCGGCAGTGTTGGCAGAGTGGACGGGTGCGCGCATTCATGTCCTGCATATCTCGTCAGCCGGGGAATTAAGGCCTCTGGCAGAGGCGAAAGCCCGCGGTGTTGAGATCACGGGTGAAACCTGCCCCTGTTACCTGTTCCTGAATTCTGGAGACTACGACCGCCTTGGCAGTGTCATCCGCGTCAACCCACCTGTGCGCGAAGTGAAGGACAGTGTTGCTATCTGGGAGGCGCTCCAAACCGGGGTTGTGGATATGATCGCAACTGATCACGCCCCGCATACTCCGGAAGAAAAACGCAATGACAATATCTGGAAAGCAGATTGCGGCTTCCCGGGTGTCGAAACTCAAATGCCTTTGATGCTGACCGAGGTCGCAGTGGGCCGCATGTCTTTGGAACACTACGTGCGCATATCGTCGGCCAATCCGGCCCGCGCCTTTGGAATGTGGCCACACAAAGGGCGGTTGGCTGTCGGCGCATTGGCCGACATCACGGCGGTGGATCTTGCACGTAAAGAGGTGATCTCTGCAGACCGCTTGCACAGCCGCGGCAAGGTTACGCCGTTTGAAGGCCGTAAAACCACGGGTGCGCCGGTGCATACGCTGGTGCGGGGGGTGTTTGTGCAACGTGACCGCAAGATGGTCGAGGGGCTGGCCGGGCACGGTACGCAAGTTTCGGACATCCAAGCCATGCCTGCGCCGCGTCCCCATAATGTCGATAAAAGTTTGGCTAGTATTTTGGGTGAGCGATCATGACATCTCAGAGTTTTATCCGCTTTGAAGGGGTCGCTGTGACCTATGGCAGCGGCGAAGATGAAACCTTGGCGCTGACACCGACCGATTTCGAAGTGGCACAAGGAGACTTTGTTGCTCTTGTCGGACCGTCAGGATGCGGAAAGTCCACGATTCTGAAACTGGTCAGCGAACTGCTGAAACCCTCTGCTGGGAATATTTTCTTCGCCGGGCGCGAGTTGGGGGCAAAGCCGGTGCGTGTCGGCATGGCTTTTCAAAGCGCGTCGTTGCTGCCCTGGATGACCGTGCGCGATAACGTCATGTTACCTCTGAAAATTGTCCCTCCGTTCAAGCAGGATTTTCACAAAAAGCGAAGTGGAGAGTTCAAAGACCGCGCCGATGCTCTGCTTGAGCAGGTTGGACTTTTGGACTTCGCCGACAAGAGCCCATGGCAGTTATCCGGTGGCATGATGCAGCGCGCCAATTTGTGCAGGGCGCTGGTTCATGACCCAGAGTTGCTGCTGCTGGACGAACCATTTGGGGCCCTCGATCAGTTCACGCGTGAGGAGTTGTGGCAAACGCTGCAAGACCTGTGGCTCAGTCGTAAATCCACAGTATTGCTTGTGACGCATGATCTGCGAGAGGCCGCATATCTGGCGAACCGCGTTTGTGTCATGAGCGCACGCCCGGGACGGATACTTGAAGATCGCGATGTCGACTTCCCGCGCCCACGTCCCATTGACGTCACCTTTGAGCCCGCATTTGTGCAATTGGTGCAAGCCCTAAGAGCACAGATCGTTCATGGCCCAAACCCAACCAAGGCGGATGCCGCATGACAGACTGGCAACAAAAAATAGCTTCCGCGACCCTGATCGTCAGCGTCTTTGTCTTTTGGGAGCTGATCTGCATGTTGGCGGGGATATCAGAGTTGATCTTGCCGCGCCCAACGCAGATTGTATCAGCTTTTTTGCAATACGCACACGCGATTTGGCCCCATGCGTGGCAGACGCTCTATACAACTATGGTTGGTTTCTTTTTTGGCGTTCTGATTGGCCTGTCGCTGGGCGTTCTGATTGGTTCGTATAAGCTGGCCTATGACACGGCCTATCCTCTTCTTGTGGGAATTTCGTCCATCCCCAAGGTCGCGGTTGTCCCAATCTTTGTACTTTGGTTCGGTGCCGGGACGGTTCCTGCCATTCTAACGGCGATGATCATTTGCATCTTCCCGATTGTAGTGAACGTGTCCACGGGCATTGCAACCGTTGAGCCGGAGCTTGAAGACGTGATGCGCTCGCTCAAAGCCAGCAAATGGGAGATCCTCTGGAACGTCGGGCTGCCCCGTTCACTGCCTTACTTTTTTGCGTCGCTCAAAGTCGCGATCACACTCAGCTTCGTTGGGTCGGTCATCGCAGAAACTGTCGCATCCAACAAAGGAGTGGGCAACATGATGCTGATCGCGTCCTCCCAGTTCAATGTGCCACTGGTGTTCTCGGGCCTGATGGTGCTCGCGACAATGGGTATCTCACTCTACGCCATTTTTGCCTTTCTTGAACGTCGCATGACCGGCTGGGCGACGCGCAAAAACATGACCTAATAACCACCCCGTCCAAATATCCAAAAGGAGAAATACAATGAGAAAGCTTCTATCTCTTGTCGCGTTTAGCCTGACATTGGCTGCGCCGGCACTTGCCGAAGGCATCCCCATCAAATTCACCCTAGACTGGAAAATTCAAGGCGTTCATGGCTGGTTCTACCTTGCAAAAGAGAAAGGTTATTTTGCAGAAGAAGGTCTGGACGTCACGATCGACCAAGGCGAGGGATCTGCCGCCACGGTGAGCCGGATCATGTCCGGCGCCTATGATGCGGGCTTTGGCGACATGAATGCCATTATTCAGAACGCTGCGACCAAGCCCGAAGACGCCCCTGTGATGGTCTATCAGATCTATAACCAACCGCCTTTCGCTGTCCTGACCAAAACAGGCGGACCAGTGGAAAGTCTTGCAAGCCTCGAAGGTTTGAAAGTCGGGGCACCTCCCGGATCTGCATCAACCAAGCTGTTTCCCGCGCTTGCCACCGCTGCGGGTTTTGACGCCAGCAAAGTGGAATTGGTGAGTGTGAAATCAAACTTGCAAGAACAGATGCTCATTCAGGATCAGGTATCGGCCAGCCTCGTGTTTAACGTCACAAGCTATCTCAATATTCTTGGCATCGGTATGGACCCGGACACCGACTTCACATGGTATCCCTATGGCGCATCCGGTCTGGACATTTATTCCAATGGCGTGATGGTGTCGCCAAAGTTGCTGGCCGAGAAGCCAGAGGCCGTTCAGGGCTTGGTGAATGCCATTGCCAAAGCCATGGCAGACGTGCTTGCAAATCCACAGGATGGGATCGATGTCATCGTGGCGACAGAACCGCTTTCAAACGGTGAGCTGGAGATGAAGCGTCTGCAATTTGCGCTGAATAATCTGATTTTTTCTGATGAGAGCAAGGCAAACGGCATCGGCGCTGTTGATACTGTGCGGCTGGCCCGATCGATTGCGACCATCCAAGGTCTCTATGATTTGCCAAGCACCCCTGCACCCGAAGATGTCTTCGACGCATCGTTCCTACCGGCTTTGGACATGCGGTCCTTTTGATTGCCAACGCGCAGGATCTACGATGAAGACACTTCACGTTCATAACGCACTGATCGGCCCGGACTATAAACAGTCCGGGCCGGTGAGACTGAATATCGACGCAGATGGATATATCGCTGCGATCGAACCGGGGACCAATGTTGGTGGACCGGCACGGTTGGCGATTCCATCGATGGTCGATGCGCACAACCATGCGCGGCCTTTTTCTCCGACCTCTTTCGGATGCGGAGCACAGCCGCTTGAGCAATGGTTGCCGCATCTGGCGATCATGCCGCCGGTGGATGCGTATTTGGCGACATCCGCCTCTCTCGCGCGGTCACTAAAAGGCGGTGCGACTTCGGTCATGATCCATTTGACGCGTCCCATGGGCTTGAAGCCGCTGGCAGAAGAGGCGCGCGACATTGCCCGCGCTGCGCGCGATCTTGGCATTTCAATTGGTCTTGCTGTGGCCATGCGTGACCGCAACCCTTTGGTTTATGGCGACCAAGAGGCGCTTTTACAGAGACTTGATCGCGAAACGGCGGCTCTGGTCCGAGAGGTCTGGCTGAAGCCAATGCCAAGCATCGAACGCCAGCTGGCACTTGTGGATGAGGTCGCCGAGGCGTTGGTCGACCAACCGCACGTCGATGTTCAATACGGACCAAACGGTGTCCAATGGTGCTCGGATGCTTTGCTGGGTGCGATTGCAGAGGCGTCAGCCCGTACCGGTCGGCGGGTTCACATGCACCTGCTTGAGACAAAGCCCCAGCGTGACTGGGCAGATGCAGTTTATTCCGAAGGGATTGTGGCACATCTGAAGCAGATCGGTTTGCTGTCCGATCGTCTGGCGCTGGCGCACTGCGTTTGGGTAAGGCCGGATGAGTTGCCTTTGATTGCAGCGTCTGGAACGCAGATTGCGGTCAATAACTCGTCGAACCTGCATCTGTATTCGGGGCTGGCCAATGTACGGTCCATGGTGTCAACGGGCGTTCGGGTGGCCATGGGACTTGATGGTTGCACTCTGGACGAGGACGATGACGCTTGCCGCGAGTTGCGCCTTTTGTATCTGACAGGTCGCTCTCCAGGGTTTGAGAGCCCTGCACTGACCCCCCAAACTGCTCTAAAAGCGGCCTGCCAAACAGGCCGAACTATCCTAGGATTACCGAAAGGCGGCTATCTGGCAGTTGGCATGCCCGCTGATCTGATGACGTTGGATTTGGACGCAATGAACCGTGATAATCTTTCTTCAGTGTCTGCCACTGATCTCTTATTTGCCCGCGGAACGTCCAACCACATTCGCGACATCTGGTCCAAGGGGACGCAGGTTATGGAGGATGGGCGGGTTTTGGGCATTGATCTGGCAGAAACAGAAGACAAACTGCGCGACGCCTACCGCGCCGTGCTACCAGCAACAGCCGCAGTCAGAGCGGCGTGGCCCACTGTCGCTGAGGCAATCGCTGACCACTACCGCGAGGCGTTTGCTTGATCCCAGACGCCCGAAGTGTGGTTTGTCCTCTCGATATCGGGACGTTGGGTCAATAGCCGATCTGTCCATCGCCAGAGTTATCCGCATGGAGGGTCTGGTCTGGTTCGGTTCCGTTCAATTTCAAGCGGCAGCCGCAACGGCTTGCTGCTGAAAATGTCGTTTCAGAATGTGCTCTTATCTGCCGTGACAGAGGTCTGAGGGTGTCATGGTGCTCAGAAGTTTTTGGTAACGACGAGTGTTTTAGGGGCCGACAGAGGCTTCGATCTGTCGATCCGGATCACTTGGTGGGTAAAGGTTCTCCAAAAGAGTACAACTTTACATAATCTGGTGCCGTCGTTCCGCTGCCCGTCAGTGCATTGCTAAGCTATGTCGCGAAAGGGAGTCTGCCTTGCTTTGTCGGCAGATGTGACCCTTCAATCGTGCGAATGATCTCAAGCTTTTCGGAGGCAGGATATCTCATGCCAGATTCTCCCCAACTCCGGGCATGCTTTTTTTGAGAAGACGGTTTTCCAGCGTCAGATCAGCCACGCAGTCTTTCAAAGACAATGCCTCAGATCGCAGTTCTTTCACTTCTGGGGCTGTCGCTTGGCGCGCTGTGTCACCAGATAGCTGTCGCTTGCCTGCCTCAAGAAATTCCTTCGACCACTTGTAATACAAGCTTTCGACGATCCCTTCGCGACGGCACAAAGCGGCAATACTTTCTCCGCCGCGAAGGCCCGCTAAAACAATGCGGATCTTCGCTCCCGCCGAATAACGGCGTGCCGCCTTATGACGGATATTCTTCACCAATTTTTCAGCAGCATCCTTGCTGCCAACGGATTTCTGTTTCATCTTCACTCCATGAAGATTACGATGAACCACAAATCCTTCTCACTCAATTCAACAAATATATCCCAAAGGCCCTGACATTAGACAGTCAGATTGGCCTTCAATGAACCTCTTCGATTCAGCCGAAATGGGGTGTATTAAATCTGAATTTTGCATTCCATTTCAATGCCTTAGGGATTTTTCTGGAACCAAAAATCGAGATGGTGCTGCTGGAGAGAATCGAACTCTCGACCTCTCCCTTACCAAGGGAGTGCTCTACCTCTGAGCTACAGCAGCTAGCCGATATGCTGGGCCGCTAACTAGACCCAATTTCACACCTCTGCAAGGGTAATCTGGACGCAATTTACTGCCTGCTGTAACAAGGCGGCATGGCACAGAAATCAAATGACCCAAACCAAAAAGAAACAGACCGCAGCGCGAGGCTGAAGGCGGCGTTGAAATCCAATATGGCCCGGCGCAAGGCACAAGCGCGTGCTCGGTCCGCGACCAACAACACCGTACCGAAAGCGGTTCAGGAAAAAGAAAGCTAAGCAGGCATGGATGCAATTATCGTAACGGGCAATGGCCCACTTTCAGGCACGATCCCCATTGCGGGTGCTAAAAATGCGTGTCTTACACTTATGCCCGCGACCTTGCTCAGCGATGAACCGCTGACGTTGACCAATGCACCGCGTTTATCCGATATCAAGACAATGTCTGATCTCCTGGCATCCTTGGGAGCCGAAGTCACGGCGCTGAACGATGGACGGGTACTGGCAATGTCCAGTCACCACGTTAACAACATTAAGGCAGACTATGATATTGTCCGGAAAATGCGGGCGTCTATCCTTGTTTTAGGTCCGCTGCTCGCACGCGAGGGACACGCAGTTGTCTCTTTACCGGGTGGATGTGCGATTGGTGCGCGACCCGTGGACCTGCATCTTCGTGCGCTTGAGGCGATGGGAGCAGAACTGGATCTGAGGGATGGATATGTTCATGCCAAGGCTCCGGGGGGTCTCAAAGGGGGGCGCGTGGATTTTCCCTTGGTGTCGGTAGGAGCAACCGAAAACGCGGTGATGGCCGCAACCTTGGCCAAGGGCACTACGGTCTTGAACAATGCAGCGCGCGAGCCCGAGATTGTAGATCTTGTGCAGTGTCTGCGACGTATGGGTGCGCAAATCGAAGGTGAAGGTACCGAAACAATCACGG
>JAYQEA010000034.1:0-8240 GCA_038138625.1 Roseivivax sp.
GCCCCCGCAACCAAATTAAACAAACATTAAAGTAAAAGCCTAAAGTACAACATCATCAATCACACTTTTGATCGTACCTCTAAATCCGCTGAAATGTGCCTTGTTTGCACGAGACGCAGACTTAACGATACCGGGTAACGGAAAAGAACAAATATCACCAAAAATATCCATTCCAAAAGCGTGAAAGGCCCAGTGAGGTGCTTGATTGTTCCGTGTAGTTTTAGCTTAGCCAGATCTTCCCATTTGGGAATGTATGCTCAGCAATGCTGTGCGGTTTCATCTCAACTGAGAACCCGGGCATTTCTGGTGGAATATAATATCCTGCCTTCGTGCGAACGGGGTCAATGAAATGGCCGTGCAAGTGATCAACATATTCCAGAACTCGGTTCTCCAGACTTCCAGACACGGCGATGTAGTCGACTAAGCTCATATGTTGGATGAGTTCGCACAGTCCAACCCCACCTGCGTGTGGGCAAACAGGCACGTTGAATTTGTCCGCCATCAGCATGACGGCGAGTATTTCGTTAGGGCCAGCCAGCCTGCAGCTGTCAACCTGACATATAGCGATGGCCCCGGTTTGCATTAACTGTTTAAACATCACAGCGTTGTGGCAATGCTCACCCGTCGCAACCTTGATCGGGGCAACGGCCTGTGCGATCCGGGCATGTCCGAGAATATCGTCAGGGCTTGTAGGTTCTTCAATCCACCAAGGATCAAACTCTGCCAGTCGGTTCATATTAGCGATCGCCTCATCGACGCCCCAAACCTGATTGGCATCCATCATCAAGAAGCGATTGGGACCGATTTCATCTCGGATAATCTTGGCGCGTCGACAGTCATCTTCAATGTTGGTTCCAACTTTCATCTTGAAGTATGTCCAGCCCTCATTCAGCGCAGCACGCATCAAAGTTCTGATTTTTTCGTCGGAATAGCCAAGCCATCCGGCAGATGTTGTGTAGGCAGGATAGCCGGTAGCCTTCATTTCAGAAAGTCGCGTTTCTTTCGTAGGCGCGCGCTCTTGCAGACGTTCTAGCGCTTCTGCTGGTGACAGCGCATCAGAAAGGTATCGCCAGTCGATCAGCGATACCATATCTGCGGGCGACATCCCCGCAATCAACTGCCAAACAGGTTGGCCTGCGTGTTTGCCATACATGTCCCAGATAGCGTTGATCACTGCCGCTGCAGCCAAGTGGATTACACCCTTCTCCGGGCCGGTCCATCTTAGCTGGCTGTCACCTGTGACCAGTTTCCAGGTGGCACCCATATCTGTGAAGAGGTCTTCGATCTGTCTTCCTACCAATAGATCTGAAACGGCACCGATTGCCGAACAGCAAATCTCATTGCCCCGTCCAATGGTAAACGTCATCCCATGACCATCCGGCCCGTGATCCACATGCAATATAACGTAGGCCGCGGAATAGTCCGGTGCGAGGTTCATGGCGTCGGATCCATCCAAGGTTCTGCTGGTTGGAAAACGGATGTCGTGGATTGAGTAATGGGTGATGCGTGCTGACATTTCATCCTCTTGACCAAACATGGCACTAACCATACTAGCATGTTACTTGATGCTTGCACAGCGCGCAATTTGTTCCGAACATGAATTAAAAGCGGTCTGACATATTGATTGTCACTGAGTACTGACCCGGCGCGGTTCATATGACCCACCTTCATTGGTGGATTGTTATCTATGACGCGGTCAATGTTGGCGTCACTTTCCCTGTTTTCCTTGCCGCCTCCGAGCTGGCCTTGAAGCGGTAGCTGTCGTTGCCGGTTTCAAAGATGTGGCAGCGGTGGGTAAGCCTATCGAGGAGAGCCGTAGTCATCTTTGCGTCTCCAAAGACCTGCGCCCATTCCGAAAAGCTGGGGTTGATGGTGATGATCACTCTGGTGCGCTTATAGAGTTTGCAGAGCAGATGGAACATCTGAGTTTAGTGGAGGCCTTAACAATGAATTCGATCTCGGCAACTACAACTACCTGAAACCGCCTTTCATTTCCTAAAAATGCGCACAATTATTGATTGAACAAGTTTGGAGCATGAAATGGAGCGAAGCATTTCTGATGAAGAAATCGCCCTTATTAAGGCGATGGTCGCACGCGGTATGAAAAACCAAGACATTCAGTTTTTCTTTAATCGACCTGACCGCTCCGTGAATTCTGGTAGGATCACCGGAATCAAGAACGGCAGCTACAGCGATTCATCAAAGATTGCTGCTGCCAATGACAACACACTTGATGTGTTCCTGAGATCATTCAAAGCGACCGGGGTCACCGCGGCAGTGGCGGTTCCAGGCGCGGGACCATCTATGGTTCCTGAGAGCGGTCCGATGGCTGAAGCTGCCCTTGTCGCAATGTTCGAAAAGGACGTAGGAGGTGTTTGGCGGTTCAAGTTTGGCGAAAGCGAAACCCACGAATGCAAGCAGGATTTCGGCTTCAAGCACGCAGGAAAATGGCTTCGGGCTGTTGCAGCACTTTCAAATAACTCTGGTGGCTACATCGTTTATGGCGTCAAAGACAAAAAGGTAATCGGTGGGAAGGTCGATCCTGATAGCTGCAAGGTGACCGGCCTCAAGGGTGTTGATTTCGGGAACGCCGATCCAGCAGATTTCACCAAGCGTATCAAATCAACGTTCGATCCTACGCCCAAAGTCGAGACCGGTATCGTTGAAATTGACGGAATGAAGGTGGGTGTCATGTATGTTCATCAACATGGCTCGCGCCCCGTGATTGCGCATAAAGGCGACGGAGATCAGGTCAAAGAAGGCGATATCTTTTTCCGTTATCCTGGGCAATCAGCCCGGATCAAGTACAGCGACTTGCGATCGATTCTCGACGATCGTGATCGGCAGGCCAGGGAGCAGATACTTCCGATGGTGGAAAAGCTTCTTCAGCTCGGTCCACGTGACGCTATGGTCACTGACCTCGCAGATGGCATTATGACCGATGAAAAGCGTTCTATTGCGATCGGGGAAGACCTGCTGGACAAGATCAAGTTCATTCGTGCTGGCGAATTCGATGAAAAGGCGGGCGAACCCACACTGAAACTGGTTGGGGATGTTCAGGCTGTGGACGGGGCTGGTAGCGTTCTCCATAAAGGATTTGCAATACCGACAGACCTGATCCGCGATTTCCTTGACGGGACTTCGCCTTACGATCCAAAAGACTATGTGCGTTGTGCAGTAGAAGTGAGCAACGGGGCTTGGATACCAATGCATTTTTATGGCGAGAAGGCCGGGCTCAATCGCAAGGGGGATGCAGATTTCATTCACATGACCAAGGCACGGGAAAAGCGTAAACAAACTTACGCAGATCGTGCCCTCGGTAAAATCAGCCCCTATCAAAAGGCCGGTGGATCTGCACTTGAATTCCTGGCGTCAATCAACAAGGGCAACAAGCCGAAACCAAATACACCGCAAGCCGCCGCCGATGTTGCCCGTGCGATTGCGGGACTGGAAGGCAAGCCGGAGCTGCCATTGGGCGATCTACTGTCAGTGCTCGGTGATTGCTGGGAAATCATCGGAACGAAAAAGCAGAGTTGGCTTGGGATTGTCAGGAAAGCAATTGCACGGGTGGATGAGCTGTATTTTGCGAGCAGCGGCAGCGAAAAGTCCGTTAGCAATTAGCACCTGGAGAATTTACGGGGGCCGTAACCTAAACTCACGACTTAACTATAGCAACTCAGTTACCTAAAAGTCCGTTCTCTCAATTAATATTTCAGAGTTTCGCGCCTGCGTCGAAAGTCTGCAACCCGCCCTTACTATAACACTGGCCTAGAAATCAGCGCCTCAGCCCGATCCAGCATTCTGGACACTGTGTGAAGGCTTAGGGTGTGATCAGCCCAAACCTCATGCTCAAACACGGCATCTAATGCTGAAAGACTGGGTTCCGGGAGGCCACGCCGTTCACCTTCAGTCAGAGCGAAGTCACGCAACTGCGTGCGCGTCAGATCAGGAAGATCGAGAACCACGCAACGGCTTTGCAACGGCTCCGGCAAACCCTTCCGGCTGTTCGCAGTCAGCACCCAGTTGGCCCAAGACATATCAAAGCGGATCTGGAAAAAGGGACACTCCCAGCCCTCTGCAGTCATACGCGCCAACAAGGGCAGCAAGCCGCAGCTTGCCTCGCAGCTCTGTGCCGTTCGGCGGCAGAGCGGTTGAAAATGAAAGGTTCCGCAACCTGCAGAATTTTTAGGAAACATACATATCGGCAATCAAGCCCACGGCCGGGAGAGCCATCTGACAGCGGGCCGACCTCAGGAAAATCGACCGGCTCCCAGCAAGCCATTGTAAAAAAAACCACCAAAAGCGGCGCTCTTGGTGGTCATTTGATCCGTGTCGAGAGGTCAAAAAACCTCAAGAGTGGTCATGTTTTGCTATGTCAAACAATTCAAAAATATATCAGATATCATCCCGAACACTTCGAGTACCCACATGAAGGGCAGGTCATACACCCTTCAACCATACGCAGCCCAAACTGACCACAGCTGGGACATGCAGCTCCACGCGGCCTTGTGGAATGCTTAACATAAGTCGACATTACCTTTGCCTTTGGGTCTTCTTTCAGGCCAAGGCCTTCGCCTTCCAAGAACCCTATCGCAACCATATGCTGTTCAATAACGCTGCCAATCGCCGCTAGTATCGATGGGATGTATTTTCCCTTCACCCAAGCACCACCGCGTGGATCAAAAACCGCCTTAAGTTCTTCAACTACAAAGCTGACATCGCCCCCGCGTCTGAACACAGCTGAAATCATGCGCGTAAGGGCCACGGTCCAAGCGTAATGTTCCATATTTTTGGAATTGATGAAAACCTCAAACGGCCGTCTGTGGCCACCCACTACAATATCATTAATTGTCAGATAGATTGCATGTTCACTGTCTGGCCAACGTAGTTTGTATGTTTGCCCTTCAAGGGCTTGGGGACGATCCAATGGCTCGGACATGTAGACAACTTCAGCCCCGTCGCCTGTCGTCGCAGGCGCTTCGGATGGAGTTTTGTCACTGGTTTCACTGACGGCTAGAACAGACCCTGTGACATCATTGGGTCGATACGTCGTGCATCCCTTGCAACCGCCCTCGTATGCAGCAAGATATACGTCTTTGAAGTCATCAAAGCTAATGTCTTCCGGACAATTAATCGTCTTTGAAATGGAACTATCCACCCATTTTTGCGCGGCTGCTTGCATACGCACGTGGTCGAGAGGCGGCAGGGTCTGAGCATTGACGAAATAGTCTGGCAGCGGGGCATCACCTTTCAGATCCCGCCACATTTGCACGGCGTAATCGACCACTTCTTCTTCAGTCCGAGACCCATCTTTTTGCAAAACCTTTCGAGTATATGCATAAGCAAAGACCGGTTCGATCCCAGATGAGACATTGCCAGCATACAAACTGATGGTCCCTGTTGGTGCAATTGACGTCAGCAACGCATTGCGAATTCCATGGGTACGGACGGCTTCGCGTACGTCTTCATCCATAGCCTGCATGGTGCCACTTGCCAAAAATGCTTCAGCATCAAACAGCGGAAACGACCCTTTTTCGATCGCCAATTGCACCGAAGCTAGATATGCGGCGCGGGCGATCTGGTGTAACCAGCGCTCCGTTTGGCGCGCCGCTTCCTCGGATCCATAGCGCAGTCCGATCATCAGCAAGGCATCCGCCAGACCCGTCACACCCAACCCGATACGACGCTTGGATATGGCCTCTTTTGCCTGTGCCTCCAGCGGGAACCGCGAGGCATCAACCACATTGTCCATCATCCGCACTGCGGTCGCGACCAGCTCGCCCAACTCGGTCTCACAGACATGAGCCACGTGTTCCTCAAAAGGGTCACGCACCAGCCGTGCCATATTGATTGATCCAAGAAGGCAGGCACCGTAGGGAGGCAAAGGCTGCTCACCACAGGGGTTCGTTGCTGCGATCGTTTCACAATAACTTAGATTATTTGTAGCGTTTATCCGATCGATGAAAATAACGCCCGGTTCGGCATAGTTATAGGTGGCTTGCATGATCTTGTTCCAAAGATCTTGTGCATCGACCGTGCGATATGTTTTCCCATCGAATACCAGATCCCAAGTAGCGCCAGCTTTCACGGCCTCCATAAACGCATCTGTAACCAAAACCGACAGGTTGAACATTCGCAACCGCGCGCTGTCCGATTTTGCCGTGATGAATGCGTCAATGTCGGGGTGGTCACATCGCATGGTGGCCATCATCGCACCGCGGCGCGAGCCCGCAGACATAATTGTCCGGCACATCCCATCCCAAACATCCATAAAGGATAGGGGGCCAGACGCATCTGCGGCTACACCTGAAACGGCAGCCCCCTTTGGGCGGATTGTGCTAAAGTCATAACCGATGCCACCACCCTGCTGCATGGTCAGCGCAGCCTCTTTCAGCATATCAAAAATACCGCCCATAGTGTCGGGAATGGTTCCCATCACAAAGCAATTAAACAGCGTGACAGACCGGTTTGTTCCTGCGCCTGCAGTGATCCGGCCAGCGGGCAGATAGCGAAAATCCTCAAGCGCCGCATAAAAAATGTGTTCCCATTTACTTGGATCTTTTTCGACCGCGGCCAACGCGTGGGCAATTCTGCGCCAACTGTCTTCAACCGTGTCATCAATGGGCGTGCCATCGGCTTCTTTCAGTCGGTATTTCATATCCCAGATTTGTTCGGCGATGGGGGCAGCAAAACGGGTCATGGCGTAGTCCTTTGGTAAGACTCGGGGCGAACAACCTAACCCATTTTCTATGAAAACCTCAAGCTATTGAAGCTGGCATCGATGCAGCTACAATATACTCCAGAAAAGAGAGAGCCATGACCCCGAAATTACACCTTTTGAAATTGAGTGTTGGGACAGAAGATGTGGATGGACTTGCAAAATGGCAGTCGTCCCGCGCGGCACAAGGCAGCGATGGATTGCCGCGCCATGTCACACGGATGTGGCCGCGTCGCGAGGCCGAAATTCTGACAGGCTCAATCTACTGGGTCATTCGTGGTGTGATCCAATGCCGACAGAATATCATACGCCTAGACGAAGTATTTGGAAAAGACGGTATACGTCGTTGCGCCATCGTTTTGGCACCTGAATTGATCCGGACGCAGACGGCCCAGCGGCGTCCTTTTCAGGGCTGGCGTTATCTGCAAGAAACTGACGCGCCACCGGACATGACGCAGGGGCGTGCCACTGATGACGCTCTGCCTCCTGAAATGGCCGGTGCATTGGCTGATATCGGTGTATTATAACAGGTCTCCGACCTTTATTCTTCAGTTGCCCGCCGATACTTCGCGCGACCGCCAGACGACCCAAAGCGCCGCACCAACAACCAGTATTGCGCCGAAGTAAAAGCTGGGATCAGGCGTTTCATGAAAAACAAACGCACCAACGCTGACAGATAAAATCAGGCTTAGATACCCAAGTACGGAAAGAAAGCCGGCCTCGCCATGGTAATGGGCATTTAAAAAGCATAGCTGTGCGCTTTGCGCAAATGCGCCAACCGCGAGAAGTGCGATCAGGTCATTGGATGCAATATTGACCCAGAATGGCAGCGATAGCGGGGCGCTGCATAGCATCAGTCCTGCTGTATAAAATGTCATCAGTACAATTGGAGGTGCCTCACGCAATCGCCGGGTGGCAATTGTCGCGGATGACCCTGTAAAAACCACCAACATCAAAGCAGCCAGACCAATGGTCCACGAAACGCTACCTGGATCTGTTGCAATATACACACCGAAAAAAGCAATGACTGCGGCAACCCAGCGCCGACGCCCGATAGGTTCCCGCAAAATAATGGCCGCCATAATCATTGTCACAATCGGTCTTGTGAAGTTTATCGCTGTAAAAAGGGCAAGTGGCACGCGCGAGATGGCGAAAAAGCTGGCCGTCAAGGTTATCACAGATAGGCCGACACGCAGTAAATGCAGATGGGGATATGTTATGTTTCTGAAATGAGAGCGGTATATCCAGATCAACGGCAAGATCAGGATTAAACCCACGGTGGCACGGATGAAAACAACCTGCATCACCGGATACCCCGCATCCAACCACTTAACGATAGAAAGCGCCCAGATATTCAGTGACATATCTGCGATCAGCCAGGCTCCGCCCTCAAGGTTATTGCGCGGAACCTGATCGGTCATCGTCGGGGTGCGATGAAATTGGCCATGAGTCTGAAGGCACCCGGCACTAGGTTTTCCATTTGGTGATGTAGAATGAGGGAGGTGTGGATGTGACGCCCCAT
>JAYQEA010000034.1:8340-35248 GCA_038138625.1 Roseivivax sp.
ATTGCGTCAGTCAACCCAGGTCGAAAACGCATGGCAAAGATACCAACAACAAGAGTTGTGTACCTAGCAAGCGCTGTTTCGCTGGACAGTTCATGGTCTGCGACGGCAGTTACATCGGCCCCCATAGCAGTAAGCCATTCGCCAACCCGGTCATTTCCCGCGCCTATATATCCCACGGTGCTCTGTGCAAGAACAACGTCCAAAACCCGAACATAAACAACCGAAGGCTGCGCTTGCGCGGTGGGTCCGATATGATCATGTTCAATCATACGTACAGTCTTGGCTGGCTCACCGTTGATCGTGGCCCTGATTTGATACAGGCCAGCTGCAACATTTTGGGGCACCGTTATCGTGTAGGCGGTATCAAGGCGTTGCGCAGTCCATCCTGAGGGTAGATCAAGGTCTATCTGTGCGTCCTGTGGCGACACATCCGTCACGCTCAGGTGTATCGTCCGGCGTGACGTTGTAGTATTCAATATCACAGCCGA
The DNA here is from genome assembly GCA_038138625.1 of Roseivivax sp. Lineage (GTDB taxonomy): Bacteria > Pseudomonadota > Alphaproteobacteria > Rhodobacterales > Rhodobacteraceae > JAQXDR01. The sequence continues at coordinate 8,829 of JAYQEA010000034.1, forward strand.
TGGCGTTAGCCTGACACGCTCATGTGGTGTCACGACAGGCTCTGTTTCAAATCCGACAGGGATTGAGAGGGCTGCGCCATCCTTGGTCAGCGTCACTGACAGGCGCGGTGTTTCCGGCACGATAGGGTCGTAGAAGGCACGATATGGATCACTGGGGGCGGCGTCAGCAGCAACTGTAAGGGTATCTTGATCAGCGCTCCAACCTTTCGGTAATTCCAGAATTGCATCCGCTGATGTAGCGTTGCCTGCGTTTATCTCGGTCATCAATTTGACAGAGCCGCCAACATCAACAAAAGCAGTGTCCAGCCGCGCACGAACATCAACCCCCAAGGCCAACCGAAGAACACGGCCAAGCTGCGCCAGCTTTTGATCAAGCCGATGAGCAAAATCATGCACCAACGTCTCTGGGCAATTATCGAGTGCATGCGTTACATTCTGGTGCGCATTTATCGTGTGATCTGCAATCGTTACAAAATCCGGAAATCCTGCAATGGCCGCGTCTATGGACGCCTGGGCTGATACCAGAGAGGCTGCAATTGGCCCTGCCGCGGGATGTTTGGCCATATCGCCCAAAGTGCGGGCCATTCCTGACCAGATAAAGTCGTCTGGTCCATTAACATGTGAAGGGGCCAGTCTTGTCCTTCATCCGACGGAATCCAACGTCCCATGCCTTGTGTTCGATGATAGGTGCGCGATTGTTGGCCAATTCGGTTCCAGTTCCAGCCCGTCATACGTTCGCGATCTTTACCCGCAACGGTCAATGTGGCGACTGGCGGTGGTAGATCATCATCATAGGCCTGCCCTGCGCCAGACCATGCCGGAAGATACAGCTTTTTCACTTGCCAAGGTGGTAGGCTAGAGGGACCATCGGGATCTGCCGCCGCTGACATCACTGCATGCGCGGCCTCGGTCATTGCCCTGTGATGCCCGTGTTGTCCGGGTACATCCAGAAACGTCGGGCAGATAATATCCGGCCTTTCGGTACGAATAATTTCGACAAAGCGCAGCATCGTGCGGTCATAGCCCCAATGACCAAGGGTTTCTTGACCACTTTTGGAAAATCCGAAGTCAGTGATCGTATCTTCTGGGAACGTGGAATGCCAATACATGCGCATGCCAAGAACATCACAGGCGCGCTCCATTTCTCGGGTACGAAGCGCCCCAAGATCAAATCCGGATTCAGTGCCGATGTCGTTTTGGCCCCCCTCACCCCTTGTTGAACAGGCGTATGAGATGTTTATGCCATCCCGAAACGTTAATGCCGCAAGCATTCCGGAAGTTTCGTCATCTGGGTGTGCTCCGGTTTGCATAAACCGGACAACGGTTGTCAGCGGACGCAACGCCCACCACAGTTCCATCAATCTGGGACGCGCCCTGTCATGGCCGATACGAATTTGATCAGGGGTTGGCATCCAGGCTCCTTTTCTATGCAACTGTTGAAATTTGTGGCGTGAACGCTTGATTTACGACAAGAGCACCCGCTCCAAGGGTTCCAGTCATTCGGCCCGAGGCCCCACGCAAAAGTCTTGCGATTGTACGTCCGGGCCGGTTTGAGACCGATCTTTGCGCCAATGTGACTGAATCAATCAGGTGATCGAATATGGAATCCGGCATTGCCCCACCCAGTATGACCGCCTCGGGATCAAACATATTCTCGATCACAGTAATGGCATTCGACAATGGTTCGCTGGCATCATCCAACCACTGCATCAATATCGGGTTTTTAGCCGCAAAAATTCTACCTAGGTCATCGCTATTTTTTACATTAATCCCGTGCCGGAACAGGTATTTTTGTACAGAGAGACGGCTGATCACTGTTTCTAGTGGAACGGTTTGTCCTTTTGACACTACGGGAATATGACCGATTTCTCCGGCATTACCGAGCGCGCCGGTGATAAGCCGTCCACTGTGCACCAAACCCAAGCCAAGGCCATTTCCGAAATACAAAAAAGCAAACGTGTCGAGGTCCCCCGCCGAACCCGCAACCCGTTCGGCTACTGCCGCAGCGTTGGCATCATTTTCAACAAAAACGGGGATACCCAGCGCTTTGCTAAACCACGCCTTGGGGGAGATATCATGAAAAATTGAAAACTCAGATTCAGTTCCGCTTAAACCAGTGCGTCCGAACGGACCGGGCATAACAATTCCAGCACCAAGTATTTTTGTATCCGTAATGCCGGCTTGATGAATAACAGAAGTCTTTGCTTCAACAACCGACTCGGTAACACTTTCAAGATCCTGAGTGTGTAATGTGCGCCTTAGCGAAACAACCGGCTCACCGCACAAGTTGATCACCGCCGCAAAAATTGCATCGGGTCTGATTTCGATCCCGACAGCATATCCACCGCATGGATTTAACCCATACTGGATGGGCGGTTTCCCACGGGTCGTCGCCTTGCGCCCCTGTTCCAGGATAAACCCATCAGCCTGTAAATCCGAAATAATGTTTGAAACTGCTTGGGTAGATAAACCAGAGCCTCTGGCAATCTCGGCGCGTCCGATTTCGCCTGCTTGCCGTATCCTGCCAAGAACCATCTGCCGGTTGTGACTTCGTGCGCGCTCTGCGTTAGCGCCCACAATTTTTGATGAATTTGCCATCCCAAACCATTAACTCAACTAACTTGATGATTCAACACAATTGGTCTAGCGTTAGTTATTCGCGGCCCGTTTCCGCATAGCGACCGGAAAAATCCGGCGATACCCAACATGGAGTTCTGACATGAAGTTCACCAAAATGAAGGCGCTGGCTTTTGCAACCGCCACCGGCACCACAGCGTTGTTTTCGACCGCGGCCCATGCTGTCGAGATTGAATACTGGCAATATTTCTTTGGCGCCAGAGTAACTGCCATGGAGCAGTTGATTGAAAACTTTGAAGCTGCGAACCCAGATATTACAGTCAAAATGACGCATTTTCCTTATGCTGATTATCGAACCAAGGTTGCTGCTGCGATCCCTGCGGGCGAAGGCCCGGATGTCGTGCAATTATTCTACGGATGGCTGAATGACTACAAAGCTGCAAGCTTGATACAACCGCTGCCTGCCGACAGCTTTGATGCAGATACAATCGACGCAGAATTTTTCCCGATGGTTTCAGCCATGCGCGAAGGGGATAACTATTGGGCGTTACCCACGGCAGTTCGCTCACTTGCACTTTTCTACAACACGCGGCTCTTTGATCAGGCCGGTATTGATGGTCCCCCTGCAACCTTGGATGAAATGTTGGAAATTGGTGCGCAACTGACCAAACGGGATGGCGCTGGAAACATAACACAGGCCGGGCTGACGATGGGTATGACGGCGCAGGACCACCACTGGTTCCGCGAGGGTTTGGTACGGCAGTTTGGTGGTGAGCCTTATCTGAATGACTACACAACAGTAAACTACAACACACCCGAAGGCGTCAGCGCCATGGAGTTCTACGTGGGACTGGGTGAGGAAAATGGTATTGGGGCCGTCGGCTTTATGGATGAACCACAGGCCGCCTTTAAGGCAGGTCGTGCAGGCATGCATATCGACGGATCGTTCCGTATCGGGTCACTTAACAAAACACGGGGCCTCAAGTGGGCTGTGACCGAGCTTCCTGCGACTGGTGAAGGCATGCGCTCGAACTATTCTTCGTACTGGGTCAATGCAATTACGACCAAAGCAGAAGATGAAAAATACGACGCTGCAGTCAAGTTTATGCAATATGTGACATCCGACGAGGCCATGCAGATCTGGCTGGACGTCGTTGGCGAGCTTCCTGCTAAACCTTCGGTGGGCCTAACCGAAGCAAATTCAAATGACCCAACCTACGGGCCGTTTATTCGCGGTCTGGCCTATGCGAACACGACCAAGTTCGTGAACGAAAGTGCGCAAAGACAGTTGTTGATAGATGCTGTAGAGAGAGTGAAGTTACAAGGTATGTCAGTTGCAGACTCGCTGGCTATCGCAGCAGCGGCTGAACAAGAGCTTCTGGACGCATTCTACTCATCCAAGTGATCTGTACAGGGCGCAGATGACTGCGCCCTGTTTTCTTACTTTCCGGCAGGCAGATGTACAAAAATCTCTCCATACGGCAAAAGCAGATCGTCTGGGCATGGGCGTTCCTTGCACTGCCGGTCGTTTTTTACGCCGTAATTCGGTTCTATCCGACCGGGAATGCGATGGTAATATCATTTCAGGATTGGAACCTGCTTGGTGACAGAACCTGGGCTGGCTGGAAAAATTATCAAAAGCTCTGGAATAATCCAGTGTTTTGGCAAGTGTTCCGAAATACGTTCGTTTATCTGATTTTGGGCACACCGATCAGCCTCGTTATATCATTTTTTATTGCATACCATCTCGACAAAACACGGTTTATGCACGGGTTTATCCGCATGCTTTACTTTTTGCCCTTTATGACCAGTGCGGTTGCGATGGCTTGGGTTTGGCGTTGGTTTTATCAGCCTGTACCAATCGGGCTATTCAATAATTTTCTCGCCCAGTTCGGTATCCCACAGATAGAGTTTCTGCGATCGACCACGAACGCATTGCCCGCAATTCTCGCCCCGGCCGTATGGGCAGGGCTTGGTTTTCAGATCATTATTTTCATGGCTGGTATCCGCGCCATTCCTCAAAGCTATTACGAAGCCGCTCGAATCGACGGTGTTTCCAAAACGGCAACACTGTTTGAAATCACTCTTCCGCTTTTGAAGCCGACAATTGTATTTCTCGTGGTCTTTTCCTCCATCGGGTTTCTCAGAATTTTTGATCAGGTCTTCAATATGACTTCAGGCGATCCTGGCGGACCACTGAATTCGACCAAGCCGCTGGTTTTGCAAATTTATCAAAGTGCTTTTACAGATTTTGATATGGGATATGCGGCGGCACAAACTGTGGTCTTGTTCTTGATCTTGCTGTGTGTCTCACTCTTTCAACTCTATCTTCTTCGGGATCGCTAATGGTTGCTGCCGACGAAAACCAAGCGCCCCCAAACAAGCGTTTTTCCAATCAGGCTGCAAAACGCAGGGCCAGTATGGGTCAATACATCCGTTGGAGTGTGCTATTTTTGGGTGGAATTTTGATGGTGATGCCCATCATATATATGTTGTCGACATCTCTAAAATGTCCACATGAGATTTATGACGTATCCTTGATTCCCAAAGAACCGCACTTGGAAAATTACGTCTATGTTTTGGAAGATGGCCGGTTCTACGGATGGTTCACCAATTCTTTGATCATCGCGCTGATTACCACATTATCAAACGTGCTGTTTGATAGTCTCGTCGGATACACTTTGTGCAAATTTCGGTTTCCCGGCCGGTACATCGTTTTTATTGCAATCCTCTCCACACTTATGATCCCAACCGAAATGCTGGTTATTCCATGGTATTTGATGAGCCAAAGCTTTGGATGGCTGGATACACATTGGGGGATCATGTTCCCCGGTTTAATGACAGCGTTTGGTACCTTTTTGATGAAACAATTCTTTGAAACTGTGCCAGATGACTTTATCGAAGCGGCCAGAATTGATGGCTTAAACGAGCTGCAAATCTGGTGGACCGTTGCCATGCCTTTGGTCAAGCCAGCGCTTGCAGCACTGGCGATCTTTGTCTTTTTAGGCAACTGGACTGCCTTCATCTGGCCCCTAATCGTGACCAATAGCTGGGATATGTATACGCTGCCTGTCGGTCTTTCGACATTTGCAGACGAAGCTGATGTCGCTTGGGAATTGGTTATGACCGGCGCTGCGATCTCAACTATTCCGACGCTTGTCGTCTTTCTGATTTTTCAGAGATTTATCATTCGAGGTGTCGTCATGGCAGGTCTAAAAGGATGAGTGATACTTCTGTCTTTCCCGATCCTGTCTATCGTGACACCGTTCTTGCGCCCCTCTTTGAGGGCGTAAAGGCGAATTATGCAACTGGCATGTCGATGATAAATCGCGCCCATTTGGTCATGCTTGCTAAAACCGGCATCCTCACGCCTAGCGATGCGACCAAGATTGCCAAATGCCTTGCAGCCATAGATGTGGACGTCGATATCGATTCTTTGACATACACTGGTGAATACGAAGACTATTTTTTTCTGGTCGAAGCAGAACTGAAAAACCGATTGGGTGACCTGGGGGGGGCGTTACACACCGCGCGGTCGCGCAACGATATGGACCATACGCTGTTTAAAATGGCGTTGCGCCAACGCACGGCGATCTTCATGGATCAGTTGCTCGGACTTGCCTCTGCTGTGACGGAAACGGCACGTAAAGAATCAGGCACCCTGATCGTCGCTTACACCCATGGACAACCAGCACAGCCTACAACCTTTGGTCACTATTTGAGCGCAATACTTGAGGTTATCCTACGCGATGCCGAACGCATAGATGCGGCCGCCGACGCTCTTGAACATTGTCCTATGGGCGCTGCCGCAATCACGACCTCTGGTTTTCCCATTGACCGTGACCTCGTTGCGACCCTTTTGGGTTTTGAAGGGCCTCAGCTGAACTCCTACGGATGTATAGCAGCGGTAGACTATGTGACCGGACTGTATTCCGCTATAAAACTGGTTTTTGTACACCTCGGTCGTTTGATACAAGATCTGCAATTTTGGTCTGCATTCGAGGTCAACCAGATCTACGTACCAAATAGTCTGGTTCAGATCAGTTCGATTATGCCACAAAAACGCAACCCCGTCCCAATCGAGCATCTGCGTCACATGTCCAGCGTCACCGTGGGGCGCTGTGATATGGTGGTGGGCACCATGCATAATACGCCGTTTACTGATATGAACGACAGCGAAGGCGAAGTTCAGCAGGCAGGGTATGCTGCCTTTGATAGTGGCAGTCGCGTCTTGCGGCTGCTGACAACGCTGCTGCCAGCTTGCAAAATCAATGTTGATCGTGTGACGAAAACAACGGATGCCGCCTGCATTACCATTACCGAATTGGCAGATACGCTGGTGCGTGATGAAAACCTAAGCTTTCGACAGGCTCACGAAATATCCGCGTCCGTCGCCAAAGGTGTCATCGCGACACAAGCACCTTTGGCTGACGGCTATAACATCTTTTTGTCGGCATTTGAGGAAGCAGTTGGACGTGGGCCGAACCTTGGCGAGCCGGCCTTTAAAACTGCCGTTTCTGCTGACACCTTTATTGCAAGACGCGACCGCCCGGGTGGTCCTTCAGAACCAGCACTCTTATCTGCAATCCAAACATATTCTGCGACTTTAGACGATCTTAAGGCGCGCCAAACAGCGCGCCAAGCGCGTCATGACGCTGCCACACAACATCTGACCAAAGCCTTCAACGGGTTAATAGGATCCTGACCGATGTCGAATCTCAAACTGGGCAAGCTCGTCAAAACCTACGGACAGACAGAGGTGCTGCATAGCATCGATCTTGCCATTCAGGACGGAGAATTTGTCGTCCTTGTCGGGCCGTCAGGGTGCGGCAAATCCACGACCTTGCGCCTGATTGCCGGACTGGAAGAAGTATCCAGTGGCACAATTGAAATTGCCGGACATGTGGTCAACAATCTTGAACCAAAAGACCGCAACATTGCGATGGTGTTTCAAAATTACGCGATCTACCCGCATATGACCGTTCGAAAGAATATTGGATTCGGGCTAAGATCCGCAAAGATGTCACGACCAGACAAGAATAAGCGGATTGACGAAATCGCCGATATTTTGGGGATGACAGACCTTCTTGACCGTCGGCCGAACCAACTTTCAGGTGGTCAACGGCAGCGTGTTGCGATCGGTCGTGCTATGGTACGTGATCCAGCTGTCTTTTTATTTGACGAGCCTTTGTCCAACCTAGATGCCCAATTACGCACGCAGATGCGGCTCGAAATCAAGAAACTCCACCAAAGGGTTGGCGCAACCATAGTGTTCGTTACGCATGATCAAGTCGAAGCGATGACCATGGCTGACCGGATCGTCATCATGAAAGACGGGTATATCCAGCAAGTTGGCACCCCGTCCGAAGTATATCATTCCCCCGCCAACACATTTGTCGCCAGCTTTATTGGCTCGCCCGCCATGAATATGATACCAGCCGCTATTGTGGATGGCCAAATTCATATCGAGGGTGGTTCAAATATTGATCTTGCAACGACTATAAGCGGTAACCGCAAAGTAACTTTGGGTATTCGCCCTGAGGATCTGGAACCAACAGATGGCCCGGCTCTGATCAGCGGTTGTGTAAATGTCAAAGAGCCGCTTGGTCACGAAACATTGATCCACGTTGGCACACTGCATGGGGACATTATTGCCAAAGCTGACGGCCGCACACCGCCTGAATTGGGCGCCTCTGTAAATCTGGGGGCGCAAGCTCAGAATATACATGTCTTTGATCCGGAAAATGGTGTGGCCCTTCGGTGAGCGGTCGTGGGGAAAAAGCGCCGGTTCTTGCCGTTGGTCGTTTGTATTGCGACCTTATCTTTACCGACCTGCCGCGCATGCCGACGCTCGGAACCGAAGTGTTCGCAGGCGGCTTTGGCGCGCATGCAGGCGGCGGTGCATTCATTACCGCAGCACATCTGTCGCAACTGGGTCATACATCTTTTTTAGCAGCAATGCTTCCGCAGGCCCCATTTAAGGACCTGATGCAAAACGACCTGACGACGTCAAAGGTAGATTTGTCTATGTCTGCGTCCCTCACCAACAAAGATGGGCCACAGATGACTGTAGCAATGGTAACAGGGTCCGATCGTTCATTTCTCACCCACAGGGCTGGCTCTGCGTTCCCCAAGCTCTCAATAAATGACATCAAAAAGCATAACATCAGACATATCCACATCGGAGAGATTACCAGCCTGATTGCAAACCCAGAAATTGTTGAGATTGCGCGCTCTCTGGGAATAACGATTTCTAGCGACTGTGGCTGGGATGATGATTTTGATGCCAGCCAGTTACTGCCATTTTTGGGTAAAATTGATCTTTTTTTGCCCAACCAAGCAGAAATGGACTCGCTCCGAAACACTTGTATCGGAGACAAACTCGCAGCCGTCACGGTCGTTAAGCGTGGTGACCAAGGGGCAACATTGCTTTCAACAAGGCATGTTCTGACGATGCCGGCTTTGCCGACAGAGGTTATCGACACAACCGGTGCCGGCGACGCCTTTAATGCCGGGTTTATATCTATGTGGCTTGAAGGTGCCTCGCATGAAGCCAGTCTTAAGGCCGGTAACCAACGTGGTGCGCTTGCTGTGCGAACCCGCGGCGGGTTTTCAGCCAATGCTAGATCGATGATAAAAAGCTGACTCAATGGTGCAGAAAGGCCAAGATACAGTTCTTGTAAAAGCTCTATTGAGTAACAAGACAGTACTCGGACTTGGGCCAAGGGGGGACGCCGTCAAGTTCCCGGTCTAGGGACGACACGTCTTGACGCTGATGTGATGACACGTCTTCGAAAGTCATGAATTCTGTAAAAAAATTATATCGTCAAACCAGAATCATGCAGCCAGCAGGGTAGGGGCCGTTGGCGCCAACCAAGGACAAGACCGAGAGCCGAGCATAATATCAACCGTCATTGATGCCGCGCGTCGTCTTCAAAACAAATTATTATGAGACATTGTAAGGGATATCTTACCGACGGCCTTACGGAACGCACATGCCACAGATTAATTTTGCAAGAGTGTTTCTATTTCGTCTCGGCTGGGCATAGACGGAGCGGTGCCTGATCGGGTCACGGAAATAGCAGCGGTCGCAGTGCCAAAGCGGATTGCATCAAGAGGCGATTTACCTTCGGCGAGGGCCGCAGCAAATCCACCATTGAAAGCATCGCCTGCGCCAGTGGTCTCAATGACTGCGCCAGCGTCAAGTGCTGGTATGTGAACCGGAGTGTTTCCATCATGAAACAGACAGCCATTTTCGCCAAGGGTGATAATGGCTGCACCCACACCCTGATTAAGCAAAACTTCAGCAGCTTTGATCGCGTCGTCAGGAGTAACAACTGTCACACCTGTGATCGCCTCTGCTTCGGTTTCATTTGGGGTCACATAGTCGCAAAGTGCGATCATCGAGGTCGGCAGATCCGCCGCAGGGGCTGGATTTAGAATTGTGGTGGCACCTGCCCTTTTTGCGCATGCCAAAGCGTATTCAGCCGCCTCCAAGGGCTGTTCAAGTTGGGTCAGGAACACTTTGCACTGCGAGATGGCCTGTTTGTGGCGATCAATGTCGGATCGATTGATTGACGCTGCAATGCCCGGGCAGACAATAATTGCGTTATCTCCGGTTTTATCATCAATAAAGATGTAGGCCGCACCTGTATAACTTTCCGGGTGTTGGGTCGCGAGTGGTGTCACTCCTGCTTTCTGCCAGGTTGCAAGCGCCATATCAGCGAAGGGATCCTGACCGAGTTTTGTGACGAAACCGACAGAGGCGCTAGCCATGCCAGCGGCAACGGCCTGATTTGATCCTTTGCCACCGGGACCCAGTGCAAAAGAGTGACCAAGGATGGTTTCACCCATGCGGGGCTGCCGTTCGGCTCTGTACGCGGTGTCGGCGACAAATACCCCCAAGATGATGACATCAAGGCTCATTCGTCTGGTCCTATCACACCCTTGCGCAGGACAAAGCAGCCATAGAAACGCCGTTCACCGGTTTGAATAACTGCATAGCTTTGGCGTGCCAGATCATAAAAGGCAAACCGTTCGACGCTAAGCATTGGCCGGGGTTGGCCCTCTGCCAGATCAATCTGCGCCTGCACTTCTTTTTGTACGTCCGGTATCTCGTCTGGGGCGTCAACAACCTCCATGCGCATAGCGAAATCATCAACAAATGTATCCAGTGGAAGGACTGAAAGTATCGAACCAATCGCCTCAGCACTGGTCAAATTTTCCATACGGAGCAATTTGCCAAGGACAGTTTCGCGCGCAACGCTGTCTGCGGGAAAGTTGGTATCCGAGATCACCAGCGCATCACCATGCCCCATTGCGCGTAGACACTGCAATACGTCTGCATTCAGCTGTGGATTAATTCCTTTCAACATTCTTATTGCCTCCCTATTCGATCTTGATAGCAAACGTCATACAAAGAACAGTTACGGATAATCGTCTTATGTCAATCGAGCCGTTCGCCTGTTTCTGCATCAAACAGATGCACCTTATCCACTTCGACATCTAGGAATACTTCATCACCAGGTGCCAAAGCATGCCGTTCCCGAAAGACGGCTGTGATCTCCTGATCTTGAAATTGGAACACCACATGGATCTCGGATCCTGTCGGTTCCACGACCCGCACCCGCGCGAGCAATCCTGCACTCGAAAGTCTTAGGTGTTCAGGCCGCACCCCAAGACTAATCTTGTGACCTGCTGCCATACTATCTCGGGCCGGAACCACCAGTGTCGAGTCCGCCAGCGATAACGTGGCCTGACCATTGTCAACAGCGTAAACTTCACCATTCAAAAGGTTCATGGAAGGCGAGCCGATAAAGCTGGCGACAAATCTGTTTTTGGGACGATCATAAAGCTCGAGCGGGCTACCAATTTGTTCAACATAGCCATCGTTCAGGACAACGATTTTGTCAGCCATCGTCATGGCTTCAATCTGATCGTGGGTCACATACACGGTCGTTGTTTGCAGACGCTGGTGCAGTTCTCGAATCTCGGTTCGCATCTGAACGCGTAATTTTGCATCCAAATTCGACAATGGCTCGTCGAACAGGAACACTTGGGGATTTCGCACAATTGCCCGGCCCATGGCCACCCGTTGACGCTGTCCGCCCGAAAGCGCCCTTGGGTATCTCTTGAGATATGGAGTCAGGCCAAGTATTTCGGCAGCGTTCGCTACTTGACGTTTGACTTCTGCTTTATCCAGTTTCTGTAATTTCAGCGAAAAGCCCATGTTGGCTTCGACGGTTTTGTGGGGGTAAAGCGCATAAGACTGAAAAACCATCGCGATATCGCGTTCTTTTGGAGAGAGGTTGTTGACCCGGCGGTCACCAATTGTGACGTCTCCTGATGTGATTTCTTCCAGTCCGGCGATCATTCGCAACAAGGTGGATTTGCCGCATCCAGACGGGCCGACAAGCACCACAAATTCCCCGTCTGAAATTTCCAGATCAATGCCGTGGATTACGGCTGTGTCACCGTAACTCTTACATAAGTGCCTGACGCAAACTTCGGCCATTGCCCCTCCTTTATCCGGAACATTCCTATGCAATCTGGGTAGCCCATGGTCTGGTCTTTGTCCAGCTCTGACCTGACTAGCATGTTAGTAGCTTGACAGACGCCTTTTTTAGAAGGAACGTGTTGCAGACAAACCGTTTCTTGAGGCTGGCGTTTCTCGTTCTTGAGGCTCTCTTGCCAGGGGCTCAACACCGAAGCGATCAATGGCCGATAGCACAGAGGCGAATGTTTGCGGAAAGGGAGGAATTGAAATGAAAGTCGATCATTATAACACGATTGTACAACGGCAACTAAGCCGTAGAAAGATGCTTCAGGGGGCTGCCAGCGTTGGCGCCCTTGCCGCCATGGGAGGTCTGGCGCCCAAATATGCCGCAGCAGGCGGCCATGCATCACTGCGCGCGGAAATCCTGCAGATTCCCGGCGTTGGCGCAGGATCGCCCACAGATGCCGATTGGCAAAAGGTCGGCGGCCTTTGCCTAGGACCCACCAAAGAGCGCGTCGCCGAAGGTGAATTTGAGGGTGTTGAACTGACCTTTATGGGTCTGAACAACCAAAACCTGCATAATTTTTTGTTCCGGGGTTTCCTGAAGCCATGGGAAGCCTACACAGGGGCAAAAATCAACTGGGTCGACCTTGCGCAGGCGGATTATAACCCGCGCTTGCAGCAGGCGATTGCCACCGGCACTGTCGACTTTGACATCATCGAAATGGGTGCTCCTTTCGAAGGTGATACAGCTGGCAAAGGTCTGCTGGACGAGATGCCTGCCTGGGTCGAAGAGCAGATTGAGGCAGACGATTTGGTAAGCTATCTGCAGGCGCCGGTCGGCACTTGGGACGGAAAGAAATATCGCGTCACCATTGACGGCGATTGCCACACTTTCTGCTACCGAACCGACTATTTCGGTGACGGCGCAATTGGCGGCGCATCTGTGCCCAAGACTTGGCAAGAGGTTAATGCAGCCTCCAAGGCTCTGATCGGGAAAGAGGACCCTCTGACCGGTCTGCCAGCCCATGGCTATCTTGACCCGCTCAAAGGTTGGGGCGGCTTTGGTTTCTACTTCCTTGAAAACCGCGCCGCAGCCTATGCCAAGCACCCATCTGACCCTGCATGGCTTTTTGATCCCGATACGATGAAGCCCCGCGTCAATAACCCCGCTTGGGTTCAGGCGATCCAGGACGTGCTCGATCTGATCGAGGCAGGCGCGTACCCGGCAGATCAGATCAACGCAGATCCCGGAACGACCGGCTTCCAGCAGTTCCTTGCAGGGACCGGTTCGATGTTGATGTGGTGGGGTGATATCGGCTCCAACGCGCGTACGTCGGACACCTCCGTCGTTGGTGATGTTGTGGGTTTCGGGATCAACCCCGGCTCTGATCGTGTCTACAATAGCCAAACAGGCGCTTGGGAAGATACTTACAACGAGGCTCCCAACATGGCCTACCTGGGTTGGGGCATCTATGTGACCAAGAACGTCCAGGGTGACGACAAAAAGCGCAAAGCAGCGTGGAGTGCGGCGGCCCATCTGGGTGGCAAGGATCTCTCGCTTTGGATGTCAGCCTATCCATCCGGTTTCCAGCCATATCGGAACTCACATTTCCAGTATGACGAATGGGAAGCGGCGGGGTATGACCGCGCGTATATCGAGGACTATCTTGGGTCAAACGCGGACAGCTACAACCACAAAAACGCGGCTATCGAACCGCGGATTCCCGGTATTTTCCAGTACTATTCGGTCGCAGAAGATGAACTGGCAAAAGGGTATGCCGGTCAGTACGGATCTGCGCAGGAAATCGGCGATGCGATCGCGGCGGCCTGGGAAAAGATTACGGACCAGATCGGTCGCGAAAATCAGATTGCGCTTTACAGGGCGTCGCTTGGCCTGTGATCATAACAGCCAGACCGCCGGATTATCCGGCGGTCTGATCCCAACACTCCAACCCGAGGCCGCATTGCCATGAGTATCGAAGGTGATCTGCTTCATGTCGTGACTGCCGACAACATTTCGGACCAGCGCAAACGTTTTGGTAAAATGATTGTCTGGGGCTCTGCCGCCTTGCTGTTTTTTGTGGTTGCTCTGCAAGCAGCCGATCAAAACGGGTGGATCAGCATCGGCTTTGAAACCTGGCGCCCCACTCTTTATGCTTATGTGCTTTGGGCCATCTGTCTATGCGCCGGTCAGGTCATTGCACGTGGCGAACATGGCAAACGCACACTGTTTATCCTGCCTGCAACGCTTTTTGTTGTGTCGATGGTGGTCTTTCCTCTTCTGTTTGGACTGGTCATTGCCTTTTCCGACTGGAATCTGGCATCGCCAGATGGCCGGAAATTCAACGGTTGGGACAATGTCCGCCAGATGTGGACCGACCCGTTCTATTGGAACGCGATGCGCAATATGGTCTGGTATACGCTGGCAATCATCGTGGAATATGCCGTCGCTTTCGGGCTTGCCCTTTTGCTGAATGCCCAGATCAAGGGCCGCAAATTTTTCAGAGTCGCATTTCTGTTGCCCTTGATGTTGTCGCCGGTTGCTGTTTCGTGGATGATTGGCAAATCAATGCTGGAAAACAGGTTTGGCCCCATTGCGCGGATACTTCGCGAAATTGGCGTCGACAAACCATCGTTCTTTTCATCTCCCGAAATCGCCCGTTTGATGATCATGCTGATGGATGCCTGGACCTACATCCCCTTTATGATGATCATGATCCTTGCAGGCTTGCAGGCCATCCCCAAGGAATTAAACGAAGCCGCCGAGGTGGACGGAGCCAGCGGGTGGACACGCTTTTGGGAAGTAACCTTCCCGTTGATGCTGCCAGTCTCGATCACCGCGATCCTGATCCGCATCATTTTCAAACTCAAGCTGGCGGATATCATCATCAATGTCACCTCCGGCGGGCCAGGGGGTGCGACTGACAGCGTGACGTCGTTTATCTTCAGAGAATACAGGGATCGGTCAAACGTGGGGTATGGAACAATGCTCGCGATATTCTATCTGGTCGTCATTGTTATCGCGATGACGATACTGATCAAGGCAGCAGACCGCTGGATGCGGCCAAGGTATTAGCATGACAGAGCAAATTTTTCATGACAGCGATGCCGATCGCGCCTTTCGAGCGAAACGTTTTTCTGGACGCGTGGTCATTTACGGGATCTTGATCTTGTGGGCAATTATCGCGCTTTTTCCGATCTACTGGACCATAACAACCAGCTTCAAAATGGCCCCGGACGTGATGAAGGGGAATATCGTCCCCTACTGGGACTACACCCCCAAATGGCTGGGATGGCGATCACTGGGCTTGTCGCCTGATACGATTGGCAATGAAAGCACTGTGCGCGAAGAGTTCCTCAAACGCTTCTGGAATTCGGCCATCATTGCGGTGTCGGCCTCTGTCCTTGCCGTGGCTTTGGGAAGCTGTGCGGCCTATGGATTGTCGCGGTTCAACTACAAGTTCGGGTTCATGCGAAATTCAGACATTTCGTTCTTTTTCCTGAGCCAGCTTATCTTGCCGCCGGTGGTCTTGGCCCTGCCGTTCCTCGTTCTTTACAAGGCGCTAGGAATGCTGGACACCCGCATCGGGCTGATCTTGCTTTATGCCCTAACGGTCTTGCCGATTGTCATCTGGATTATGCGTGACCAATTCGGATCAATTCCGTCTGAATTGGAGGAGGCAGCGCTCGTTGATGGCCTATCCATCTGGGGAACATTCCTAACCATTATTTTGCCCATTGCCCTGCCCGGTATGGTGGCAGCATTCATCCTATCACTGGTTTTGACATGGAACGAATACTTCTTTGCAGCTCTGTTGACATCAAGCCATGCCAAGACATTGCCCGTCATGGTGGCCAGTCAAACCGGCAGTCAGGGCATCAGTTGGTGGTCCATGGCAGCGCTCAGTTTTGCTGCGATCTTGCCGCTTATTATTATAGGCATAGCGTTGGAACGGTTTATTATCAAAGGAATGGCAGCAGGGGCGGTGAAATAGCCCGTCCATGGCTTATAACAAGCTTGTAGACTTTTTCTTATCTACTGTAGCTAAGCGAAAGAGCGTTTCAAATGCCCAAAGACTATTCACTCAGAGGCGATGCAGCCAGACGTGCGGTAGAAACTGAAATTGCAAATCCTGCTTGGTTTCGACCGAAAGTTGATCCCGCAGAAATTCGCGCGCTGATGGTAAAATCTGATGCGCTGGCGCTGCGGGATACAGTCATTTGGTTGGGCGCTATGGTGGTCCTTGCGGGCATCGCTATCGCCTTGTGGCCGTCTTGGTGGTCTGCACCATTCTGGCTGGCATATGGCGTGCTTTATGGCTCTGCCTCTGACTCAAGATGGCATGAATGTGGGCACAAAACGGCCTTCGCCACGCCTTGGATGAACGATGTCGTCTATCACATCGCCAGTTTTATGATCATGCGTAATCCAGTCGTCTGGCGGGCAAGCCATGTCCGGCATCACACAGACACAATAATCGTTGGGCGAGATCCCGAGATCGTTGCAATGCGTCCCCCTGATCTTGTCCGGATAGGGCTGATGTTCATTGGCATATCTGATTTCATTGCTGCAATCCGGCGTATGTTTTTGCATGCAAGCGGGCGCATTCATCCTGAAGAGGCGGTCTACCTGCGTGATGCTGATCATCATCTGGTCTTTCGGACAGCACGCATTTGGGTCGTCATTTACGCTGGTACTATTGCTCTAGCGCTATGGAATTGGTCGCTTATTCCTGTGATGCTGATCGGACTGCCACGGATCTATGGTGCCTGGCATCATGTGATGACAGGTATTCTACAGCATCTAGGGCTTGCAGAAAATGTAACGGATCATCGTCTCAACACGCGCTCAGTGATGATGAATCCGATTAGCCAGTTCATCTATCTAAATATGAACTACCACGTGGAGCATCATATGTTCACGATGGTCCCTTACTATAACCTGCCCAAGTTGAACGACTTGATCAAACATGACCTGCCAGCGGCCGATCCTTCAATTTTTGCAGCGTTTCGCCGATTACTCCCGGTTCTTGTCAAGCAATTAAAATATGAAGACGCCGTAATTATCCCAGAGCTGCCTGCCGGAGCCGCGCCCTATCGGCCAGAGGTCGAAAAGTTGCGCCCTCATGCAGTGTGACATCAGAAGGTTGACCGTCAGCGAAATCTCTTGCTGCTTCCATATTCGTATCTTGCAACCAGAGAGCTTGGCGACGTTTTTCTTGACCGCTGGTTGGGGATCAACTGCAATGCCTGAAATAGGCTAGACATTAATCCAACGTGGACCGACCACATCCGACCTGCGTCGTGTGACATGCAGCCCGAATCATCTGCCCGGCCGAGCCTATTTTGAACAGCGTTGCGATCCTGCTGCGCCTTTTGACAAGGTGTGAAAGCGCGGTGTGCATGCCCGTATGCAGTTTCATTCAGAAAGCTCGGCCGCGATGTCCTTGGTCTGCTCATAAAACCGGCGGAACAGAGGGTAACCTTTCGCGTAGGCCGGCACATGCGCCGCCTTGATCTGCCTTTCTGGCGGGTTCCAGGTTGCGATATCGCCGATATCAGCTTCGCCTATTGCGACCCTTGCTAGAAAGGCATCACCATAGCTGGCGCCAACGGTTTTTTCGCAAACGATCTGATCTACCTGCGACGCGTCAGATGTCGCCTGCAGCCATAGCCCGTTTTTTGTACCACCCCCGACTGCGAGAACCTGGTTAAGTTCGACGCCCACCGCGCGGTAGGTTTCTACAACATGGGCGGTCCCAAATGCGATGCCTTCAATCAGCGCGCGGTACATATGTCCACGCTGATGCGTCAGGTTCAGACCGAAAAAAGATCCCTTCGCCTGCGGGTCATGGATCGGGGTTCTCTCACCAGAGAAATAGGGCAGGAAAAGCAATCCTTCTGCGCCGGGTTGAATGGTTTCTGCCTCTTTTGCCAATGTCGAAAACGCCGTATCATGCGGCAATTCACGGGCAAATTGATCCCGAAACCAATGCGTTAAAGTCCCCGATGTTGCCAGCCCTGCCATTGAGCCATGCTGCCCGGGAAAGAGCCACGGCGCGTACCAAAGACGGGCATCGCGCACCCGTTCCCGCGTGAGCGTGATGATGAAGATGGTGGAGCCATACATCATCATCATATCGCCCGGTGATCCTACACCAACGCTCAATGCTTCGGCGGCGGCATCAATTGTACCAGTGGTCACGGGCGTTCCAATGGCCAGCCCCGTGTCCTCAGCGGCTTCAGCCGTGACATGACCGGCAATCTCCGCAGACCACAAAAGACGTGGCAACATGTCAGACGTTGCGATTTCCGGAGCAAGATCAAAACACCAATCTTGCGTCCCCACATCATAGACAGGTGAGAAGTTCGCAGCAGTATAATGGTCGATGACGTATTGTCCTGTCAGTCGATGCACAAGGAAACTGGTCGAGGTCAAAATCCTGGCTGTTTTGGCATAGATCTCCGGTTGTTCCTCTTTCAGCCAAAGGATTTTCGGACCCACAGACTGCGAGGTCAACGCATTCCCACACCGATCAAGAATGACGTCTTCCCCGATCCGGGCGGTCAAAGCATCAACTTGCGACATCGCACGACTATCAACACCGTAAAGAACACCGTTCATCAGCGGCGTGCCGTTGGCGTCAACTGGTAACATACACGGCCCAATTGCCGAGCACGCAACGGCCTTGATCTCTTTCGGATCACAGCCTGCCGTACTGATCAACTCTTTTGTGACGTTAACAAAATCCCCCCACCAGTCTTCTTCCGGCCTATGCTCAGCCCAACCCGGTTGCGGCACGATCATCTTGTGGGCCTGGCGCGCCGTTGCAATAACCATCCCCGACGCATCGACCAGAACGCCCTTGGTTTCAAAGGTGCCTATGTCGACACCCAGCGTATAACTCATCACCATCGCTCCAATTTGAAATCAGGTTGGATACGTTCGACTCCGGCAGTTAGCAGCAGGGACAGGTCTTCCAGATCGCTCAACTGGCAGACCTCAAGCGATGAATGACTGTATCGCATTGGAAAGCCCAGATCGATGCTGGCAACACCTTGGCCAACAGTCTGGACATAACTGAGGTCTGTCAAAACGCCGACCTGTGCAGATCGCTGCAAACCAATTTCTTTGTCCTCGGCCACTCCTTCAAAGAGCGAGACAAGTCCGGGATGCGGCAGCACACCGTTAAGGGTTCCACGACCATGAAAGCTATAAAGGCTCATACCTGGCCCACCGCCCAGAACCATATCGCCAAGATCAGATGCATCCGGCGTATCACTGGCGAGCATCAGATCGATTTGTATTGCGATATCGGGCGTCAAAGCCTGAGCTGCGGGCAGCGCGCCACGCAGATTGAATTCTTCTTGCGTCGAAAATACGACATGAACGGTTGGTCCAGCTGTCCGCTTGGCTAAGCGTCGGGCGACATCCAGCAGCACAGCACATCCCGCGCGATCATCGACGGCGGTGCCTGCGATCCGTTTTTCTGCAAGGTCAATGACATTTGGCGCGTAGGTGACAGGCGTTCCGATCGCTATGCCCGCCGCTTCGACCGCCGATTTGGAACTATGGCCTGTATCGATGTAAAGTTCTGACGCACGCAGGACGGTATATTTTTCGTCCGGTTGCGTTGCATGATGGCTTTTGTTGGCCAATACGCCAAGGATATCCCGCCCGTCGCGTGTGCTTAATACCACCGATTGCGAGGGTAGGGCGCGTTCCGGCACACCTCCCATACGGTGTACGCGGATCAAACCATTGTCTTCGATCTTGCGAACAATGAACCCAAGCTGATCCATATGGGTAAACAGCATAACCGAAGGGCCAATACCGGGAAATGTTGCGATAAGATTGCCCAATCGGTCCGTTGTGCAGGGGATCGGCATTCGTTGAGCGATCGCCGTAGCCACTCGGCCCTCGTACCCGGAAAGACCGGGGATCAGCATCAGGGCTTTTAGGTCATCGGCAATCATCTGGTGGCTCTGACCCTGTCCATGAAATCGCGGGCGCGATCCGGGTCCACAGCGTTCCAAGTGTCTCCATCGACCTTAAGCGATGACCCAACGATGCACCCATCTGCCACCCGCATAACCTCGGCCACCGTGTCATGCTTCACGCCGGTGTTTGCAAGAACTGGAATATCCGGCAGCACGGATTTGACCGCTTCAAGATCCTCCATCTTTGCTGCTTCGCCGGTGATCTGTCCCGACACCAGAACTGCATCCGGCACAGAGGAAAACACCGCAGAGCGCGCACGGTCCGGCAGAGAGCGGCGATCAAGGCTATCGGCAAATTCGGCACTGATATTATAAAGCATCAACAGGTCACTGCGGTCTAACTGATTGCGGTAGCGCAGGGCGCTGCCCGCATCCGGTGCCCAATGGCCCATGTCGCTGGCGTAGGTGCCGGTAAAAATCTCTCGACAAAAAGCAGCGCCTGTGGCTGCTGACAAGGCAACTGTACTGTGAGGATCCCATAAAACATTTACCCCAAAAGGTACCGTGATTTGATCCCGAAGGCGGCCAATTAAATAGGCCATTGTCGCCGTGCTGGCGGTGTCGACATCAAATTCATAAGGGCGATCATTTTCATTGCCAAACATAATCGCATCCACACCCGCCGACTGAAGCGCTGAAAGGTCGGCCTGTGCGGCCTCTAACAGGCCATCCAGACCCTTTTCAGTGTCGTGCAAAGGTGTGCCGGGCAAGGCCCCTAAATGAACCATTGCGATAACCGGTTTGACTGTTCCAAAGACTGTTTCAAAACGCTGCATGAATGTCCTCCCATATGTCCATGTTGCAAAAATTTGGGGATGCAGTCTAGCAGTATTCATACTAGCATGTCAGTGAAAGGAGACCTGATGGCTTTACAGACCAATCATTGGGACCGGCTGGGTAATGGCGGTCTGGCGTTCACCAAACTTGGAATGGGAATGGCGCCGCTTGGAAACCTCTATCGCGCCATAAGCGACGATGACGCACAAGCGGTTTTAAGCTGTGCCTGGGATGCAGGTGTCCGGTATTTCGATACAGCCCCGTTATATGGTCTAGGCCTGTCAGAGACACGGCTGAATTCCTTTTTGCGTGGAAAGGATCGTGACAGTTATATTTTATCTACCAAAGTAGGACGCTTGCTAAAGGTAACGACGCCCGAACAGCGTGACGGGCAAGACAAGTGGTTCGACGTGCCTGCCCGCAAAGAGACGTATGATTATACTTATGATGGGGTGATGCGGTCTCTTGAATTCAGCCTTGAACGGCTGGGTATAGACCGGATTGATATTCTTTTTGTTCACGACATCGATCTGGCGAACCACGGCTCC
This sequence comes from Roseivivax sp., assembly GCA_038138625.1. Lineage (GTDB taxonomy): Bacteria > Pseudomonadota > Alphaproteobacteria > Rhodobacterales > Rhodobacteraceae > JAQXDR01. The sequence continues at coordinate 30,231 of JAYQEA010000034.1, forward strand.
CAAGAGGTTTTGGACGCAAAGCTGGCCGAATTGATGAACAGCGGCTATGGCGCGTTGGTATCTTTACGAGAGCAGGGTGTGATCAGGGCCTTTGGCGCGGGCGTAAACAACTGGCAACCTTGCCAATGGATGGCAGAGCGCGGAGATTTTGACATATTCCTGCTTGCCGGGCGCTATACATTGTTGGAGCAGGAAGCGCTGGAAAGCTTTCTGCCGCTTTGTGTGGCGCGGGACATTGGTGTCATCATAGGCGGCCCCTATAATTCGGGTGTTCTGGCAACAGGCCCAAAGCCGGGCGCGTATTACAACTACAAACCGGCACCACAAAGCATTCTGACCCGCGTCGGTAAAATCGAGCAGATCTGCAAAGCGCATGGTGTCCGGTTGGTTGATGCAGCGTTCCAGTTTCCATTACGTCATCCTGCCGTCTTATCGGTTATCCCGGGCGGTCAAGGTCTGGCAGAGATGAATAGCAATATCGGGGCCCAAAGCGCCCAAATCCCTGACGCCCTCTGGGTTGACCTAAAGTCAGCAGGGCTGATGCACGGAGATGCACCATGAGCCGGAAAATCGACAGTCATCAACATTTTTGGAATCCCGCGCGCGGGGATTATGATTGGATGCCAATGGACAATGCGATCCTCGCCCGACCTTACGGCCCGGCGGATCTGGAACCACATTTGATCACTCACCGGATAGATCAAACGGTGCTTGTGCAGGCCGCCGCGTCGGTGGAAGAAACCGAATATATGTTGGGAATTGCAGATACATCTCCGCGGGTGGCCGGGGTCGTGGGCTGGATCGATTTCGAGGATCCGTCCCATGCGCACCATTTGCGCAGGCTGGCGAAACATCCCAAGTTCTTGGGTGTGAGACCGATGATCCAGGATATCCCTGACGTTGCATGGATGCTACGCAAAGATATCCAATGGGCCTATGAGTTGATTGTAGAGTGTGATGTCACGTTTGATGCGCTGGGGTTTCCCCGGCATCTGGAAAATTTCCTTACGCTGCTGTTGCGCTACCCTGATATGCGGGTGGTCATAGATCATTGCATGAAACCTCAGATACGCACACATTCAAAAGACAGCTTTTCCTTCTGGGCCTCGGGTATGGCCCAGTTGGCCGAGAACACAGCTGCGTTTTGTAAATTTTCGGGTCTGGTCACAGAAACCGATGGCTGGTCCATCGAGGCGATGCGGCCCTACACCGATCACCTGCTCAAGGTTTTTGGGCCAGATAGGATGATGTGGGGGTCAGACTGGCCGGTTTGCCGACTTGAAGCCAGCTATGACGCATGGCACGACGCAGCGCGTGCGCTTACTTCCCATCTGTCCAATGAGGCACAACAAAGCCTTTTTGGTGGTACGGCACAGACTTTTTATCGGCTTTGAGCGATATGCGCGGCCGCGGCTTTCTGTCCTGCGGCGACCGCATGGGACAAAGATAATCCCTTAAGGCGGCCTGCTGCAAAAGTCCCAACAAAGACATCGCCCGCCCCATGTGTTGAAACCACTTTGACGGAATGTGCCCTTTGGATTTCGCACGGCTGGCCCGGCGCGGCAAAGACCACGCCCTCGCCCCCTAAGGTGATAATGATTTCGGCTTTTGGTGCCAGCGCCGAGAGCAATGCCACGGCGGCCACTGGATCTGTCTCAACGTCATTACGATCCAGAATATCTGCGGCCTCTACCCGGTTCACGATGAGTGTATCAACAAGCGCCAGATCGCTGAGAGAGACATCACTCGCCGGCGCCGCATTCCAGACAACACGCGCGCCCTGCTTGCGGGCTGCTGCTGCGCAGACGGCAAATACGCCCGAACGCATCTCATTTTGCAAAAGTACCATTTCGCATCGTGTTGGAATTTTAAGGGCTGATGTGTCGTACATGTGATTTTCAGCGGATACGATGACAGCACCATACTGACCATGCTCGGTCACAATGGCGGCACTCATCCCTGATGCACCAGTCCCTTGCTGAAGCTGGCTTAGATCAACACCCTCTTTTTCCAAAAGCAATCGCATGGACGCGCCTGCAGCATCAGAACCGATGCGCCCTGCAAATCCAACCTGCGCCCCGGCCTTGGCCGCCGCAACCGCTTGGTTGCCGCCTTTGCCACCAAACTGGTAGAGCACATCCCGTCCGCGCAGCGTCTCGTCCAATTGTGGCAATCGGGCGGCCCGCACCACCACGTCCCAGTGCAATGCGCCGACGACCAAAAGGGTCATCCGCCGAACAAAGCCTTGGCGACGATACGATGTGACAGGGCGGCATCCTGCTGATCAATAGCCACCCCAAGCGCCACATCGTCAGATAGCGCCTCTGCTACCTCCATCAATCGATCGGTAAGTGCAATGTTTGTCCGCGCCTCTTCGATCGGGTTCAGTCCGCCCATATCAGGGAACGTGTCAAAATAAATCACATCTGTCTGGTTCATCCGCAGCATCGCCACCAAAAGCTCTACAGTTTGGATTGCATGCACTGAGCCTACCATCAGCCCGTCATCGCGCTTTCCGTAACCGTCATTCAAATGCAAGCCGATCATACGCGAATGCCTGCCGATCAACGCTGCAGAATGTGCGGGCATTTCATCTGCGTAAAGCACATGGGCAAAGTCGAGTGTGACCCCAAGATTGGGGGCATTCACCGCGTTACAAGCCAGCAAAGTTGTGCCGATATCAGGCATCAATGCATAAGCACGGGGTTCATTTGGTTTATATTCGATCGCGATGTCGATTGCCGGATTATGCGCGCAAATTTTTGAAATTGCTTCGATGGTGCGATCCCAGGCCGCAGCATAGTCCATCTGAAAAGCATAATCGAACCCGTCCTGGCCCATCCATAGTGTGACCGTTTTTCCGCCCATTGCGGCACAGGTGTCAACGCCTTGTTTGGTGATATCCAACGCCGCACTACGCACTTGCGGATCCGGATGGGTAAAGGCCCCCAGTTTGAATCCCGGGTCGGAATAGTACCGCATCGCAACACCATTCAAAGTGATCCCCGCATCATTCAGGAAGCCCGCCATCTGGGTTGCGTTATAGATGGCGAAATGGTCTGGGAAGTTCAGATCCGCGGCCCCAAGCCCACCAATCTGGCCGGCCGCAGTGATCCAGTCTCGTACATCTGATCCTGGCGATAGTTGCTTGAACGCATTGAGGCGTGCTGCATAGCGCGGACGATTGGCGCGGATCATGGTTTATCAAACAGATCGGGGCGTTCCCGCTCGATTGCCTCCAGATTCAATAGTAATTGACGCAGATGTGTCTTAGTTGCCTGCCGTGCCGCGTCTGGGTCGTGCGCCTCCAACGCAGAGACGATGGCTTTGTGTTCTTCGAGCGTATCTGCAACCCGTTTTGGATTGGGTAGTATGAGTTGTCGTGCACGGTTGACTTGCAGCCAGCTGGTCTCTGCCATGGCAGCAAGACGCCGGTAATTGGTAAAGCCTAAAATTAGATTGTGCATTTCGCTGTCCAGTTCATAAAAGCCCTGTACGTCCAGATCATCAACCAGAGCCTCTTGCACTCGGAGATTTCTTTTGAGCCGTTTGACCTGATCTTCGGTGATCGTCCGGGCAACACGTTCTACAGCGGCAAGCTCAAGCGCCTCGCGCAGAAACGCACCTTCCCGGATTTCGTCCATCGAAAACCGCGCAACAAAGGTACCAGACTGCGGCATGACATCAACCAAACCTTCCGCGGCCAGCCGCGTCACCGCTTCGGATACCGGACTGCGGGAAATGTCCAATTGTTCGCAAATATCGCGTTTGCGCATAATCTGGCCGGGCTGGTAGGAAAGCCTTAAAATAGCATCTTTCAAGCTTTGGTAGACACGGGACGACAAGGTGCCGCTATAAGAAGATAAAGGTGTCAATTTTACCGGTGCGTCAGGGTCGGCTTGTTGTAAGGCTGGGTCAAATGTTAACATGCTAGAATGTTACTTTAGTTTTCATAGCGAAACAAGCGGACGACGTCGCAGATTGAATAGAGATGCGATCGCAGGCAACGACATATGGCGCTACATGGCCAGTTCGGAGGTTGCAGAGTAAATGACAGAGGCGCCCATCCATTGCCTACAACAAAACTAGTGAATAGGCGACGTTCACATCTCAACGAAAATCAATAGAGTGTAGTGAAACAGACCCGTTAGACTTTGAACGCATAGGTATTCACAGTGCCACGTATGCCAGAGCCAAACACATACCGCGTCGTCAATGGCATTAATAGACAGAGACTAACCTCGGATTGCACGGGGTAAGTAGAGCGTGACCGCTGTTCCCTTGCCGGGCTCGGATTGAATGACCATATGTCCTTTCGATTGGCGGACGTAGCCTTCGATCATAGAGAGGCCTAGTCCGGTTCCTTCTCCTCGGGCTTTTGTCGTATAAAATGGATCAGTTGCCTTGGCCTTTATCTCCTCAGTCATTCCCTGACCCGTGTCTTTTACGACAATTTGCACGTAATCAGTGGGTTTGCCCTCTGTATTATTTAGGCAAACATTCTTACATTTGATCATGATCTGACCCCCGTCAGGCATTGCGTCTCGTGCATTTACCGTCAGGTTCAGTAATGAATCTTCCAAAGGTGCCGGATCCGCTGCAATCAGCCATAGTTTTTCTGAAATATCCGTTGAAATTTTGATGTCCTGCCCAACGACGCGACGCAGCATGGATGTCATCTCGACCACCAACTTTCTGACATCAAAATGAACGGTTCTCAGCGGTTGTTGTCGGGCATACGCCAGCAATCGATGCGTCAGTTCCGAACCCCGGTGGGCGGACCTTAGAATGCTTTGAACCAATTCAGCATCGTATGCCTCGTCCATTTCAAGCAATCCCGCAGCGCCCACGATCACAGACAAGATGTTATTGAAGTCATGCGCGAGCCCACCGCTGAGTTGGCCGATAGTTTCGATCTTCTGAGAATGCCTGAAGTGTGCTTCTAACTCGACTCTTTCAGTTATATCCTGAACTGCGCCACTCAGGCAGATTGCGTTTCCCTGTGGATCACGAATGAC
>JAYQEA010000035.1:0-34127 GCA_038138625.1 Roseivivax sp.
TTCGACCTTTAATAGGGGTTATTTCGGGCTGCGTTTGGCCAGGATACGTTGCAGTGTGCGACGGTGCATGTTCAGCCTGCGGGCGGTTTCAGATACATTGCGGTCACAAAGTTCGTACACCCTTTGAATATGTTCCCACCTGACCCGGTCGGCGCTCATCGGGTTTTCTGGCGGTGGCGGCAGGTCATCTGGCTTGGCCAAAAGAGCATTTGTGATGTCATTCGCGTCCGCCGGTTTGGACAGATAATCGGTGGCGCCAATCTTTACGGCTGCTACAGCTGTGGCGATTGCGCCATAGCCTGTTAACACCACAATACGGCTGTCGGGGCGTTTTTCACGCAGCACTTCGACCACGTCCAGCCCGTTCCCATCCTCAAGCCGCAGGTCCACCACAGCGTATGCAGGCGGGCGTGCCGTGGCGATAGCTTTACCAGCCGCGACGGATCCACCTGTTTCCACTTCAAATCCGCGTTTCTCCATGGCCTTGGCCAAACGCTTCAGAAACGGTTCGTCGTCATCTACGAGAAGCAGAGACCTGTCTGCTCCCAGTTCTTGCACGTTGCGCTCTGCCACGACGTATCCTTTTTGATCGTTGGTACAGTTACATATAGCGCAGGGATAAAAGCGTCAAATGATCAGTTTGAAACGCTTTTTATCATGCGGCTTTGATGAAACATTCCATTTTATTTGCCAGTGCTTCAGCACTGAGGTCGTTTCTGAAAAACTCCACGAATCCGTGGTCGGGCATGACAAGATAGCTAAAGGTCATATGGTCAACGAGGTAAAAGTCAGACCCATCATCATGTGCCCGATAGACCACGCGATATGCCTTTGCCACATCTTGGATCTGTTCGGGCGTTCCGGTTAACCCGATCATTTTTTCATGCACCAAGGAAGTGAATTCGCGTAACACGTCGGGGGTGTCGCGCTTTGGATCGACCGATACGAACACAGGGGTCACGAACCGTTCGCGTTCAGCCAGAATATCGACTGCGTCTGCATTGCGGACAGTATCAAGCGGGCAGACATCTGGACAAAAGGTATATCCGAAATACAAAATCGAAGGCTGTGTGATCACATCCGTGTCGGTGACAGTCTCACCGCGTGTGTTGACAAGCGTGAAAGGCCCTCCAATCGCACCGGACCCGCCAGCGACAGCGCTGGTTCTACAATCGTGAAAGGGATCCTGTCCTGCTGATTGTGAAAATGTCACATAGGCCGTTGCACCAATGAGCGCGGTGGCGGCGACAGCTGCGGATAATGCCGCAATGCGTATCATACGAGTTTCCTGACTAGATGGCTCTTCTTTTGTGTAACAGGTATACTTGGCAAGAAGAGCCGCAAGAGGAAAATGCGCATGGCCGATCTTGATTTCGAATATATGACGGAGCGTCGCCACAATTGGATCCGGTTGCGCACCATGATCTTGATCCGATGGATCGCCGTTGTGGGCCAGACGGCTGCCTTATTGGCGGCACATTTTCATTACGGCCTGCAGATCGAGTTGGGGCTTTGCTATTTGGCAATCGGGATTTCTGCTATGGGGAACCTGATCGCATCATTTCTGTTTCCAGAAAACAAGCGATTATCCGAATCTGAAAATTTCATGATGGTGATGTTTGACCTGTTGCAATTGGGTTTTTTATTGTTTCTTACAGGTGGACTGCACAACCCCTTTTCATTGCTGGTGCTGGGACCTGTGACAGTGTCGGCGGCGGTTTTGTCCTTGCGATCCACTCTAATTCTTGGAACGACAGCCTTTTTGCTGGTGACGGGATTGGTATTTTATCATCTGCCGTTGAAATCCGAGATGGGATTTGTATTGCGAATACCCGATATTTTTGTTTTTGGTCAATGGCTTGCAATATCGACAGCACTTGTGTTCACATCCATCTATTCACGGCGCACCGTGGCCGAGATGCACGCGATGAGCGACGCACTAGCAGCAACGCAAATGGCACTTGCCCGCGCCCAAAAATTAAATGATCTCGGAGGTGTGGTTGCTGCGGCTGCGCACGAGCTTGGTACGCCACTGGCCACGATAAAGCTGACAGCAGGCGAACTGCTGGATGATCTGGATGATCGGACAGACCTGCAAGAAGATGCGCGTCTGATCAGTGAACAGGCCGATCGGTGTCGCGATATCCTGCGAGGCATGGGACGTGCGGGCAAAGATGACTTACACATGCGACAGGCTCCTTTGCTAGAGGTGATCCGTGAGGCAGCAGAACCGCATGAAGATCGCGGAAAGAATATCATCATCGAAGACTGGCGGGGGTCCGAGGGCGAAAGCCAGCAACCGCAGATTATGCGACGCCCAGAGGTTATACATGGTCTGCGGAACCTTATTCAGAATGCTGTGGATTTTTCCGAAACTACGGTATGGATCGAATCTCTTTGTACAGAAGATGTTATTTCATTGCGGATTTTGGATGATGGCTTTGGTTACCCGCCTCATCTGATTGGTCGCATCGGCGATCCCTTTATGCGCAGCAAACGCACTGACACGGACAAAAAATCTCGTCCGGGGTATGAAGGAATGGGGCTCGGCTTGTTTATCGCCAAAACCTTGCTTGAAGGTAGTGGTGCAGAATTGAGCTTTGCAAACGGGACGGATCCTTTTGGATCTGACAGAGCACGCGTGCAAAAGAAAGGCGCAATCGTTGAAGTTGTCTGGCCCAGATCCAAGCTTATCGCTGGACCCGATGACAGAATTGTTGGTGAAAACCGTCTGATCGAAACATAATGTTTCTAATTCAACAAAATTAACTTTCAATTAACTATCAAAGCGTCAAATAACCCGCTACTAACAGGTAAGAGCTTTTGGAACTTACACTTTCAGTCTTTTTGGCAATACTTGCCGGGGCTTCCATCGCGGTGGCCCTGCTTTTGTTGTCATTGACGCATCAAAAAGCGAAATTTACGACAAAAATCGAGCGCAGCGGTTCCATTCGAATTGTTATGATGCAGGGGATCGTAACTGATATCTCGGATTTGGGTTTGATCGCCTTTGGCTTGAGAGGCGATGATGATATCGAATGGCGGGACGTATATGCTGCCTTATCCGCCCGCTTCCCCGATTTGTCGCCTACACTCCCCATAATGTCTACGTCGTTGAATTCTGATGATGGAGCAATACTAGAGATCACGGTTCAGAAAGATCTGGTCCAGATCGACATGTGCGACACCGATGCCCATGCTGCTGACCGACATCGGGTTATTCGATTGCAGCAAGAAGTAGAATTGCTCCGGGCGGCTTTAAACTCCGCACCTGATCCTATCTGGTTTACCGGTGAAGATGGCGAAGTGTCATGGAGCAACCCGGCATATCAGGCTCTGAGCAACGAGAGCGGGCTCCCCGTCTGCATTATGCAAAACTCCTCTCCCAGTGAAGTGCGGCGCATACGTGTGAACGAGACCGAAGAGCGATCGCGCAGATGGTTTGATTTACGCAGTGTTCCAAGGGAAAACGGTACATTGAACTATGCCACAGATGTGGAAAGTGTTGTTCAGGCGGAAATAGCTCAGAGAAATTTTGTGCAAACGCTTAGCAAAACATTTGCACATCTCCCTATTGGGTTGGCAATTTTTGATCGTGACCGCCAATTGGCTTTGTTCAATCCCGCTTTGATTGACCTGACGGCGCTTCCGGCACAGTTTATGACCAGCCGCCCGAACTTGCTCACATTTTTTGATACGTTGCGCGAAGCCCGTATGATGCCAGAGCCAAAAAATTACTCAGGCTGGCGCGAGCAGCTGGCTGAGCTGGTCCGAGCTGCTTGCGATGACCGGTACTCGGAAACATGGACGCTACCATCTGGTTTAACCTACAAAGTTACGGGCCGTCCGCATCCTGACGGTGCCATTGCGTTTCTGATTGAAGACATAAGTGCAGAAATTTCGCTGACACGCCGTTTCCGGGCCGAGCTTAGCCAAAGTCAGGCCGCGTTGGACGCCATTGACGATGCAATCGCAGTGTTTTCGCATCTTGGTGTTTTGACTATGAGCAACCAAGCCTATCGCAACAGCTGGGGAACGGATACTGCTGAAGCAGGGTTTCTTGATATTAATATTGTTGATGAATTGCGCCGATGGCAGGCCGCCTGTGGGCCCAGCCCGATTTGGGTCGAATTGCGCAATCAAGTTATGGGAGAGGGCAACCGAACCGCTTGGTCCGCCACAATACAGCACACGCGTTTGGGGCAATTTGACTGCTGCATTGTGCCGATTGTTGGTGGGGACACATTGCTTAGGTTCAGGGGCAAAGAACAAAGCAAAAGTGTACCGAAGGAACTTTTGCCAGATCTGAAGGCTTCCAAAACCGTACAGGTTGTCTAGCCTAATAATCCTTGATCAAGTCTGCGTTGGATGTCTTGCGGCTACCGTCTGCTGCGTTAATCTGGCCGGATGCAGCGCAAGATGTCCTTTCAAGTTTCATCGCCCTTCAAAACCGAGATTTTGGCACACCGGCTGGGTGATGACCTCGGCGCTGGAGATTGTCTCTTGCTGTCCGGCGCCATTGGGGCTGGAAAGTCGCATTTTGCGCGTGCGCTGATACAATCGCGTTTGCCCAGACCAGAGGATATCCCGTCGCCAACGTTTACGTTGGTGCAAATCTATGACCTTGAATTTACGGAACTTTGGCATTGTGATTTATATCGTTTAAGCGATCCTTTCGAGGTTATTGAACTTGGCCTGCTCGAAGCGTTCGACGCCGCGGTATGTCTGATTGAGTGGCCCGATCGTCTGCAAGATCTATCGCCACCAGGTGCTCTGCATCTGGAAATTGTAGCAGATACCCAGAATATGTCTGAGAGAACCATCAAATTCGCGTGGCAGGATTCACGCTGGGACAAACGGATGGCTGCGCTATGATTTTTGAACAAGCGCAGCCGTTTTTGCGCCGAACCGGCTGGCAACACGCAGGTGTCACCGAGCTGACGGGTGATGCGTCTTTGCGCCAGTACTGGCGCTTGTCGAAGGATGCGACTGTTTCTGTGATTTTGATGTATGATCCGGGACACACAGCACCCCGTGTTGCGCGGATGGCCAAATTGCTTGCAGATCGTGGACTGCGGGCACCGAACGTTCTGGTATCGGATCCGCCGTTTGCATTGGTGACAGATCTTGGGCCTCTGCGTTTGAATGACGTTTCGGAAATTCCCGTGGTTGAAACGACCGCATATGCAGCGGTTGGAGCAGCACTGGCACAATTGCAGACAGCACCTCCTCCGTTGGATCTGCCCATAGCAGACACGGATCATCTACGGGCCATTGTTGCCCCCTTTCACGACACCCGTGCGGCGCATCAAACCGCGTTGTTGAATTCCGCCTTGGCTGAATGTCTGTCGGCTTATCCTGCCGAAACAGTTATATTGCGGGATTGCCATGCCGAAAACATAACGTGGCGCGCGGATCTTGAGGGAGTTGAAAGACTAGGGTTTCTGGATGTTCAGGATGGAATGATCGGACCTGCGGAATATGATTTGGCTTCGCTGTTAACAGATGCGCGCCGGGACGTTCGTCCAGAGGCAGAGCGCGCAGCGTTGACAGCATTTCTCGATCGCTCTGGTCGGGACGCGGCACAGACTATGGCTGCTCTGGCCGTCTTGAGCCTCCAGCGCAATTTACGCATTCTTGGCCTTTTTGCACAGTTCGCACGGGATGGGCGGACCGGATACGACAAATATGTCGGGCGCGTCAGACGGCATGTTACAAACGCCTTGCGCCACCCGGCCTGCCAACCTTTGGCCCGTGCCCTGCCAGAGTATCTGCCATGACTGCGCCACGGTCTGCACTGGTCTTCGCAGCGGGTTTGGGTACGCGCATGGGGGCGTTGTCTGCCAACCGGCCCAAACCGATGATTGCTATAGCGGGGACGACTTTGCTGGACCATGCTCTGGATATCGTCAATCAGGCCCGTCTGCAAAAGGTGGTTGTGAATACCCATTACCGTGCTGAGATGATTGAGAGCTATCTGAAAGATCGCGATGTTGAGACATCATACGAGGCAGATCTTTTGGAAACAGGTGGCGGGCTGCGCGCGGCGTTGCCCAAACTGGTTTCAGGGCCGGTCGTTACCTTGAACAGCGACGCGGTTTGGCGCGGAGCGAACCCTATCAACCAATTGCTCGATCAATGGTCGAACGTACAAACTGATGCGCTTTTGCTGTGCATTCCGCACCGCCGTGCGCGCGGTCATCGCGGGGATGGGGACTTCAGACTAGAGGCCGGCCGATTAAGTCGCGGCGGCGATCTGGTATATACGGGCGCACAGATTATTGATCCCAAAGTGTTGGCGGGAATCCCTGACAGGGTGTTTTCGTTAAACCTCGCGTGGGATCGCGCGGCACAAAACGGTCGGCTCCATGGGCTGATATACACTGGTGAGTGGTGTGATGTTGGACGTCCCGAGAACATATCTTTGGCAGAGGATCTTTTGAGCAATGTTTGAAGCCAGCTCTCAGCCAAGGGTCTTTGCCCTGCCTTGTGGCGTCGATGTCGCCGCCAGTGTTATGGCGGGTATCAAGCTGCGCCTCGCCGACGCGTCACCCGAAGCCTTAGCGCGGGTGGAAGTGATCGTGAACTCCGACCGGATGGCACGCCGTTTACGCAAAGCGTTCGAGGCAGGTTCGCCGGGTTTTCTGCCGCGCATCCGAACGGTTGACTCCTGTGCAGACCCACGGGATCTGGCGGGTATGGCTTCGCGTATACCGGGGATGCGACGACGTTTGGAATTGATGCAGCTGGTGGCAGGGCTGCTAGATGCCGAGCCAACACTGGCCCCTAGGGCTGCCCTTTTTGATTTGGCGGACAGTGTCGCGCGCCTGCAAGAGGAAATGGTTGATGAGGACGTCGCACTGGAGCGTCTTGAAGCGCTTGATCCCAACGATCAGTCCGGACATTGGACGCGGACCTTACAATTCCTTCGCATCATCGGACCATTCCTGACGCCGGATCAAAGGGCACCTGATCCGGCAACCCATAGACGTAGCGCGATCGAGGCACGAATTTCACGCTGGAAGACGACGCCTCCGTCGCATCCTATTATTGTTGCTGGGTCGACAGGCTCACGAGGCACAACGCGTCTTTTGATGGAGGCCGTCGCGCGGCTGCCGCAAGGGGCAGTGATTTTGCCGGGTGTGGACCGGCATATGCCGGATATGGTTTGGCAGTCTCTCGATGATCCCCTTACGGGGGAGGATCATCCACAATACCGATTTGCCCGTCTATGTTCTGATTTGGGTCTTGCTCCGTGCGCTTTACCGGACTGGATATCCACAAAGCCGCAGGCAATGGCGCGCAATGCGGTGCTGTCGCTGGCTCTGCGTCCTGCACCTGTGACCGATCAATGGTTGCGCGATGGTCCGTCATTACCGGATCTGAGGGACTGTCTGCGTGATGTAACCTTGATCGAGGCACCGACACCGAGGGATGAGGCGCTGGCTATTGCCTTGCGACTTCGCGAGGCTGCGGTCCGAGGTGAAACGGCAGCCCTTGTGACGCCCGATCGGGGACTTGCCCGTCGGGTAACGGCTGCCTTGGATCGTTGGCGGATCACGCCAGATGATAGCGCGGGTCTGAGGCTTCACCTGACGGCTCCGGGGCGGCTTATGCGTCAGGTGGCTGCATTATTGTATGTGCCAATAACCGCAGAAACGTTGATTGCTCTCCTGAAACATCCCTTGACGCACAGCGGTGCGGATCGTGGACCGCATCTTTTGTTCACCAGAGAGCTTGAGTTGCATATCCGACGGAATGGCATGCCCTATCCCACGCCGCAACGTTTGCAAGACTGGGCAACCGGTCGCAAAGATGGCGAGGAATTGCAGCAATGGGTTGCGTGGTTGTGCGCATTGATCCTGCCGGTGGACACATCGCATCCACGGATGATTTCTGATTGGATAGAGATTCACCTTAACCGTCTGGCGTCTGTTGTAGCAGGTTCTTCGGACGGGGCGGGGACGGATGGATTGTGGGAAGGTGATGCTGGACGTGCCCTTAGGTTGCTGTCTGACACCTTGCAAACTCAAGCAGTCTATGGAGGGGCACTGGGGGCGAGTGATTACGACGCTTTGATCACGACGCTCATGCGGGGTGAGGAGCTGCGCGAGGACGTTGAAGCGCACCCGCGTATTTTCATCTGGGGCACGATCGAGGTCCGGGCTATGGGATTGGATCTTATGATCCTTGGAAGCCTGAATGAAGGCACATGGCCTGCGCCGCCCCCTCCGGACCCGTGGTTGAACCGGCGTATGCGGGCTGATATCGGCCTGTTGGTACCCGAGCGCCAAATTGGCCTGTCAGCACATGATTTCCAGCAGGCCGCTGCTGCGCCAACTGTTTGGTTCACCCGTGCCCAACGGAATGATGAGGCAGAAACTGTGCCGGCACGATGGCTTAACCGATTGACAAACCTTGCTTCGGGTTTGCCGGATCGGCATGGTCCCGAAGCATTGAGTAAAATGCGGGATCGCGGTGCGTATTGGCTGGCGATGGCCCGCGGGCTGGATCAGCCAATTGCAGCGCCCCCGGCACCGCGTCCGTCCCCCGTCCCGCCGGTTATGAACCGTCCACAAAAAATGTCGGTCACGGAAATCCGCCGACTGATCCGCGATCCCTACTCAATTTATGCCCGTCATGTGCTGCGTCTGCGGCCGCTGAACCCGCTGCAGCATGTGCCAGATGCGTTGTTGCGTGGTATTGTTTTGCATGAAATTATGGAACGCTTCATAAAACCTGCCCCAACAGGGCCTGCTATATTGTCACATCAAGCACTGATGGATCTGACGACCGAGGTTGTGACGCGCATGGTAGACTGGCCCGCCGTGCGTCCGCTTTGGCAGGCGCGGATCATTCAGATTGCTGACGGTTTTCTGCATGACGAGGCCACCCGCCAGGCCATGGCCCAGCCTGTCTTGTTCGAACGGTTAGGTAAGCTGGTCTTGCCTGACCTCGGGTTTACCCTGACTGGAAAGGCGGACCGCATTGATCTGGACCGTGCGGGTCGGGCTATCTTGTATGATTACAAAACCAGTAAGCCGCCATCTCAAAACCAACAGAAGACGTTTGAAAAACAACTGTTGCTAGAGGCTGTTATGGTGGAAGAGGGCGGCTTTGCCGATATCGGACCTGTCTGTGTTGCAGCGGCATGGTTTTTGGGTCTGGATCGCGAGTTGAATAAAGTTGCCGCGCCTTTGGACGTCCAACCGGTGGCGGAGGTCCGCGAAGGCTTGTCCATGTTAATTGCCGCGTATCAAGACCCCTCGCGTGGATATCCTGCCAGAAATGCAGTTTTCAAGGATAATGAGGCGGGAGATTACGACCATCTGTCACGGTTTGGAGAATGGGATCAAAGCGCGCCTCCGGTCAAACAGGTGCTGAAATGAAACGCGATGAGGCTACCGAAAATCAGGTTCGCGCCGCGGATCCTGCAAAATCCACTTGGTTGTCGGCCAATGCGGGCTCTGGCAAGACGCGGGTTCTGACGGACCGGGTAGCGCGACTGTTATTGTCGGGCGTTTTACCGGAGCAGATTTTGTGTCTGACATACACAAAAGCGGCAGCCTCGGAAATGCAGAACCGCCTGTTTGCAAGGCTGGGCGCATGGGCCATGCTGGAGGATGGCCCGCTTTATGACGCCTTGCGGAAACTTGGCGCACCTGAAACTGCCAGCCTTGCTCAGGCGCGTCGGCTATTTGCAGGCGCTATCGAGGCACCCGGAGGCTTGCGCATTCAAACCATCCATTCTTTCTGTGCGGCGTTGTTGCGGCGCTTCCCTCTGGAAGCCGGCGTCAGTCCTCAATTCACCGAAATTGAGGATCGTGCCGCAGAGCGTTTGCAGTCTGATATTCTTGATGCGATGGCACGCGACGGTGATGCCATCCATCTGACGGCAGTTGCCCGCCATCTGTCGGATCTGACATTCGAAAAGCTGGCCAAGGACGTGGCGGGTGCACGTGGCCATTTTAGGCCAATCCCAAAAGCGGATGTATATGACGCCTATGGGCTGACCAAGACGCAGACACTGTCGGATTTGATCTCCGACGTATTTACGCCCGGAACGATGCCTGTGCTGTCTGCCTTGGCGGATATTATGGCGCAGGGATCTGCAACAGATAAGAAGAACAGCGCACAGTTGATGCAGCTACATGCGGATCTTGCGGGTCTTCTGACGTTGGAAAAGATGTTGCTGCACGGGCCGACAACGACAACAGCCGATCCGTTTTCTGCCAAGATTGGAAAGTTCCCGACTAAGAACACACAAAAAGATTGTCGGGATCTGATGCCAGAGGTTGAAGCACTGATGGCCCGTGTTGAGGTGTCACGGGATCGTCGCTTGGGTCTGGCGGCGATCGAACGCGATTTTGCACTGCAGGGCTTTGCACAGGCTTTTCTACGTCGGTACGCAGCTGAAAAAGCACAGCGCGGCTGGTTGGATTTTGATGATCTTATCACCGGTGTAAATAGCCTGCTGGGCAATCCCGACGTCGCGCACTGGGTGCTGTATCGGCTGGATGGTGCGATTGATCATATTCTTGTGGATGAAGCGCAAGACACTGGGCCCATTCAATGGGAAGTTATTGCGCGGCTTGCACAAGAATTCATGGCTGGCGAAGGCGCAAGATCAGATCGGTCACGCACCATTTTTGTGGTTGGTGACAAAAAACAGTCGATCTATTCGTTTCAGGGCGCGGATGCGGCAAAATTTGACCAGATGCGCTCGGATTTTGCTGCACGATTATCTGGCGCCCGGACCGGCTTGCAACAGATGTCGTTGGCATTTTCATTTCGATCAGCAGCACCTGTACTTGCTGCCGTGGATGCAACATTCCAAGGGCGTGGTTCGTCCGGGTTTGATGACGAGGCCCACCAGGCGTTTAAAACAGCGCTTCCCGGACGGGTGGATTTATGGCCACTCGTAGAGATTGCACCAAAGCAGGATCCCGCCGACTGGCGCGCACCGGTGGATCACATCAGTCCGGCGCACCACGATGTCCGTCTGGCACACCGGATTGCAAAAACGATCCATGATCTGATTTCCGAAGGACATCCCCTGCCTTGCGATGGACCGACCTTGGGAACCGTTTCCTCGCGACCGATCGAGGCGGGAGATTTTTTGATCTTGGTGCGCCGACGGTCGGGGATATTTCATCAAATTATTCAGGCGTGCAAGGCATTGGGATTGCCAATTGCAGGAGCTGACCGCCTGAAAGTCATGAACGAATTGGCGGTCAAGGATATTGTCGCCCTGTTGTCTTTTCTCGATACGCCCGAGGATGACCTGTCGCTGGCCGCAGCATTGCGATCTCCTTTGTTTGGCCTTGAGGAGCAGGATCTTTTTTCGCTGGCGCATGATCGGCCCAATGGCGCGTATCTTTGGCAATCTTTGCGCAGTGCGCGTGATCAGTATGCTCAGGTTTTTGATATTCTGGACGACCTGCGTGCCCAAGCCGATTACTTGCGTCCGCATGATCTGGTCGAACGGTTGTTGACCCGTCATCAGGGGCGTGCGCGCCTCGTCGGACGGTTGGGGGCTGAGGTCGAAGATGGGATTGACGCGCTGTTGGGGCAGGCACTGGCTTATGAACGCACCGAGGTGCCCTCGCTCACCGGCTTTTTGCAATGGGTTCAGAGTGATGCCCTTGAAATCAAGCGTGATGTGGCCTCTGGCGAGGGCAAAATCAGGGTGATGACCGTTCATGGGGCCAAAGGGCTCGAAGCGCCAGTTGTTATTCTTCCGGACTGTGCGCAAGTGAGATCAAATGCAGTCGGGTCAATGATGTTTGATGACAGCGGAGTGATGTGGTCTGCGCCAAGCAAAGAACGCCCTTTTCGGCAACAAAACACCGCCGAGAGTCTCGTCCAAGCCGAAACAGCGGAACGTGACAGGTTGCTCTATGTGGCCATGACCCGCGCAGAGACATGGCTGATTGTGGCATCTGTGGACCGCTTGTCCAAAACTGGTGACGATTGGTACAGCAAGGTGCAGGCGGGGTTGGTTCATGCTGGGGCCTCGGCGCATGATTTTGATTTTGGGGATGGCACTTCGGGGCAGGGGTTGCGGCTGGAAAAGGATTGGCCGGCTGTTGTGGAGGTGGGGGGTAAAACCGTTCGATCCGGTCCCAAGGTTCTATGTCCGCCCGATGAACCCGTGGCCCATGAAAACCATCCGCGTCTGCGCACGCCGTCTGATCTGGGTGGTGCCAAAGCTTTACCGGGAATAGGAGACGAGGCTGCGATTGCAAAGGTCCGTGGTCAGAACTTACACAGCCTGTTGGAAATATTGCCACAAGTGCCGGAACAGGACTGGGATTCCATGGCGCGGATCGCGTTGTCAGAAGAGGCAGACCACACGGCGCTTTTGACGGATGCACGTCGGATTTTGAACGATCCCAAGTTGGCCAAAGTATTTGCTTTGGATGCTCTTTATGAAGTGCCCGTTACGGGACAAGTTCCGGGTTTTGGACGCATGCATGGTGTGATTGACCGCCTGATCGTATCGTCAGAACAAGTCACCGTCGTAGATTTCAAGTCAAATCGGGTGGTTCCCGAGACAGCTGCCGCCTGTCCTGAGGGGATATTGCGGCAAATGGGGGCTTACTATGTTTTGGTGTCCCAGCTTTATCCGGAGCGATCCATAAATACTGTAATTTTGTGGACGCAAACTGGTGAATTGATGCCGCTGCCAGATGATCTGGTGATCGCGGCCTTGCATCGGGCAGAACTTGACGTCCCGAAGTCGCACGCCTAAGTTCGCGGTCTAATTTTAACACTGCGCTGGTGCGCGCAAGGAGAAATAGACATGGCAACTGTTGCTGTCACAGACGAGACATTCGAAGCCGAAGTCACCAATTCCGAGGTCCCCGTTGTGGTGGATTTCTGGGCAGAGTGGTGCGGTCCCTGCAAGCAGATCGGACCAGCTTTGGAAGAGCTGTCGAATGAATATGAGGGCCGTGTAAAAGTTGCCAAAATAGATGTAGATAACAATCAAAATATCGCTGCATCGCTTGGTGTTCGTGGTATTCCGGCCTTGTTTATCTTTAAAGACGGCGAGGTGATCTCCAACCGTGCTGGCGCTGCTCCCAAAAGCGCGCTGCAAAGCTGGATTGACAGCTCTATCTAGGTCGATGGAAACGAGACGTATTACGGTGGGGCGCACGGATGTGTTGCCCCGCCTTTCGTTTGTATGGGGTTGCGTTGCGTCGGGGCTTTGCCCATATCCAAACTGGCGAAAATGAAAGGACGGCACATCATGGGCGAAGAATTTCCCGGCTGGCATGGCACGACAATCATCGGCGTTCGCAAAGCAGGCGAAGTCGTGATTGCCGGTGATGGGCAGGTCAGTCTAGGACAGACCGTGATCAAAGGCAGCGCACGCAAAGTGCGCCGTTTGTCCCCGGGCGGTTATGATGTGATCGCTGGTTTTGCAGGATCGACGGCTGACGCCTTTACACTTTTGGACCGGTTAGAGGCCAAGTTAGAGGCCGTACCCGGGCAATTGGCGCGCGCGGCGGTTGATCTTGCCAAAGACTGGCGCATGGACAAATACCTGCGCAACCTCGAGGCCATGCTGATTGTGACCGATGGCAAAGATCTATTCGTGATTACAGGTGCAGGGGATGTTCTGGAACCGGAACATGACGTGGCGGCCATTGGCTCTGGTGGTAACTTTGCCTTGGCAGCAGCACGGGCTTTGATGGAAACCGAGGCTAACGCAGAAACGGTGGCGCGCCGCGCAATGAGCATCGCTGCCGAAATTTGCGTATACACCAACGGAAATCTGACAGTTGAAACCATAGGCGGCTGACACGATCCATCGGGGCAACGCTGATGTGACACAAACCCTGAGAAATCGTCAGACCGCATCTAGTATTGTCCTATGTGTTCCACACAGAGGCATCGACAGAGAATTTTAAAAGGATTTCGGGTATGACTGATCTCACCCCCCGCGAAATTGTAAGTGAACTTGACCGTTTTATCATTGGGCAGGCTGAGGCAAAACGGGCCGTTGCTGTCGCATTGCGCAACCGTTGGAGACGCAAGCAATTGCCTGATGAGTTGCGCGATGAGGTCTATCCTAAAAACATCCTCATGATCGGACCAACCGGAGTGGGCAAGACTGAAATCAGCCGCCGTCTGGCCAAGCTCGCGCGCGCACCCTTTATCAAGGTCGAGGCCACCAAATTCACCGAAGTAGGCTACGTCGGACGGGATGTTGAACAGATTATTCGTGATCTTGTGGATGCAGCCATCGCCCAAATACGAGAGCAGATGCGTGAAGATGTGCGTGCAGCTGCGCATAAGTCTGCCGAGGATCGGGTGATCGAGGCCATCGCTGGGACAGATGCCCGTGAAAGCACGCGCGAAATGTTTCGCCGGAAGCTTAAGTCTGGCGAACTGGACGACACCGTCATCGAACTCGAGGTCGCTGATACCTCTAATCCGCTGGGTGCAATGGATATTCCCGGTCAACCCGGCGCACAAATGGGGATGATGAACCTTGGAGATCTTTTTGGTAAAGCCTTTCAGCGTACAACCCGAAAGCGGCTTACGGTCGCGCAGTCTTATGAGATCTTGATCGAGGAAGAAGCAGACAAACTGCTGGATGACGACAGTGTCAAGACCACGGCAATGGATGCGGTGGAACAAAATGGCATCGTGTTTTTAGATGAAATTGACAAGGTCTGTGCCCGTAAAGAGGCCCGAGGTGGTGATGTCAGTCGCGAAGGCGTGCAGCGTGACCTTCTGCCCTTGATCGAAGGAACAACCGTATCGACCAAACATGGAAGCGTTAAGACTGATCATATTTTGTTTATCGCCTCTGGTGCCTTTCACATTGCGAAACCTTCGGATCTTTTGCCTGAACTTCAGGGTCGTTTGCCCATCCGCGTCACCTTGAACGCGCTGACCGAGAATGATTTCCAGAGGATCCTGACAGAAACCGACAACGCCCTGACCCTGCAATACAGCGCTCTTATGGCGACTGAAGAGGTGACCGTGACCTTTACCGAAGATGGTATCGCGGCTTTGGCGCGAATCGCGGCCGAAGTAAATCGATCGGTGGAAAATATTGGTGCCCGCAGGTTGTACACAGTTATTGAACGGGTCTTTGAAGAGCTGTCGTTTGCGGCGCCGGACAGAGCAGGGCAATCCGTCACCGTGGATGAGGCTTTTGTACAGGATAACCTTGGCAGTCTGACACAATCTTCTGATATGGGACGGTATGTGCTCTAGCCATTTAATCGGGTCCATCCTATCGTTTGGCTGAACATTTTTAGGGGCAATCTGATGAAACGGACGCGTGTAAATGAAATCTTGCGGGAAAGTGATGCCTTTATAAGGGGGCATGGGGTGCATTTGCCGCCCTTTGCCTATCTTTCTGCCGAAGACCTGCGTGCCGCGGACCATACAGAGATAAAGCGTCGGCGTCTCGGTTGGGATATCACAGATTACGGTCAGGAACGCTTTGATGACATGGGGCTGTTTCTGTTTACCACACGTAACGGATTGGTCAGTGAACTGGGGCAGGCGTCTGGTATGCTCTATGCCGAAAAAATAATGATTTCCCGCCGTGACCAACTGAGCCCGATGCACCGTCATGATGTCAAAGTCGAAGATATCATAAACCGTGGTGGTGGGACCCTCGTTTTGGAACTTTTCACGGCCTCTCAGGATGGGGGAATAGATCGTGAGGCGATGGTCGATGTGATGGTGGACGGCGTTGTGCGCCAGTTGCCGCCGGGGGGGCTTTTGAAGTTGGCGCCTGGGGAAAGCGTGACCCTGCGCCCTACCGATTGGCACGCATTTTGGGCCGAGGGCGAAGATGTGCTGATTACAGAGGTTTCAACCGTCAATGACGACCTGACAGACAATATTTTTGAAATGCAGATCGGACGTTTTTCAAATATCGAAGAGGATATCGCCCCTCTTCACCTTTTAGTCTCTGACTACGATGCGTATTTGAAGTAATCCTACGCAGCAACGAGGCTGGATCGGAACAGTATGGCCGTTTGGTCCAATGTGTTCCGCGGCGAATGGACTGCACGCATGAAACCATTGCACCTTAACCAGTCGTTTACTGTGTTCGGGCAAAGCTTTCCTTATGAAACGTGCGTCTGCTTTCGCCGAGGGTCCTCTGCCTCTTTTTGCCACGTCATCCGATGATCTGGACGAGGCCGTTCCGTCTCCTTTGCCAGAGGGAAAGCTGCCCAGTTATATCCGTGATCATCGGTCGCGGTTGCGTCAGCGTTTCCGCGAGGGTGGCGCGGACGCCCTGCCTGATTATGAACTACTGGAGCTGGTGCTGTTTCGGGCGATTGCGCGACAAGACGTAAAACCCCTCGCGCGCAAACTTCTCGAGGTATTTGGCGATTTTAACGGCGTCTTATCTGCATCCACGGCTCGGTTGGCAGATGTAAAAGGCGTGGGCGATGCTGTTGTAACTGAAATCAAACTGATTGAGGCCGCCGCCCACCGGTTGGCCCGCGCAAGGGTAATCAATCGCCCGGTCCTATCCAGTTGGGATGCATTATTGACATATTGTCAAACCGCCCTCGCACATCAGGACATTGAACATTTCCGCGTTCTGTTTCTTGATCGAAAAAATATCCTGATTGCGGACGAGCCACAGGCGCGTGGTACGGTGGATCATGTGCCCGTCTACCCCCGAGAGGTCGTCAAACGTGCTCTGGAACTCAACGCCAGTGCCTTAATCCTTGTTCACAATCATCCCTCCGGTGATCCGACCCCAAGTACCGAAGACATAAATATGACGGAGCAAATCAACAGGGCTGCGTCTGCTTTGGATATTGTTTTACATGATCATCTTGTGATTGGAAAATCTACAGAGCTCAGCTTTCGGGCAGAGGGCCTTATTTGACCGTTGCAAAGATGTGCAGGACGTAGTCGGGTCTGATCGGAATGCTTCGGCGGAACTGCCGTAGCTGAAAGGGTGGGATCTATACCACAACTTCCACAACGGACAGATACTGTCTTTTTCGCGGCCTAAAACCTCTGCTTAAAGGTTGAGTTTTGCGGCGACCAATTGGTTGACCGCTTTCGGATTGGCCTTACCACCTGTTGCTTTCATCACCTGACCGACGAACCATCCGGCGAGCTTAGGATTTTGCTTGGCCTTTTCAACCTGTTCGGGATTGGCTGCGATGATTGCATCTACTGCAGCCTCTATTGCACCCGTATCAGTGACTTGCTTCATGCCCCGTTTTTCAACAATCTCAGCCGGATCACCGCCTTCGGTGTAGACAATCTCGAACAGATCTTTTGCAATCTTGCCTGAAATCGCATCTGCTTTGATCAATGCGACAATGCCAGCAAGCTGTGCGGGGCTCATCGGGCTATCAACGATGTCGCATTCGTCCTTTTTCAAGCGGCCGAACAATTCGTTGATCACCCAATTTGCTGCAAGCTTTCCGTCGCTTGCGGTTCCTACGACGTTTTCAAAATACGCCGCATTAACGACTTCGGCCGTTAGGACGCTCGCATCATAGTCGGTCAAGCCGAAATCATTCATGAAGCGGGCTTTTTTGGCATCTGGGAGTTCCGGAAGAGATGCCTCGATATCGTCAACCCAAGCCTGCTCGATTTCTAACGGCATTAGGTCGGGGCACGGGAAATACCGATAGTCGTGGGCCTCTTCTTTAGACCGCATCGAACGCGTTTCGTTCTTGTCGGGGTCATAAAGACGGGTTTCCTGATCGACAGAACCACCTGCTTCGACAATCGCGATCTGGCGCCGGGCCTCATAGTCTATGGCGGCCTGAATGAACCGCATCGAATTCATATTTTTGATTTCACATCGTGTGCCAAGATGGCTGAAATCTTGCGTCTCTTGGTATTTTTCGTATTGGCCCTGCCGACAGATGGATACGTTGACGTCCGCGCGCAAGTTGCCATTTTGCATGTTTCCATCACATGTGCCCAGATACCGCAGGATCTGGCGTAGTTTCGTGACGTAAGCGGCGGCCTCTTCCGGCCCTCGAATATCGGGGCGACTGACAATTTCCATCAGTGCGACGCCGGTTCGATTTAAATCCACGAAAGACATATGTGGGTCCATGTCGTGGATTGACTTGCCTGCGTCCTGTTCAATGTGAATGCGCTCGATCCGGACAAGGCGTGCCTTGCCCCCACCCAATTCAACCAGAACCTCGCCCTCTCCAACAATGGGTTCGTAAAGCTGGCTGATCTGATAGCCCTGCGGCAAATCAGGGTAGAAATAGTTCTTGCGATCGAACGCGGACTTGAGGTTGATTTCAGCCTTGAGCCCCAAACCTGTGCGAACCGCCTGTTCGACACAAAATTCGTTTATAACTGGCAACATTCCCGGCATCGCGGAATCGACGAACGCGACGTTGGCGTTCGGCTCAGCACCAAATTTGGTCGACGCGCCTGAAAACAGTTTGGCCTGAGATGATATCTGGGCGTGGACCTCCATACCGATGACCAGTTCCCAGTCATGTTTTGCCCCAGCGATAACTTTGGGTTTAGGGGTCTCAAACGTCAGATCCAGCATGGCGTCCTCATCGCAAATTCGCCTGACCTTCTAGGCCAGAGCCAGCCGCGCGGCAAGGGCTTCAATGCGCCGGAGTGATCCGTACGCCACTGTCATCAAAAACAATGCGATTGCCCTGCCTTATCTCGACCGCGAAATGTTCCGTCAGGACTGACAAGGCACGCACACGTCCCCGTTTTTGGGCTTCACGATCCTCGGGCAGCGGGTCAGGTTGCATCTGCAAACCGGGCGTTTCCATCCATACAAGCGGATGCACCTCGCGCAGATAGTCCGTTAAAATCCAGCGCATCGATTGGGCTATGTAGGTGCGCGCGCTATGCTTTGGCGTGCGTGGCCCTGTTATGCGCCCGCAAAAGGCTGCCAGTAGGTTGGCATAGTGTTGTGTCGGGCGGCGTTCCAGGATGTCACGCATGCCAGAGACAAAAAATTCCGGTTCCAGAGCGTCAAAAGCCGCATCATCGATCAGCAATGCATCGAGGTATGTCCACGTATAACCGCCAGCCCCCCAGATATCCTGTGTACGTGACGCAGTGCGATTGGCCTCTATTTCCAAGCGCTCGTAGCTGCCGTACCAATCTGGCAATAGATTGACCCCTAGATCCCGCATGTGTAACGGGCATTCAGGATCTAGGTCGATTAAATCCTCGAAGTCATCTGCCACACGCAGATCCGGCCGACGTTCGGCTGGCAGAAGCGTGCATCGCACAGACGCTAGCGACGGGGCATCAAGCTCGAAAGGGTCAAAGTCATCCAAGATTCGCGCGGCTGCGCGAAAATGGGCGTAAAATGCGCCTTTGTTAATCGTGGGAAGTTGGTGCCAATGTCCTTCACCGCGCCAAGCCCAAGCGATATCGACATGAGCCAAAGAGACGGCCATCGCAACGCCATGATCGTCGGGATATTCCTCATGTACTTCGGTAAGCGCCTCAATGCTCGACCTGGCACCATGTTCGTTCTGTGCCTCAACCTCATCAACGGCCGATTGCACAGCATCGTGGCGCGCACCGGCTGCGAGCACGCGGCTGACCGGGACCCCCCCAGGTGTGGCAGAGCGGGTTTTATCGCTGTCTCTTATCAAGCGGCCCAGTTCAGTCCAGTTTTCCTGACGTGACAGGAATTGGCCTTTTTCAAAATGGCTGTTGTATTCCTCGACTTCGTCTGTCCGATCTTGCATCGGAATGACGAGACGAGGCACCAGTGGAGGAAGCCTGTCATCTTGACCCAACGCAGATCGGCTGCGCGTTATCAAATCGAATTGCGGTCCACGCCGAGGGGCCACATTGCGCAGACTGTCCAGCAGTGGCGCGAACTTAGAAGGAAATGTCGTCATATATTAATTTATGCCTCACACTTGCCGTCCCATTTAGGCCTCAGATAATGTCACCATTACGGCAGGAACGGAACCTGTTTAAACTTTTTATGATACTCGAACTATTTTAGGGCGAACGGTGTCTTAGAATTAGTCTCTGGGATGAAAATCGTGTTGTATTCGTGCGTGTATTTCAATTAAGAGTTGAATACCCTAACGCGGTCTTGATTACCATCATTTTGTAATAAGCGGTTTGATTGGGTCTATTCCGGTGTGGACTGGTCCCGAAAGCTGAGCAAAGATTGCCTACTGCACAGATCTGCAAGCAGGGCACTACGCTTATTTTCTGATGCTTTTAATAGCCACAAATAAATAATGTGATCTTTTCGCTGCGTCACTGTGGATTGCACGGCTCAAGATCATACGAGACGATATGTTTTTAGCTTTAGGCAGGTGGCTTCTTTTAATGTCGCTTTATATGCCTGAAGCCGCATAACCACCCGGTAGCCAGACGATAAAACCATGTGGCGGCAATCAGTCTTTCCCCAAATTTCAGGAACGCAATAGCCCTAAATCGGTGTTTTGTCTTTGTGACGGGGCACATTCAGCGTGATGTCAGCGATACCCTAGTGTCATGGTCTCAAGATGGCGCCAATTTGCAGACTGGACACCGCTGACACTGCTGCTGACGGCGGAACGTCTGCCATGACCGGTCGATCTGACACGCCACGTTCTTTTTCAAACAGGATTTCTATCCTTCGCGTCAAGACCGGAAACATTGTTAGGAACGGGCCTTTGGATCCAGGGCTGCGTCCATGCCTTTCATCCGGACCTGACCCTGTGCCAGCTTTGTCGGGCGCGGCACGGGGATTGCCTGTATCAGGCCGGGCTCTGGTCGCGATACGAATAGGCAACCACTGCGGCAAGCGCCCCAAGCACTAAGGCCGGGGCCGCCGAAGGACCAAGAATAAACAAGTGTGTCAAAACGGCGCCAAGCATGGTCAGGACCAGTAGTCCGGCACCAATAAACCGGCGGCCGCGTACCCAAAGCAGTGCTGCGCCTCCAATTTCGATCACGCCAGTCACGTAACGAAACCATTGTCCCACACCGACGGCGTCGAATGTTTGTACCATCATTTCGACGCCTGCGAGCTTTGCAGTGCCAGCCGCGACGAAGGCCAAGGTGAGCAGGGCCTTGATGGCCAGCAGACTGTATTTTTTTGCGTTGGATGTCATATTTGCTGTCCTTGTTGTTTGTGTTTGAGTTAGGTTAACCGCAGAAAATGCGTCCTTGATCCAAGCGACTGTGATGTGTCTAGTTTCTGCGGATTAGTACTGAAATTGACGCCTCGGTCGTTGGCATTCCGATGGTCCCTGCCGCAGCATCGAAGGGCGCACGTAGTGTGTTTCCCGCCACGTCTTCCAATTGTGGGTCGATAAAGAGGCGATACTGCCCGTCTTGCCATGGGGTTTGAGGAAAAAGGGACCAGCTAACGCCATCGGTTACAAGTGTGCCGTCAATGCTGTGCCCGTCAGGACCTTCTAGTCGCATCAAGCGTCGTGTGGCGGCAACGTCCATGATCCGATCAAACGCCACGGTGAACGGTGTTGTGGTCCCTTTTAACGGGAGTGCCACTGTCCATGCGTGAGGATTGATTTCGCGCCGCTCGGCTGGTCCGATGTGAAGGTTTATGACCCTATCGGTCCCCATGACACCACCCTGTGTGCTGGCCATGGCGCCCGAAACCACAAGCTGGTAACGCGCCCCGTCGACCAGCGGTGCGCCCGCCAGAGCATTCGGTCCGATGCCCTGTTTTATCCGGCCGGGGTCGAGAATTAAGGTCAGATGTTTTTGAGTGACGTCCCAGAGCTCTGTTTCAAGGTTCAAAAACGGGTTGCTTACCCTCTGTCCATCTTCCTGTAAAAGATGAATTTTATCACACATCTGCCCCCGTGCCATGGGTTCGGAAAAGGTCAGATAAAAGCGCAATGTGTTGGCGGGAATCACCGATTGCGAAGGAGAGAATGCAGCCAGTATCGGTGCGCTGGCTGTGGTCGGGTCCAAGGTGAATTCGGTATGAAAAGGTTGGGTGTCGCGCCAGTATATGGATGCGGCGTACGTGGCGCCCGGCTGCAAGGCAAACCGCGGCAATACATGAAGGTCCCCGTTTCCATGTGAAAGCGAAAAAAGCATGCTGGCTGCCTCGGGCGTTGCGGCGTTTTGCAAGCGGATCAAAGAAGGATCTTCCAAAAGCAGTTCTAAGTTTTCTGGCGGAATGCCCGAGATAATCAGGGCACCGTTGACCGCGTCATAGCGCGCATTGGTCTCTGCCGCGGCACCTATGGGCAAGAGTAGCAAGATTGCGGCAGAAAAAATCTGCCGCCTGAAAATGCTTGTGCGTCGCATCAGTTGTGTTCCAGCGGTGGTGCGGATTTGTAGCCTAATGGATCCGCTGTGAAACTTTCAAAATTCATCTCAACGATGTGATCCGCCCGATCAAAGAAGAATGGCAGCGAGAGGGTATATAACTGCACGTTATGCGCGTTTTCTGGATCAGCCCGTAGTGCAACGGCCCACATTGGATCAATGATATCAAGATGCTGTGTCCCACTCATGGGCATTGGAAACTGTGGCACACGTGCAATTGCGAACACATTTCCTACACCTTCACCATGTGGCATCGCATTGGTATCGGCTATTGCTTCAAGATTGATCTAGGCTGCACTGCGATTGGTGTTCGTAACCACCACATTCATGCTGCCATCCCAAGGGTTGGCGTAGAGGAGAATGTCGATTGGTGTATTACCAAAGCCCATTTCCGCAATCATCGTTCCGCGAATGTGTGCACCGTCGGTCAAGTCGGTCAGTGGGATCTTGACGATGGGCGTGCACGCATAGACCGCCACAAGCGTCGGCTCGCCATCCAGCTCTACGATGGTCTGTGTGATAATTGGCGCGCGGGTTTCATACTGCGCGTGGACCGCATGCCATATTTCGATCGAGGTTGATTTGACGTCTCCATTGAACGGATAAGCGATGCGGCGAAGTGTCAAGCTGAACTCTTGGTTCGAGACGCCCGAGACGAAAATCTTGCCCTTATAGAAATCTATGTCCGTGATCGCCAATGTGTTCAGCAACTGGCCAAACTCGAGCGCTTGTGCTGACAGGACTGGGCCGACGTTGGTTTGGCTGTGTGACGCGGCATCAAGATCGACAAGCTCTACCTTGCCGTGATCAACTTTAAAAATGACAGCTTCGGCGTCCGGTCCGTGGCCACGGTGCACCGACAGAAAAATCTGCTTGGTCGGGGCGTGGACTGCCATGTCGTTGATGACGACCTCGTTGGTGATGATACCCAGAAGCGCCGCAATCTCAACGTCAATTTTATCGATGATTGTACGCCCTTCAAACGTCTGTGCGCGCCCCAAAACATAGTCTGATTGATCCTCCAGAATATCATCTCCGAGGTCAAAGGCATGCACAACACCGGCTTTGGTGTCGCCTATGAACAGGGTGTTTGCATTGTCAAATGCCAGCGCACCCGCGGATTGCAGCGACAGCGTTTCAGCCTATGCAGCGCCTGATACTGCCAGAGCGATCACGCTGGCGTTCAGGGATTTGGTCAGACTCGTCATTTCGATCTCCTGTGATGTCAGTTAGGTGCAACGAAAGGGTTGCGAAAAATGCAACAAATTGAAAAAAATAGAGGTCTGCGTTCTAATTTAGAGATCTATTTTGGGGCAGATCGAAGACCTTCGTGTGTTTGTTGACGTAGTTGACAGTGCGGGAATTCCCCGTGCCGCCGAGATCCAGGGCATCGCCAAATCTGCCGTGAGCAGACGCCTGAAGAGGCTCGAAGACCGCTATGGAACGCAGCTGATCGACAGAGAGCCCGGCGTATGGAAGGTGACTGATGCCGGCAGAGAATTATATCAGCGCTCTGTTCGCATTGTTCAGGAAATTGACGAAGTTGAGAGTGACTTCGTAGGTCATTCTGCTGCTGTGGAAGGGCCGTTGTCTGTCAGTGTCCCCCGCGAATTTGGTATGACTTTTCTGAATTCGTCTTTGATCGAGTTCAAGAAACGCTACCCACAAATTCAGCTTACCCTGACCTTTATGGACAGGCACGTGGATCTGGCGCGCGAGAACATCGACCTTGCGATCCGGATCACTGAAAAACCAAATTCCGCTTTGAATTCGGCGAGGATTGGAACGGTCAAACACAATCTGTTCGCATCTGGTGAGTACCTTTCAAATTATCCCCCGTTGAAGGGGCTTTGTGATCTGCACCACCATCAATTGTTGAACTTCGGTTCGACAAAGCGGGCCTTTTGGGACTTTGTATCGCCCAAGGGAAAACGGAATCGTTTCGAATTCGAGCCGTATCTAAATTCCAATAATGGCCTGTTCTTGTTGAATGCCGTGCGTGCGGGAATGGGCATCGCTCGCTTGCCTGATTTCATTGTCATGGCAGCCGAACAATCAGGCGAGATCGTCCGCGTCTTGCCGGATATGTATATCGCACATTGGGGCATTTTTCTGGTTCACGCCGAAGATCGGCTCATGAACCGACGTATGCGACTGTTCGCTGATGAAATGAGAAAGGCATGTGTTTTTGAGAAGTATGGATAACGTGTTCTGTTCAACGCAGAAGTGATCACAAATGTGGTCTGCTTGCGCGTGGTGCTGCGTAACCGGTTGAGGTCATTGTGGCTTAGACTGCAACGTTTGTGGAAACTCTAACGCCACGAAAACACGACTCGTCTGGTAAAAATCCTGATTTGGATAGCAATTTTGTGAATGAGGGCAAGCTGTGTATATACGCGTAGGCATGCTTCGCCAAATTGTCTGTTTTAGTCGTCTTCTCCGTAATGCCTTGGCTTTGCGTGATGAATTTGTTAATTATCCGCCAGCTTTCCACAGCAATTTCCGGTACCTTTCGCGGCATCGTTTTTAAAAGCCTGTTCATGGTGGACGCGGATTGTGTGTAGTACGGTTCTGACAAGCCCATGGGGATCGGGTGAAAATAAAAAAATGGCCTTTGGGAGTGCTTGGCTTGCTGAAACACATGTCCCGATCTTTGGTTGGACGTACATTCCGACATTTTCGACCCCGCCACGAGATACAAGTCACGACACCGGGTGAATTGGGCGAAGCCGCATTTTGGATCGAGAAAAAAACGCTTCGTATGCATGTTCCCGTTGGTCTGCTTCGTATGCAGGGTGCCTTTAGCTTTGGGTCTGAGCATCCATTTCGGCAGGCGCTTGCCAAAGGACACGATGCGCTCAGTGAATTTTACGCCAAGACACACCCCAAAACGATCGCGGACTACTATGGCTTGATGCCGAATAGTCGCGTGGGTGCCGATCTCCCGCCTTGGGAATTGCCTTGGTACGGTCGCGCGCAGCGTCGCGCTCCACCAGGAGAATTGGAGCTGGGCCCCGAGCATGGTGTCTCGTTTTACGGTCCTTGCACAGAAGAAAAGGTGTCTCTCGAGTTGCGCCGCCTCAGCGATCTGAAAAGCAGTATAAGTCAATATGGATATGATCCTGACGCCTTTGGTGATATTGAAGGGTATGTGTTGCGGGACGGAGACCATTGTTGCTTTTTTGTACGGGGTGGAAAGCACAGGGCAGCGGTACTGGCTCATTTGGGACACCAGCTTATTCCGGTTGCGTTTCGCTATCGCTTTCCCCGATTAATTGATCCGTCACAAGCCGATATCTGGCCGTTAGTCAGGTCAGGCCAGATGGATGCTGAACTTGCTCGTGATATTTTGCGTGTCTATACGGGGACCAAACGATGAACAATGGGCGAAACATGGACAGGCTTTTGGCGGCCTATTCCGGTGACAAAGCCAGCAATTATGATAAGCGGCGCGAAACGTCTTCGCGCTGGAAGGCCGAAGTCGCAGCGATGAAAGCTATGCTGCCAAAAACAGGCGCAACACGGATCCTGGACTGCCCCTTTGGTACCGGCCGCTGGGCTACCCAGTATCTAGATTTTGGTGCAGAAGTTATTGGCATCGACCTCTCACCTGCAATGCTGGACGAGGCCAAAACAAAGCTTGAGGCATTACCTGTCGAATTAAAATCGCGTGTTACTTTGTGCGAACAAAGTGCCTTTGATCTTAACCCGTCAAAAGACGAATATTTCCCTGACCTAATTGTTTGCATACGTTTTCTGAATTGGATCGACTTCCATCAAGTTAAGGCATTGCTGGGAATTCTGTCCGATTATAACACGCCACAGATGATTATTGGTGCGAGTGTTGTTCCGACCGGCACAGGCCTTATTCGCCGCGCTTGGTATGATCTTTCCCTGAAGCTGATCAATCAGCGTGGCAAACGAAAAGACGGTCGTGTGCAATTTGTCCATGATGAGGGCGAACTGCTCGCATTGATCGAAAATTTGGGATGGTCGGCGATCGAGACTTCGGTAATCATGCGCAGAAATGCAAGGGTGAACAAATTTTACAGGCTAAAGCGGCATGAAACTTGATGTGTTGAATGATAGACCCATCCCGCTTTTTCCACCCCAAGTGCCTGCCAAACAGTGCTTGATCACAGACGACATACCAACTTATGCGACCATCGCCCGTGTGATTGGTAGGCGTTTATATTGGTGGCTCCATCTTGGCCGGATGGAGATCCGGAACGCTTGTGCACCCAGATCCATCTATCATCGTCTCAAAGAGAACCTGAAGCACTTGCTCCATCCCTTTATCCAGAATGAGGCACAGCCAAAGAGAGAGTCATCTGCGACCCGGCTACCTGATGACAGGCGATAAGCAGGTGAGACCCGATCAGGGGTGGCCGCCACTATGGGAATTGGGATTTACCAATGCCCCGATCCGGCAGACCTATATTTTATGGCCCGTGCTTTTCCGACTTGTGTGATCCATACCTGTGGCTCAAATGCTCGGACCGGTCCGCAGAACCCGCGCCCCGAACCCGGTGCGGGATCCGTTGGTGATGGCCATGAAAACACGCTGGCCGTGACGATGGTTGGCCTGTCCAAAACGTAGGTCCCGTCGCATGGGCATGTCCGGGCTTTCGTCAGGGGTGAGGCCCGTCTTTTTGCGCTGCGTTACCAAAACTGCGGCCTGTTTTGCGCGTTGGTCCTCGCCCAACACTCAAGTGGTCCAACGGGGTTAACACCCCCCACCTGAACGCACCGGGCGGGAATATCACGCCACAACCCTGGGCCGCCATTCTATGCCCCAATAAATCCACGCAATAAATCCGCTACAAAAGACCCAAATAGTCTTCGGTCGATACCAAAACGGTACAGCTTTCTCAAAGCAGTGGTCCTTAAAAAACCGGTTTTTCCGGATCCGCAAGGCCGTACAGATTTGAACTTTAGAAATGACATTGTTGATTGCGCGGTCTTCAAGGGGGGCGCCTGCTGATGCTTATCTGGACCAATAGACAGGGTTTTACTGAGCAATTTCCCTTGGCGGGATGAACTTTATATAGCGGGGCTCTGACGCTGAAAGCACCCGTTTGATATCACTTTTGCTTTGGACGTAGCACCAGATCAAAGACTTCCGGGTTGAATCTGTTGCCATTGAACAGGACGCCATCGTCGCGATACCGGCCAAAGCGGGCTGATCTGCGATCTTGTCGCACTATGTCGAGGGTCGCCTTGCAGGACATTTTGCGTCATGGCTGGAGCTATCTGCGGTGATCGTTGGGGATCATGGCCGCGGCCGACAGAACCGCCGAAGCCAGAACGCCGTCCTTGGCATGGGACAGACCGCCCCGAACCGACGCGTCGCGCAAAGATGTCAGCAGCGTGGAAACCTGATCCGGCGCAAAGAGCTTCTGCACAATATCTGTCTTCTGTGCCGATTCAACATCGTTCAGCAGTTGCTGAAGTGGGGGCGCGCCGGAATGGCTTGGGGTCGTGGGGTCGGGGCTTGTCCCATAGATCGTGCCAGGTGCCGGATTTCGGCTCAATTCCATCGGCGTTAGGGCAGTCAAATTGGCGTTGGTCGGGGATTTTTCTGGAGTGTCAAATGGTATTGAGAGCACCCTCGGTTCCAGTTGGTTCATAATATCAAACAAAATCTGGCTGGACGACAGCCGCTCTGCACCGGCCAACGCTGATACATCATCCAGAAACCCCGAACTGAGTGGGTGAAACCCCATACGGCTTTGCGGTACTCGCCCGGAATGGAACCTGTTACGAAATTCCCTGTAATGGGCAATCAGCGCTTGGGTCGGGTCCAGCCTTTGTAGTCGACGTTGGCCTCGTATCAGACGTCGCAATTGGCCCCACTGCACACGTCCCCAAGATTTATTGGCCCCATTCTGCCCAACCCACTGCATCCAGTCTTGCATATCCTGCGCAAATTCCGCGCGTAGCAGGTCTGGATGGATTGTATCGCCCTGCGCGCGAATAAAGGACGCCATATCAGCGTAGCTGAAGGTCTTGTTGTAAAACGGTCGGTGGATTTCACCACCATTTCCACCGACTCGGACGGCATGAAGGCCTGGCGTTGTAAATGGGAAATACACCGGGTGATATGTCCCTAGGTCCAGGGCGCGCCAGGTCTCATAGGCTTCGGCGTGGCTCAAGGCGTGATGGTTGACGGGCATGTCATTGTGGAGCCTTTCTTCAACGGCAGTGCAGACCCTCTTTGCGACCTGAAAATCCAATCCGGCGCCGCTGCAGAAAAAACGCGCCCGGCGCAGCCCAAGTCGCTTTTGCGCTGCGCGGATCAGTGTAAAGACGGTGCGTGAATCTACCCCACCGGTTAGATCGGCGCTCAACTGTACCGTTTCACTGGCCACCAGTGTTTCAAATCTGGCGATCCACAGATCAATGAACTGCGCGAGAGCTGTGGCATAGCTGTCGGGAAGGACCCGAGGACGGTTGGGCTTGATCGAGACACCCTCGTCGCCGATCATCAGCTCGTGTCCCAATGGCAAAATCTGCACACCCGTTACAATGGTCTGAAACGAATAAGGCTGCCGAAAGAAAGTCCGCGGCACAGTGATCGCAGCCAACTGGCTGAGCCGTGGGGTGACGGTGATGCCGTTGGTATGAAGGGCATCTGTGATAGCGAGTATCGAATTTGACACAACCCAGAACCCGGGGGACCAGTAGTAAAACACCTTTTTGAAACCGGAATGATCGGTGCCCACGCGAAATCGGGTCCCTTCGCGGTGGATCTGCACATAGCAGCCGTCTTCGCCCGGTCCCAGTTCTTGGCTTGTGGCGCGGGTGAAATCGCGTAGCCCATCGGCCCCGAACAACAGATCCGCGCCGACAAAGGCATACCCCTGAAAAAAGTGATCCTGAAACGCCTTGGATGTCATGCAAAAGACAGTCTGTCTGCATGTCTGCGTAACCTTGGGAGGCGTGCTGGCGTTCTGCACTTACTGCTGCTCTCTGTTGAAGGGTGTCGAACTGGCTCTGCACTTTCGATGTCTTGCGGGTTAATTGGGCTTGTGCGGAAGAGGCCGCTTTAGGAAGGTTCTATGTGGTTTGGGCAATGAGAAGGATGCTTGGGTTTCGTGCTGTTATGAATCATTTCATGTTAAAATTAACCAATCGTCCACCAAAACAAAAATCTGTCATGGTTTCGTTCTGGACAAAGTGCCGTCATTTGATGCAAATCCCATATGGGCAGACCTACGTTATAGAATTGTTTTTATGAGCTTTTCGGAGCGTATGATCATATGCAATCTTATGTCCGATCCTTGTTTGCGGCGTTTCATAAATCGCTCATCTAAATGGTTTTTGTGGCACCAGTCCAAATTGTTCTTTCCAACACGGGGCTTCTGGCTGGTTTGCCCAACCTAGACCGTACTTGTGTACAGCGTCCTTTTTTCGTAACCCACCTGTCTGGATCAAAAGCCAATCGGACAAGCGGCCGGGCGCGCCGGGTTGCGCTCGCTTGGACATGCTGAACATAGGGTCTAGGGCCTCTGCGCGTGGATACTTCCAGATCCTGTTTCGGAAAAAACTCGTCTGGCGGACAATCTCGCGCATTAGCAATTTTGTATGTCGTGCCCAACGACGCATGATCGATACAAACCTCATTCCGAGCTTTGCAAAAAAAATCTCTGGCCAAAAACGTTGGGTCTATGCGCTGTCCTTGGGCATCACCAAAGGACAATCTATGGGCATACCTCGTCATTTTTTAGTGACAGTGCGGGGTGAGCATAAACGTATTAACGCCAAAGGCATTTTACTCACACATGCACCTGCACCATGAGACGTACCACAACGTAATTCGTTACCAAACTGGCCGAAAAGCATGGCCTGATACCTTGATCTCGTCAGCAAAGGTCAGTTTTATCGCCGCGTTATTCGGTCGTTATGCTACAAGGTTAGATATTTTATATAAACCGTAGTCGTGGTGCTATCTTCCAGCATCGCCGCTGATAGCGCCCTTTTTACAGCCCTAGCTGTAGAAATGGGCAAAAAGACCTTGTGCAATAAGAACAGAGCACCGATAACCGAAGATTACAAAATAATCCTTGGAGCAGTGCATGTCGCCAGATGGATTAGCGAACCAGTTGTGCAAAGACTGCCAGCTTTGTTGCCGGGGCCACGTATGCAGGGTCGTTGTAACTGATGCCGAAGCGCCTCTGTTCCCCACTGCAAAATTTTCTGAACGAAGGCTTGTTGACGGTCGGCAGTTTTTCACACACCAATGTCCGAATATATCCGGCGATGGGTGCCAAATCTACGACAAACGGCCGCGTGATTGTCAATCGTTCACATGCAAAACGCTTACGCGTTTATCCCAGGGACTTGTCCCTCTGGAAACTGCAAAGAAAGCTGTTTTAGATATCAAGGCAGACATCGCAAAGCTGATAATTGACCTGAAGTTGGACAAATACAGCGACTTATCCTTCCAACAGATTGTAAAGGCATGGATTGCGCAAAAAAAGCACCAAACACATCCTTTGCAAACGCGGGCATTTCTTTCTATTCTCAATAAGCTGGACCGCGATGTGTATAATCAGGCTTCTTACATGGGCGTGCTTCAATCGTCGGCCCTTGCCGGGGCTACCGATCTGAAAACACCTGCCTATGTCGTTGACGACAGCGCCTTGGATCGTCTTGTATACGGAGCACGCGACGTTATCGGAAATACAGGAGCCAAATTGCTCTATTCGGTCAAGGCCAATGCTGTTGCGTCGGTTCTTGAGCGCTTGGCACCTCTGATCGATGGGTTTTCATGCAGCTCCCTGCCCGAAGTCGAAATAGTCCGAAAAGTTGTTGGACCAGCCGCGAAAATCCATTTTGTCGGGCCGGGCATTATGCCCGATGATGCACCCACTTTGAGTCAGGAATGTGAGAGGATCAGTTATAACTCCCTCAGTCTATTCACGAGGTATGGCACGCAAGCTGGCGTGAAGGCCGGACTTCGTGTGAACCCGCACTTATCACTTAACCGAAACCCGAAGTACGACCCGTGTCGCGCAAACTCAAAACTTGGAATTTCAATCTACACGCTCAAAGAGATGTTCCATGAAAATCCAAAGCTTTTTAGTAATGTGGACGGCCTTCATGTGCACAACGCCACAGGCATTACCGACTTTCAAAACCTAGAAGCGACAGTCAATGTGATCGCAGAGACGCTGCCAGACCTGATGCAGCACATTGACTGGATCAATCTTGGAGGTGGGTATCGTCTTCAAACAGCAAGGAACCCCGAGGCGCTGAGAGATACTATCAGAATGCTTCAAAATAGGTTTGATCTGAATGTTTACCTTGAGCCGGGGACAGCGTTGGTCAGCAAGGCAGCTTGGCTCGTATCTAGCGTGATTGATACATTCGAAAGTGAGGGACGGAATATTGCCGTTCTAGATACATCTATTAATCACCAGCTAGAGGGATTTATTTATAGCTTTCCGCCTGTGGTCGCAAACGCATCTCAGAATGGTAAACACTCTTATATTCTGGCAGGTGCAAGTTGCCTGGCTGGGGATTTGCTGGGCGAGCGCCAGTTTGATGAGCCTCTTGAAATCGGCTCTCGCGTTGTTTTCGCAAATATTGGAGCATACACACATGCGTTCACAACACGCTACAACGGGCTTCATCCTCCGAGCATTTATCAGCTGAAAGAAGATCAGAGCCCGCATTTGAGACGTCATTTTCAGCTGGATGACTTTGCCGATGTTTGTGGCGTTTGAGATATGTCTGCACTGCGAAACTGCCGTGTACGATGATTGAACATGAAGCGCGACACCTTCTGGCAATGGCGAACGAGATCATCTTGAGCCGCCCAGCGAGCGCAGCCGTTCTGTCAGCATGGAGAGAAGAGGTCGTCTCACTTTTAAGTGACACGTCACGAAGATCGATCGCAGATGAACGCGAACTTGACCGACTATCGCTGGAAATGCGTGCCATTTGGATGCAAATTGCCCATGATCACACCGGCCATCACCTGAAATCCCCCTTGGCGAATGACACAGTCATATTGCCATTGGGGCAGACGCATGATTTGCAATATGAACGCTTGTTCATGCCGCGTGCACTCGAAAGACGATGCAAAAGCTATCGTCCCCAAATACGAGGCTGGGCCAGTTCCCACCTTTTATTTCGAAGTGGGATGGCGGCGATTTCATCCCTCTTGCAGAATATTCAGGCGTCTTTCTTTGGCCGCGATCAAACAAAAATCATTTTTGACTTTTTTGGAGGGTATTTCGAAACTCAACGCGTATTTGATCTATATGCCTCGTCTCTCATGACGTTTCGTCGTCATGCGGTGGGACCGGATCTTTATGAAGCTGTTGAGCACGGCGATGGACATGTTCTGTTCTTTGAACCGGTATCTTATGACTGGGAGATGGAAGTCATAGACCTCGAATTGCTTATTGCATCGATGGCTCAACGGAAACGCGCTTTGGATATGATCGTTGTTGATACAACCATCGTGGGCGATCGCTTCCCAATGCAAAAGTTTCTGAATGCTCTTCCCCAAGATGCTTCGCCAATAGTTGCGCATATAAGCTCTGGTCTCAAACTGGACCAAGAAGGGCTCGAGCTGGCCAATGTGGGAATTGTTTCGCTGTATTGCAGACAGGCAGCCCCGAATGCAGACGCAGCTGAAAATTTTTTCCGCCAAGTATCAGGGCACCGAACGGTCAACGGGACAGGGCTGTCCACATATGAAGCAGCGGCGCTAGATGTGCCATGGTTCTTGAACATCAACAGGTTTTCAGAACACTGTCGTGCGGTATTCGAGAACAACACCAGGCTTGCGCGCGCATTAAAGCCAACGATACAGTCCCATGATGGGATGTTCGAACGGGTGTCCCACCCAAGTCTTAGTTCATCTGCACACCTTGCATGGGCCGTTGCGCCATTTGTTGCAATTCATTTCAAAGAGCGTTTTGATCATGAAGGTATCCACCAAAAGGTTATTTCAACCATGCGTGCAAACGCAACTGTTGATGGCACAAGATTTTTGGGAACAGGAATGAGCTTTGGATTTCGAGGTCATCGTTTCGAGATAATCAAGCCTGAAAAAATCCTCCACCCAAATGGAAAATCAAAAGGATTGTTAAAGATTGCGATGGGGCGGCGAAACGGACCCATGGCGGATGCCGTTATCAATCTCGTAAATTCTTTGGCCTTGTCTACGGTATAAGACTTGATTTCTTCGGCTCGAACCCGATCACCATGAGATACGGTTGTCACAAGGACGATTGCAGAAAAAAATGGGCCTGTCGTGTTTTCGCGCTGCCCCTTTGACGCGGTATTATGCCACCAAAGAACAACGATACCGCGCCACCAAGACGTCTCTTGCGCTGGCGCGGCGGGGATCGCATAGCCCTTTCGAGCGGTCTGCCCCGCAAGCAGGTGGCATCGGATTTACAGGTTGGATTTTCGAGGTTGAACAG
Organism: Roseivivax sp.; assembly: GCA_038138625.1. Taxonomy (GTDB): domain Bacteria; phylum Pseudomonadota; class Alphaproteobacteria; order Rhodobacterales; family Rhodobacteraceae; genus JAQXDR01. Next base: position 33,717 of record JAYQEA010000035.1, read on the forward strand.
GTGGGTGACGGCGTATCTTGGCACTCAGCTCCTGCCTGACAAAGGTCTTGACCTTGCGCGTGAGAATGTCCGGCAGCGTCCCGGGACCTGCATTCTTGGGAGGCGTATCCGTCTTGGCCAAGGCAATTGTTCAGTCCACTGTCGAGCGATGCGTCGCCAGCGGTTTGGCATGATACGCAACGTCCGCATGATGGCGGTCAGAGCGACTTTCTTCTGTTTTCCAGCGTGGCTGGCGTATGCGGGGACAAACTGCGTACAGCCACCGTATTTGCAAGCATGGCGGCATTGACGCGGTCCGTTTTGATAGGTTTGACAATCGCTTTTGCAAAGCGCCACCTTCGTTTGGGATCAACTTTGGCAAAGGGAAACTTCTGAGCCATTCGCGTCGCCGGGAATGTATCGAACTTGTGC
>JAYQEA010000036.1:0-12814 GCA_038138625.1 Roseivivax sp.
AACAAATTCTCATTTTTTGAATGGACCGAAATCGTGAGGGCAGGTTATTGAGAATAATTTTATAAACCCCCTTCTCTATAGAAGCACGAGTTCGTATATGTAGGGTGTCTCGCAAGAGACTATGGACATAAACGCGCTCGTAATAAGCGGATCGGACCCGGGGGCGGTACCCGGCGGCTCCACCAACCACCCGGTCATTTACGGGTCATGGGGCCGAAATAGGATCGACGAACGTCTAAAGGGGTTAGCTTTGTTCCGGCGGGGTACCACCGTTATCGGTCCGACATGTACAATTGCAAATGACAATCGTGCTCCGGTCGCTCTGGCTGCGTAAGCAGTCCGAAAGACCGAAACTTAAGCCCTTATGCCTAGCCGCGTAAGGCGGGGTTCGCAGGCACCTGGCAACAGAAGCCTGCACTTTCCGCTTTGCGAAGCGCTATCTGGGTTTGCCTGCATCCTTGGCCGGAGCCAAATACCGCCATTCTTCTGCGAATAATCCCTGTATGTCTTTATATAGCGCCTCCCGTCAGTCGTAAGATCGTTTGGGCCAGCAGAGAAGTTTTGTGATTGGAGGCTGGAGCTCGATTTCCGTTTGAGTCTATGGGGCCACAGCTTTGTGCTGCAACCCGCGATTCTGGAGTGTCCGGGTGTTGATCTTGTCTCTCTATTTTCAGGATTTGCTCAGCCCGCTACAAGCAGACATCGGCAGGCGTGAGATTGCAGAGGCCCTCACGGCAGCGCTGTGTGTTGGAATATTAGACGGTCGCTCTAATCCCCTGTCCAGATTACAGGACAGGACATTGTGCGCGAGAATTCAGTGGTTCTTTCTGGCCTGTCATCATTATTCCACCGACCGTCCACGCCTAGCACAGATATGTCGCGAGAGGGGTTTTGCCATGCGTTTGCCAGTGGAATGGCGCACAGCTGATATGCGGCGTGCTTGGCCCCTCGAGCCAGTTCACTAGATGACCCGGGATGTAAATGGATCCGCCATCGCCGGGCAGATCAGGGTTGTGGTGCACGATGGTTTGGCCGCGCCTCGATACGGTCAACGCCGGTTCGATTGTGTCTGCCGCGTCTTCAGCCCGCATATTTGTGAAAAGCTTCCAGGCAAAGATGTCGCCGCCGCACTCCTGACGAGAGGTCATCCCCCTATCCGATGATTTTGCAGAACGTGTAGTTGGTCTGCCAAAGGTTAGATCAGCAACATACGCTTTCAAGGCACGTGTTCCAGCGCGCAATTCCTTTGTCTCTGGCGATATAGCGGTGCTGTGACGTTCGATAATCAACGCTTGCCAGCCCCAAGGAAATCCTTCGGCCAGCTTTCATGCAGGCGCAGCAACACTTGTCCAGCGACATTATTGAACCAAAATGCTTTGCTTGCCGCACAGGCCTGCCACTATAACGCGGATATTCTGTTGGGCTGGCAAGGTCAGCAGGGTCTTGTGACGGATGGTCTTAACTGCCTTGCACGCCGCGTCTTTCGATTCGCCTGGATTGCTTCAGCATCTCGATCTTCTGATCGATAAGATGAAGTAGAAATCCCGCTTGGTTCTAATTCTCAAATCGGTCCCGCATCTGCTGACGCCAGATATTTTTGCCCCACCCTAAGCGCATGATATGACCTAAGGAGACACCTTGGAAGAAATGATTTGTTCCACGCCGCAACACCCGTTTCTTTTGAAAAAATGAAACGGCCTTGTCCCAACAAAATCGGTTGGAAGCTAGACTGGTTTATTGTGAACAGACTTTAAGGGGAGTGGCGGACCGAGGAGGATTCGAACCCCCGACCCCTTGATTCGTAGTCAAGTACTCTATCCAGCTGAGCTATCGGTCCGTCGAGGTGGGGGATAGCGTTGGGAGTCACGCAATGCAAGACCCAATTCACTGATTTTCAAACTTGTTCACCGAAAATCCATAATCTGATTCGTTCCTCAACCCACGCAAGGGTTGATTCAGCGCGACGTTTTGCGCATATACTTGTATTGACTAAAGGAAAGATAACAACATGACCGACGGTGTGGCTGAACATGAAACAGTCAACATGGAGGAAAACGCACGTGCCGCGGCTCAGTACCTCAAAGGTGTTGCACACGAAGGACGGTTGATGATCCTGTGTCATCTTTACGCGGGCGAAAAATCTGTTGGTGCATTAGAGGCTTTATTGGGCATAAGGCAGGCTGCGGTAAGTCAGCTTTTGTCTCGCCTTCGAGAGGAAGGTTTGGTGCAGTACCGTCGCGAAGGCAAGACGGTATTCTATCGGTTACATTGCGACGACACGAGAACACTTATCGAATTTCTCTACAATAAATTCTGCGCGCCAAGCGAGTAACCCTGTGTCGGGGGCCCCAATCTGAGCCCGCCGACATAAGGGTATTGAAAAGACGATTAGGAAGACCACTCCCATGGCCGCGTGTAATCTCCGAGTACTTTTGAAACCGCCGCCTCGTCCGAACCATTGGCGTCGATCTGTGCAATCAAGCCGCGTTTCTTGTCATCTATAACAGATACAACCCGGGCTGGAGTTTCCGCTTTTTCGAGCGCTGCGTTGTAAATGCGCGTAATAGCCTGCTTACGCAACTCTGGCTTGAAAACCTTGCCCACAGCGGTTTTTGGCAGTTCATCAAGGATGGTCATGTGTTTTGGATGTGCCGCGCGTTCATGCACGTGAACGCGACAATGTTCCAAAAGCTCCTCTGTCGTGACCTGTCCCCCATCTATCAATTCCACAAAGGCACATGGAATTTCACCAGAGTAAGCGTCAGGCTGCCCTATGGCACCGGCAAAAGCCACAGCTGGATGCGCTAACAGTGCTTCTTCAATCTCGGCGGGATCAATATTATGTCCCCCACGAATGATCAGATCCTTGGCTCGTCCTGTGATCCAAAGATAGCCGTCTTGGTCGACACGACCCAAATCGCCAGTGCGCAAATGTGTGTCAAAATGGTAAAGGCCCACGTTTTTATCAAGTTCGGTGTAGGTCGCGCCGGGACGAACACCTGGGTTGGAGATGCAGATTTCGCCTATTTCGTCCACGTCGCATTCCACAGCCTGGCCGTCTATCACCTTTGTTATCTTGATGTCCGTGTATGGCAAGGCCACCCCGCAGGATCCTACCTTTTTCTCCCCACCCGGAGGGTTACACGACACAAGGCATGTGACCTCGGTCAATCCGTATCCTTCAACGATACTGACATCCGTGGCGCTTTCGAAGCGTTTGAACAGCTCCAGCGGCAAAGGCGCCGATCCTGAAAACGAATTCTTGATCGAGGACACATCCGCATCCACAGGCCGTTGCATCAATGCAGAAATCGCCGTGGGCACCGTTATGATAAAGGTTACCTGCCAGCGCTCGATCAACTTCCAGAAATTGTCGAACACGCCGTCCCCGCGGTATCCCTGTGGCGTCGGGAAAATCACATGGGCGCCCGAACATATCGCCCCCATTAAAACCGGATGACAGGCAAAGACATGAAAAAGTGGCAGCGGACACATCAGGTTGTCGGTTTCGCTATATAACAAGCGCGCACCGAGCCACCCATTGTAGATCATACCGCCATAGGTATGCTGCGCGACCTTGGGCATACCCGTGGTGCCCCCTGTGTGAAAATAGGCGGCTACCCGATCACTCTTACTGTCCTCAAACGCCAGCGTCTTTGGCTGCTTGGCCATTTCCTTGACCAGATTTTTGATGTCGACATGGCTCTTGCCGTCCAACTTGGGCCGGATCAATGGCACGATCCAGCTTTTGGGTGGTGTGAGGTAGCGGTTCAGATCCACCTCAAGCACGGCATGGACCTGTGGGGCATGACGCACTGCCTCTGCAACCTTTTGGGCGACATCCGTTTTGGGAAACGGCCTGAGGGTGACGACGGCCTTTGCTCCGGTTTCGCGTAAGATGGCGCCGATCTGTTCTGGCTCAAGCAAAGGATTGATGGGGGCCACAATTCCCGCGATCGCACCGCCGATTAAGGTATAGGCTGTCTCAAGCGCATTCGGCAGTACATAGGCGATGACATCGGTCTCTTCGATCCCGAGCGATCTAAACAAATTTGCAGCCTGACAGCTACGCTGCAAAAGCTCGCTCCATGTGATTGTCTGCGCAGGATCCTTGGGCCCGGACAACAGTTGATAGCTGATCGCGGGACGATCCGCGTGGGCCGTTGCCGTCTTGACCAACTGCTCATAAAGGGTCGTGGGAATATCCCGATCTTCCCATGACATTTCTTGTTCGATGGCATCGCGATCTGCGATTGATGAAAATGACATCCGTTCCCTCCCCTTGGCACGTGTCCGAGCCACGCCCCTACCTGCGTTGGACATATTGTGGACAGCGTGTCGCATCTGCGCAAGACTGGTGTTGCAAAGGGACATTGCGTCACTTCGTGTTGTGACGCAGGGTTCAGGGGCGTATTACGCAGCGACACCCGCTGTGAACTGCAATCGTGCCAGCCGCGCGTAGAGCCCGCCCTGCGCCACCAGCTGGTCATGCGTGCCTTGTGCCACGACGCGCCCTGCGTCCAACACAATGATGCGGTCCGCCATTTTTACGGTTGCAAGACGGTGCGCCACGATGATCGTCGTGCGACCCTGAGCCAGCCGGTCCACGGCATCTTGCACCAGTCGCTCGCTTTCGGCGTCCAGTGCGCTTGTTGCTTCGTCCAGCAAAAGAACCGGGGCATCCCGCAAAATCGCCCTTGCAATCGCAATGCGTTGCTTTTGACCACCGGACAACATCACCCCGCGTTCGCCGACGTATGTATCGTATCCTTCCGGCAAGGCAGAAATGAAATCATGTGCAGCGGCTGCCTGCGCCGCGGCCTCGATGTCTGCATCTGTCGCGTCGGGCCTGCCAAATCGAATGTTTTCACGTGCAGAAGCTGCAAAGATTACCGGATCTTGCGGAACAAGCGCCAGATGTTGGCGAAAATCATCGCGGTTCATCTCTGTCAGGGGGATACCGTCGAGCGAGATATGTCCCTGATCAGGATCATAAAACCTTTGGATCAACTGGATGACGGTTGTTTTTCCTGCTCCGGATGGTCCAACCAAGGCGACGGTTTCGCCAGGACGAATATCAAGGTCGACCCCGATCATGGCAGATACACCCGGACGCGCGGGATAGGCAAATTGCACCCCCCTGAACTGGATCTCTCCCCGAACAGGTTGTGCAAGCCGTAGCGCCACATCTGGATCATCAACACTGTCTTTGGCATGCAACAACTCTACCAGTCGTTCGGTTGCACCCGCAGCGCGCTGAAGTTCACCAAAAATTTCACTTAGCGCAGCAACCGATCCAGCGGTCATCACGGCATAGATGACGAATTGTACCAATTCTCCCGTACTCATCGCATCCTGACGAACGTCATTCGCCCCGACCCAGAGGACACCGACTATTCCGGCAAACACCAAAAAGATCACAATGGCTGTCATGACTGCACGGGTGGCGATACGTTGTTTCGCGCTGGCGTAGCTTTTTTCTGTAACATCGGCAAAGGCATCGCGCGACAAAGCCTCGTGGGTAAAAGCCTGCACCGTTTGCACCGAGTTCAGGGCCTCGGACGCATTCCCAGAACTATCGGCAATCCAGTCCTGATTTTCCCGGCTGAGCACCCGCAAGCGGCGACCAAGTGTCAAAATAGGCACAACGACTGCCGGCACGATCAGTAAAACCAACAAGGTCAGTTTTGGCGACGTCAAAAGCATCAAAAGCATACCGCCCGCCAAAATCAGGACGTTGCGCAATGCCACCGAAACCGATGACCCGATCACAGATAGAATAAGCGTCGTATCCGTCGTGATGCGGCTGAGGACTTCACCGGTCATAACCCTTTCAAAGAAACTGGGGCTCATCCCGATCACACGATCAAATACCGCCATACGAATATCGGCCACGACGCGCTCGCCCAGTTGGGTCACCAAAAGATATCGCAGCGCGGTTCCTGCGGCGAGTGCCGCGGCAATCACCAGTGCTGCCATGAAATAATTGTCCAGAAGTTGCGTCTCGCCACTTTCAAAGCTGTCTACAACCCGCCGGACCGCCAGAGGCAACAACAAAGACAATCCGGCGGTCGTCACCAAGGCAACCATCGCACTGATCAATATGCCCCGGTAGGGTAACATGAACGGGAACAGCGCTCGTAAAGAACCCATGTTTTTCGATTTCTCACGATCTTGCGGATTTTCGGTAAGGCTTTGGTCGCGCGCCATGGGCACTCCTGTCGTCTCGTCATGCAGAATTAGGGGGACGAATAGGTCGGGGTCAACCACCCACGATCAGAAACACCAAAGTGTAGCGGACTTGGCGCATTTTAATGAAACCTGTCCAGCCGTCTTATTTGACGGCGCAACAGAAGTCCTAGCGGCCCGTAACCCCCTTAAAATCACGCAAACCAGCGGTCGAGCGCGGTGGTCGTATCAACAGAACACATTTTTCGATCAAGCAGGCGTAAGCACCAGAAAGGCGCTCCAACTCTGTGGCAGACGTCACTCAAAAAATGCGCATAGACATCCTGAAGGATATGACGTTTGCTATGTTTGCCGCTCTCTGTTTGGGTCATCTGTTCAATCCTACCAAACAGATCTTCGATCATCCTGCGAAACGGCACACCCAGTCTACGCATCCGACACCGCATGCCCTGACCGATAGGCGCCATCGGCCAATGAAGGCACTTCGCAGACCTCCGCATACATCCCATGCACCGCCCTGCGGTTAACATATTTATTGTGTATGGAGTTTGGAGCGGGCGGCGGGAATCGAACCCGCGTCATTAGCTTGGAAGGCTAAGGTCTTACCACTACACAACGCCCGCTGCGCAAAAACGACGTAAGCGATCCCCCTCACAGCGTCAAGTGCCTAGTCGCCAAGAATAGCCGTCGATACCCGCAAAACTCGGAAAGGTCAGCGCCAATCTAAACGTGATCTGCAGTATCGCCGATCATAAAAGGCTATCTCAGACTGCGCGGGCGCACTTCATAACCGCGCTCTTCTGGTTCGGTGTCGATCAGCTCTTGTGGAAAGCCATCGGCTAGAACGTCCAGACCCGTCGCCTTTTCCAACAACTCTATGTAACGGTCCGATTGCGCGCGCGCGCCCAACTGTGCCATTGCGTCGGCCCAGACCGCGACCAGCTTGGGTGATATTTCAAGCGGGACGTTGTTGTCTGTCGCAAGTTTTTGAAACAGCCCGATATCCTTGGCCACGAGGTCCATGGTAAAGTCCACGTCCCGCGAACCAGACAATATCAGCTGGCTTTCGGTTTCATGTACAAAGGAGGTGCCAGACGAGATCTTCATGGCTTCAAAGGTTGTCGCCATGTCCAGTCCGGCTGCCTTCATGGTGACCAGAGCCTCGCAACAGGTCAGCAAGTTGGCCGTTGCAAGATAGTTTGTCATAACTTTCAATGTCGAGGCGGTCCCAATTGCACCTGTATGCAGAATGCGTCGCCCCATAAGGCTCATCAGTGGGAGAACGGCGTCAAAGGTTTCCCTGTCGGAGCCCACAAAAATGGAAATATTGCCAGTACCCGCCCGGTGACATCCGCCCGAAACAGGACATTCAGCCACACGACCGCCCTTTGCGATCACCTGCGCAGACAACTCCACCATGTCGTCCGCGTCCGTCGTCGACATCTCGATCCATGTTTTTCCAGCGACAATTTCCGGTAAAAGATCGTTCAAGACTGCGCGTGACGCCGCAGGACTGGGCAGACTTGTCACAACAACATCATTGTCTCGCATCATTTGGGCCGCATCCGTCCCTGCAAGTGCACCGCCAGCCACAAAATCTGCCATTTTCTGACGATCCAGATCCAGCACTGTCAGATCAACGCCGTTTCGTAACAGCGACCCTGCCAGCTTGGCTCCAACTGCACCTAGTCCTATAAAGCCGACTGTCTGCAACATACGAATATCCCTACAAAACAGCACTAGTTTTCGTGCCATCCCCTAACGCTGGTACCAGCTGCCTATATTCTGTCGATAACTGCAAACAAATTTTTCACACATATCACGTGTCATCAAACATGTGGGCATCTTGGAAGGGTAGGATTGATCCACTGACGCATGACACGCGGATCCGGCTGGATTACATGGCACCGTCGTTTTGAAGGGTTTATTTGAGGGGGTGCTTAACCCATGTCACAGTTCAAACACCTGCAAAAGTACTGAAGGACATTACATTTCAAATCACCATTCCTTGCAGGACGTGTCTGCCTTAGATCATACGCATTGCCCATTTATCTGCATGTATTAAGAGATATGTCATGATTCACATTTCAAAAGCGACTGCGCCATAAACACTGCATTGCATTGCACCGCACCCGCGAGACATCAAAATAAGGAGACCCGAGACATGACCCGCGATTTTGTTTCGCGCTTTATAAACCGACCGTGGGTTGGCAACGCAATTATGGCAGTAATTTTGTTCAATGCAGCCATCTTGGGTTTCGAAACAAGCGATGCAGCAATGGCCGTTGCAGGCCCATTGATTGGGACCTTGGACACGATTTGCCTTATCATTTTTGTGCTGGAGCTGCTGGCCAAACTGTATGCACAAGGGCTGCGGTTTTTTCGAGATGGCTGGAACGTCTTCGATTTTCTCATCATAGCCATTTCATTGGTGCCCGCCGGAGAAGGTCTGACAATTTTGCGCGCATTGCGGATCTTACGGCTCTTGCGCGTTGTTTCGGTTGCACCGGCACTCCGACGGGTTGTGGAGGGATTTGTCACTGCGCTACCCGGCATGGCATCAGTTTTCTTGCTGATGGGGATCATTTTCTACATTGCCTCGGTCATGGCGACGTCGCTCTTTGGGGATACCTTTCCGCAGTGGTTTGGAACGCTTGGAAAATCCGCCTATTCCCTATTCCAGATCATGACTTTGGAAAGCTGGTCCATGGGCATAGTGCGCCCGGTGATGGAACAACACCCCGCAGCATGGGCATTTTTTGTACCGTTTATTTTGGTAACAACCTTTGCCGTTGTGAACCTTGTGGTTGGTTTGATTGTGAATTCAATGCAGGATGCTCATGCGGTTGAGGCAAACCAAGCAACCGACGCCTACCGCGAGGAAGTCATGGCACGATTGGCGGCAATCGAACGCAATTTACGCTCATCCAAAGACTAGACGTGGAATAAAAATTGGGTCCCGCCAACCATAAACTTCAGTGGCGTGGCACCCCAAGACGGAAGCAAAATATGAAAATAAACGCGGATTTCAAAAAACGTGTGATTGTCAGCTACAAGCAGACGCCTTGGGTCGCCAGTCCTGCTGCCGGCGTCGAACGCAAGATGCTTGACCGGATAGGACAGGAAGTCGCCCGAGCAACAACCATAGTTCGCTTTGCCCCGGGCAGTTCCTTTGAAGCGCATACCCACGGTGGTGGCGAGGAATTTCTGGTTTTGGATGGCGTATTCCAGGACGAAACCGGCGATTTTCCCAAGGGCGCCTATGTGCGCAATCCACCAACGTCACATCACACTCCGGCGACATCTGCGGGGGCTGTTATTTTGGTGAAACTTCACCAGATGCATCCAATGGATCGCACCAAGGTTCATGTGCAAACCGACCCAAAGAAGGGTCGGACGCACCTTCATAAAGATGCCTTCGAAACCGTTTGGCTCGAAACACTGGCTCCGGGGGCAAGTGTGGATTTGGACGCGGATGGAGGGGCAGAGGTTTTCGTCGTCAACGGATCTGCCGTTACAGATCGTGACATACTGGACACTTGGGACTGGATGCGCCTGCCCTGTCAAAGTCAGACGTCGATTGACGCAGGACCTGCAGGTGCACTGCTCTGGATCAAAACCGGACATCTGGCCGCTGAACAAAACCGTGGTCGCTAAAGCACAACAACAGCACGCCTGGGCAGAGGCAGGTCGTTGCGACGCCCAGAGCCTGCCATCCGTCGTCACGTTCGGTGACCAATACGACAGGAGCATGCGCCATTGGGCACTTGGCCTTTGTTGGCTGACAAGGAAAAGCTCCTTGCAAAACTTTACGATAAATGCGGCCAATACACGTCAACGGTCAAACGTCTTTTTGCATGACACAACTCTGCCGCGGGAACTCCAATTGCAACACCCCAGCTTGAATTGATTTGGAAAGCTCCTCTGAAGGAAGTGGTGCTTTATTCGCGGACACGTACGTCATGTTCATTCGGCGTATTTACGAATGAGTGCAGTGATATGCAGCCAAATAGTTACCGTCTGGTCTTGTCACTTTGATCCCACATAGTGAGTGTTGGTGAGTGTCTTCATTTGAGAATGGATATTTCGAGGACAAATATCGCACGCAAGACGGCACGGTTCTGGTCGGATGAGGAAAAGCTGCCGATCCGCTTGCAAACCTGCACGCTGGATGTGTGCGAAACGCAGGTCGCGCCGCAGTATGCGATGAACACCGATTTGCTCCAAACGTGCTTGCATTATACCGAATTAGCAGCTGATCCGGAGGTGGGAAAGGGTGAGGTTGCTTTGGCGTCTTCCTTTCGCTGCAGTGACTTTAGACCAGCGTCAGACCAAAAGCATGGGCGCGACGATTGATGCCACGCCTGCCCCAAGTACGATTGAGATTGGCACCGCTGCAGGTCATTAGCCGAGGGCTGTCGGTAGGCACGATCCTTAGGCGTTAACTCGGTTGATCTGCGGTCTTTCTGTCTCATACAGATCACGGCGAACTCGCGAGCCTGGCTGACCGCTGGCCCGACGCGCAGGCGGCTGGCGTTTACGACGCTGGCAGATCTGACTTTGACGCAGGTTCCGTTTGTGAAGCACGTGTCTGTTCAGCAAGCGACTGAAGAAGGCCGGTTCGTTTGGCCATCGGTGCAAGAGGGCAAGGTCGCTCTGACCGCAGTGAAGTTGGCGCTTCTGTCGCAGGGGATTGATTGGCGTGCACAATTGCGCAGCTGAACACCCGACATAGCAGGATAAATGCATGTGTGGGACTCCCACCCAGCCATTGTTTTGTTATGGTTCGGCGAGGCTGCATGCCGGGGTCAACATTGCTCATTCCAAACTGGCCTATTTGGTCGGCAAATCCGCAGCCATCCTGAAACCGCTGACGGATGCCATTGGTCGCCTTGATTTGACGAGACAGCTTTCTTTGCAGGCGACATTCTGATGACGGTACGCGTCCCGGGGACCAACAATACTGCGATGGCAGGTCGTTTGACATATGGCTTTGATGGGCGCCCTGGCTAGAATGACATAAAACTGGCGAGCCGGTATCAGGTCTCGTCAGGTCTCAAAGGGCAGCACCCCAAAGACCGCCTCATGAGATACCATCGCTGGATGCATGCGAACGGCTATGCAGGATCGAAAGACCTATAAGATTTCAGTGATATCTACGAAGTCACCTGCATGACGCATGTCAGATGTACGGTTCTAGATATACAAGGCTCAGTGCTCTGCGATTGCAGGCAAAGCCGTCAAACGCGACGCGCAGCTCTACGTTGATGAGAAAAAGACGCGTGATCAACACCCAAAAGACGCACTACACACCGTCTAGCACATGCAAAGCCTATCTGTGATGTCCCCAAAGTCCAGCTGCACGCAAAACTGCTGAGTATATCTGGTAAGTCACTGCTGGCGGGGGCAACCTACTGTAATCTAACCCGCATTGTATGGCTTCGGCGATACTTGACACGCGGTATCTCTGGGCTGAACGGCAACACAGCAGACCGCATCCCAGTTTGCAAGGTCCCAGGCGTCAGGATTGCTGCCATGGAAAACTACTCTACAGGTGGTCAAACCGGGCGCTGACGACACTCGGTGCGCATGATACGTCTCAGTGCCCGGGGCTGTCAGTCAGGTTCTCTCAAACACAACGCATTGCAGATGACTTGAACCACCCCAAGCTGAGGGAGCTCTGATATCAGTCACGCATTAGAAATCCGCGTCAGCATAGAGTGATTAGAAGTAGCCAGACAGATTTGGCTGCAAAAAACTGTCATTAGCATGAAAAACCACGGCAGATCATGACATACGCACGTCTGTTCACGCATCACCGCACAGACACAGACGCAGACGCAGACGCACCGTGATCAGAAAACTCTGGAAAGAAAAGCCTTGGTACGGGCTTCTTGTGGATGGTCAATAACCTGTGACGGTGGCCCTTGTTCCAAAATACGACCACCATCCAAAAAACAAATGCGATCGGATAGCTCTCTGGCAAAACCGATTTCATGCGTGGCCATGATCATTGTCATGCCGTCCGAATGAAGCGCGCGCAGAACATCCAAAACCTCGGCCACCAGTTCCGGATCCAACGCCGAGGTGATTTCATCGAACAGCATAATCTCGGGTTGCATGGCCAGCGCCCTGATAATCGCTACCCGTTGCTGCTGCCCACCCGATAGTTGATCAGGATAATGACCCATTCGGTCAGATAGACCAAACCGATCGAACAATGTCGAGATCGGTGCCTGTAATGACGCGCGGCTAAGACGTTTTATCCGACGCGGCGCCAGCATTACATTTTCCATCGCTGTCATATGCGGGAATAAGTTGAAACTTTGAAAAACAATCCCGATACGTTGGCGTATAGGCTGCGGATCTAGGTCCGGGTCCGCGATATCCCGACCGTCAAACCAGATTGCACCATCGTCAATCGGCTCTAAAAGATTAACGCACCGCAAAAGTGTGGACTTTCCGGACCCGGATGCGCCAATCAGGCACACCATCTCGCCTTTTGTCACCTCAAGGTCGATGCCATCCAGCACCTTGTTGGCGCCAAAGCTTTTGTTGACAGCTGCTAGTTTAAGCATTCAACCCTGCCTTTGACGTTGTTTTTGCAACAAGTAATCCGCATATC
>JAYQEA010000036.1:12824-33396 GCA_038138625.1 Roseivivax sp.
CGGAATGGTAATAATCAAAAAAATCAGCGCAGCGCCAACATTGGGCGTGAAATTCGCATATAGGGATTTGTACACGCCCGCTTGGCGAAAAATCTCAACAGGGCCGACGAACGACAAAAGCGCCACATCCTTTTGTAGTGCGACCACAAGGTTCATATTTGCAGGCAAAACATTGCGCAACGCCTGAGGAAGTATGACAAACCGCATGGTGTCCCCGTGGCCCAGCCCCAAAGACAGCGCCGCGGCGCGCTGGCTGCGGTGGATGCTGTCAATGCCAGACCGGATCACCTCGGCAACATAAGCCGAATACACCAAGACAAGAGCAAGCGAGCCCCAAATATAGGGGGAATTCCATGGTCTTGGCAGTCCAAGTCCGGGAATACCAAATCCAATCAGGTAGATAACAAGGATAACCGGCAATCCCCGAAAGACATCCGTGTAGACCGTGGCCAATAAACGGATGGGAAAAAAGGCAGGACTGCGCAGATCACGCGCGATTGCAACCAAAAGCCCCAAAATGGCAATGGCTGGGGCTGACCACGCAAAAATCATCACATCCAGCACAAAGGCATCCAAAAGGCCCGGAAATGTTCTTTGCAAAACCTCGGCATTGAAAAAACTACGCTGAACCGCTGGCCAGCCGGGGGCCATGGGCACAAAGACGACCACCGCTGCCAAAACAGCGATGGTCGATCCCGCACCAATACGCAGTGCCTTGCGCCGCGCTTGCGCTTGGTGCGCGGCGCGGCGGGTCATGGGGGCTTGCACCATCTATTCGATCACCGGCACCCCGGTGGCGGATTGTAGCCATGTGGCTTCGATCTCGGCCAAAGCACCACTTTCCGTAAGAGACGTAATTGCAGCGTTCACACATTCGCGTAAAGGATTGCCCTCTTCCATAAGCAGGCCGAACTGGTCTGGTGCTTCACTGCGATCGGCGGGGAACTGACCCAAAATTGCGCCATCCTCAACCATTACCGCCGACAGAAACAATGCTGTCGGCAAATCGAACAAAGCAGCATCGATCTGGTTTGCGGCAATTGCGGCGGTCACATCCGTATTGTCATTATACAGCATGGGATCCCTGTTGGGGGCTATTTCCGCCAACATGGGAACAGCCGTCGTTGTTGCGGCCGCCCCCCAAAGCAACCCCCGCAGGCTCTCCAATGTAGGTTCTGCACCCGCCGAGATGACCTTGCCAGTGGTCAAAACCGCCATCGCCGATGTGTAATAGGGGAGCGAAAAATCTACCATCATCTCACGTTCAGGGGTGATGGAATATTGTTGCATGTTGAAATCAAAATTTTTGGCACCGGGTTGGATCGCCTCGTCAAAGCTCGTGCGCACCCATGTCACTGCATCTTCGTCAAAGCCCATTTCATTGGCAACGGCATAGGCAACGGCAGCTTCAAATCCCTCTTTGCTTTCCGGGGCGTCATTCATCACCCAAGGATAATAGGCAGGATTCCCGGTCGCGATGGTCAGCGTGCCATCAGTCAGTGTTTTGCCCGCCGCGCAGCCATGTCCACCAGCCTGAGCCGTCGTGGTTGCGATAAGCACTACTGCAGCAGAAGTCAGCAATGTATTCATCTGTTGTGTCTCCGTGTGGTCTTTTTCATCGGGATGAGTGTCAGCGCGGCTGGGGTTGTTTGTCCAGCCCCATTCCTGACGGGACGACAGGAATTACAAAGATAAAGCACTGGACCACCGCTGCCTTTACAAATGCCATCCAGCCTGATCGCCCAAACACGTGGCGGATCAGACATTGGTTCCAAAGACTTCGTTTCTAGTGGTCAACGGGTCAGCACAAAAGGTCGTACTGGCGAACAGGTGTCGTGAAAAAATATGAATATCTTCTGTCCAAAGTAGACATACCAGAATGTTACATGACACATTATCAAAAGATTTTGGCGCAAAAAAATTCGTTTTGCACAATGTGTCTTAGGCGCGTGACCGCGCCAAAGCGGGATCAAAACTGATCTTGGATTATATAACTTAGGCCAAAAAAATCAGCTGTTGGGTCAACAAAAAGGACTGCATCCATCAAAGATTGAGCAGCCCTATTCACGACATGCAAGTCGACGTCCGTTGTCGCTATGCGAAATATCAGCCATTTCCAGAGAAATCAGGTGAGCATCTTAGGCCATGAAATCCCAAATCCCAAATGCTGTTGGGTCGACCTCATCCTCTGACCCAAAGGAGGACATGATATCTTCAATAGTGGCGCCCTGGTGATCAAATGCCAAAAACTCAAAATTACTCACGTTGGTCCGTGACCCGGTATCGCGGTCAATCACAACCAATATGTCTTGTTCTTTCTCAAAAAAGACTTCATCCAGTGATTGTTCAACATAGACCGTATCTTTGGTCCATCCTCCGCCATTCCAGTCACCTCCGGTCGCTTCTGCACGAAGCGTGTCGTTGCCCGCGCCCATCACAACAAGTGTTGCGCCGTCAGACAAGGACGCGACATCGTGGCCACCCCCCATCAAAATCGTGTCTATATGCCCGTTTGCCTCGAGCGTATCGTTACCACGACCGAACCGAAGTTGGCCTGCACCACCAGCTTCCAGATTTACATAATCGTGCCCGCGTCCGGCGTTTAGCCAAGCTATGTGATCACCGGCGACAAAGCTATCATTGCCGCTCCCAAGGTCGACAAAGTCCGCACCACCCGTCATGTTCACCGTGTCGTGTCCACGACTGGTATCCAGATTGGTGGCACTGCCATCCAGTGTTAAAATATCATTTCCACGATCGAGGGACATGTTTGTGACATGGCCAACCATCGTCACTGTGTCGTGACCACGTCCTGTATCAAAGCGTTGGACGTTGCCCTCGACATGTACCACGTCCTGTCCTTGATCGGTATCAATCCGAACCACATCACCGGTAATTGAGATTGTGTCGGCGCCATGATCCGAAAACAGCCGGTCGACGTTTCCAACCACCGTAATGCGATCTTTGCCTGCGCCACTGTCAATTTCGAAAATATCACCTGTGATGCTGATATAATCAGCACCATGTTCCGTTTCCAATGTCCCGACATTTCCGTTGACGGTTACACGATCCTTGCCAGCACCGCTATTTAATTCGCCTACATTCCCATTTACGAGGATATAATCCGTCGCATCTTCAGTTTCCAAAATCTGGATATCACCATGTGATTGGATCCGATCTGTTCCTGCTCCTGTGACGACTTCACCAGCGCCAGCCTGCAGAGTGATTTGATCATCACCATCCCCAGCATCCAAATCATCGATATGGCCAATAGACATCAAGGTGTCATCGCCCTTGTCCATTTCAAGTTCGCGGATATCCACGTTAATCAAGAAATTATCGGCACCTCCGGAACCTTCCACCTTTGCATCAACTTCATCAACCACAATGGGTGAAATACCGCTCATTTCGTCGCACCTAAATTTTTATACCCTGATCACGATATGAAATGAATTTGAGACAAATATGGATTTGTCTCGTTAAAATTGTGGCTTCCAAAGGGCAACCTGAAGCTGTGCCAAATGAACCTCCCTTTGTTTGACAGGGGTTCCAACTCTTACTTTACACGAGGCAAGACGACCAGTGTTAGTACAGATCGGCGGCGCCCATAAACCGAGGAAGTCAAAAAGAAGAATGCTCAGTATTCGGCGGGACTGGATGTATTTTTTGGTGGTTGCAAGAGCCCCTGCACACCGTACGAGAAAGCGCTTCGCGTTGCATTTGTAGTAAGAGTAACACACTAGTTCTTGATGCTGCCCAGAATGTACTTCTGCAAATCAGGAGCAAGGTTTATCAATCCAGCCCGCGCACCAATAGCGCCGTGGGCAAAAGCGTTGCGTATGGAAACGCAAACTGCGTAAAGCTCTGTATCCGTACGGGCGGTGTAGAATTTCTGAAGTCATACTTACTGAGCACGCCGTGCGTTAGAGTACAGCTTTGGGAAGAGATCGTCCGAAGCTAGATAGTCACGAGACGCTTTACACAGCTCATTGTCGATGCTTGTCATCAGCACCGACTAAGCAGTGGGCCAGCCGCCGCTAGTGAAGATACGGGCAAAAGCTTCGAAGGCAACTACTGACATCGCGACCCTTGCCTGTGCAGAGTACGCCTCCCCCAACTCCTCAGAAACGCCAGTTGAATCATCATATCGTAAACCGGTAACGCTGTTGGCGAGTCGCCATTTAGATGCAGCACCCTGTATTCCGTAGACGAAGTGTTGTCCCATTCCGGTTTGGCTCAACCTAATGCCGTTGGCCCTTGCTTTTTCCCTTCCTGGATCATCCTGGACCAAATAATCATTAAATTGCTGAAAGAATATCTGGCACCCGTTGAATAATCTTATCGATGCATACTGCAATGTTCGTCCCTAGTCGTTCGTTGAGGTCAATTTTGCGGACATGATGGCAGTTGCACTAAGTGCGCCGAACCGAAATCCAGGCGATGAAGCATTCTACAAATTCCTGATAAAGGTGGTTTTTGAATCTCATTACCGTAACTTCTTTTCTCAAAGATGATACGGTGAGTTGAGTTTTGAAAATCGGCTTAGATGCAGTGCTGGTCGGATATACGAGAGTTTCACCGAATGGTCAGGCTCCAGGTTGGCTATATCGAACTGCCTCAAAGCCGGGCGTTTATGGTGCAGGCTTACCCGCAGCAGACCCATGAGATGCAATTCAATGGCCAGCAGCATGGGTTCCGTGTCCTTGGTGGCGGTTCCGACCGTGTCACCGAAAGACCAGGAGTCTTTGCCTGTCCACAAACCTCCCACGTCGCATCCCCGGCCCAAAACCTATTACAGCGGGTTCAACAGACGCTTTAGGTTGCGCTCATCGTGCCATAGCACAACGTTGTTGGAAAGGCACCACGGGCCCTGGACTAAGATAAGCCCTAAAGAGCCTCAATAGCATCTATCGTGTATGAAAGGTTCGCTTCTGATACACCGTTAAAGAAGTATGTGGCCTCGCTTTCTAATCCTGCAAATTTCAATGCTCCGTTGGCTTGGACTTCATCAAAATCATAGATGCGTAATGTCACACCAGATGCCCCGTTGGTGACATCCAAAACGACGTTTTCTACAAAGATATCGAATTCCGCGTCGGTCATAGTTGAACCACCGTTTTCTACCAAGACCTTCAAGATGACCTCATCTTGGCTTGGGTTAAAATTCAAAATCTCAAAGTCACCTTCCTGAACAGACAGGAATTCAAAAGTATCAGCACCATCACTGGCGTATCTGGTTTCTTTGCTATTGCCGAAGTTCACTGGTTCGGAGGTCAAAGAGTTGAATGGGGCAAACGACTTTTGCGCTGAATTCCATTCGCTTTCATTCACATCCTGAAGGAAAACGGTGGCGCTGTAGTTTCGGATATCGGCAGCATTGCCGCCAACGTAGCCCGCACCAACGACGGTACCAGCATCAAAATGGAACACATCAAGAAATTGGGATTCCTCACCAAATTCAAGGGTATCACCAGATGCTCCGGATTCGAAATCTACAACGATATCGTGATCCCGCACGCCGCCTATGGTCCAAATTGTGAAGGTATCCTGACCAGAGCCACCAACCAGCGTGTCGTCCCCTTCCCTGCCTTGCAGCGTATCATTCCCGACTTCGCCGTAAATCATGTCATTGCCGCTGCCACCAGAGATATCGTCATCATTGGTGCCGCCGAGGATGACATCATCGTCACTGCCGCCGTCCAATTCATCGTCTCCGCTGCCGCCAATGATATAGTCATCGCCTTTTTCACCGTCTGCTCTGTCATCTCCTCCCAAAAGGAAAATAAGATCATTGCTGTCAGTGCCCTCTATGGTTTCGTTTCCACTGGTCCCCTCTTCCGTGTTCACGAAGCTAAATTGGCCGCTGTCCGGCGGTGAGGTCATCACCGGTTGGTAGGCATCTGTGAATGTATTTAGGCTGATCGGTGTGATCACAGTACCACCGGAACCACCGGAACCACCGGAACCTCCTGATCCACTTGACCCGCCGGATCCACTTGACCCGCCGGAACCGCCTGACCCGCCGGATCCGCCTGAACTTCCAGAACCTGAGCTTCCGTGTTGCGATCCCGAATACCCAACGATGATGTCATTCAGGTCTACTTTGGCCAGAGTTTTCTTTTCCAGTGTCAGGCTGGTCGAGTAATTGGATTTCGCCGAGTAGGACCCAGATCCATCATATCCAATCCCGATCAATACCGAGCCTTCTAACTGAACCACGCGGATATCCGACGTCAGCGACGAAATGGATTCTCCGCTTTCCGCAGTTATAAACACATTGTCATTATCCAGGATGTCATAATCCAGAATGGTGTCGTGTTGTCCTTTGCTGGCCGACCATGTGATGTAAACTTCGTCAAATCCATAGCCGGATTTTATAGTATCATTGCCATATCCGGCGTGGATGACGTCATTTCCGTAGCCGCCATCGATCGAATCGGATCCGTCGAAACCGTAAAGCGTGTCATGATTGTCGCCACCACGGATACTGTCAGAAGAGCTGCCGCCATGTACAAGGTCGCTGCCTTTTCCACCCCAGAGGTAATTTGATCCCTCGCCGCCGTAGACGCTATCGTTTCCGTCCCCGCCATACATAAGATCATCGCCGCTTTCACCGTAGATGGTGTCGTTGCCAAATCCGCCGGTAACGGTGTCGTCTCCCTGACCACCCCAAACAGTGTCTTCACCACTGCCGCCGTGAACAAGGTCATTGCCTTCGTTTCCGTAGACACTGTCGTCGTTGGCGCCTCCGGTGACCAAATCATCTCCGGTGTGGCCGTACACCACGTCGTTGCCTTCGCCACCATGCGCCGTGTCGTCGCCATCGCGACCCTGCAAGGTGTCGTTGCCTTTCCCTCCTGTTAGGCGATCATTGCCGATTCCAGCGTCCACGCTGTCTGCATTGTCGCCAGCGTCGAGACGATCATAAGCGCTTCCGCCTAGGAGAGTGTCATTTCCGGTGCCACCTGATGCGCGGTTTACGCCGTTGCCCAACGTAATGTGATCATGACCGTCACCACCGTCGATCCGGTCGTTGCCATTTCCCGCTGCAAGAGTATCAGAGTTGATGCCACCAGCGATATAATTGTTGCCTTCGCCAGCATTGATACTGTCGGATCCGTCGCCTCCGGCAATCCAGTCATTCCCGGACTGACCAGAGATTGTATCGTTACCGGTCCCTCCCGTGATGGAGTTGTCGCCAGAACCGCCATAGACAATATCGTTACCTGCGCCACCATGCATTGTATCATTGCCGATACTGCCGGTCAGACTGTCATCTCCAAATCCACCGGTGACAACATCGTCTCCATCGCCGCCGTGAACGGTATCAATGCCATGTCCACCGTTTAGTGTATCGTTACCGCTGCCACCAGCAATGGAATCATCATCGTTGCCACCATTGCCGATGTCGTTACCATTCCCGCCCAATACGGTGTCATTGCCGTCGCTGCCCGAGATCGAGTCATCGCCGTCATCACCAAAGAGGCTGTCGTTGCCGGTGCCACCTGAAATCTTGTCATAGCCTTTCCCGCCAAGGATGGTATCGTTGCCTTCCTGACCGTTCAGAGTGTTTTCGCCCGGGGTAAAATTATCCGAGCTGAGATCAGGGTTGTCATAGGGATCACCCCGGATTGAGTCGTTTCCGGTTCCACCGTTCAGCTTGTCATTGCCAGTGCCACCGCGCACCGTGTCGTTTCCCCCATTGGCATTGACGACAACGTCTTCACCATTTGGGAACGCACTGGACACTGTGATGGATTCACTCGCGTCAGTTCCTTTGATTGTTTCCGGCGCGCCATTCGCATCCAAGACACGTTCTTCCAACATCCAACCGTCAGCAAGGGCGGTAAAAACTGTCAGGTCCAACTCGGCTTCGGGTAAATCGATCTTGTCAGTCATGTCCGGCGGCCTTTTCTCTCAAAACCCCGGGGAGGGCAGCTTTCCCGAGGCACGTTTTAACTTACACAGACTTTGACACGCGATGGTCGTCGGCTAGCGGCCACATTGTCCTAACGACGTGACGAAGCCACAAAACGGCGCGCAAAAAAGTGTCCAAGGCACAATAAACCATCTAAATTCGCACAAAGATTGACGTAATAGCGACGAAAAATCGACCCAGTTGCTTTTTTTACATGCGATCCAATGAGTGAATTGAAATTTTTTTTGTAAATTTTTTCAGATACTTATATTTTTCTGATGTAAGGCGTTTGCACTGTCTGTTGGTGGCAACCCCCGGCCATTTGATCAATTTTAATGGAAAAATTTCCCTTCAAATGGTAAAATCGTTCCTAATCCGGGCAATTTGAAATGGATTGTATCAATTAGATAAACAATCCTCCAAAAGAGTGATCTTGCTGGTATCTGCCATCATGTTGCCTTGATTTGCACGGTCGAATCGTACGTAGGCCAAACCTATGTCGCCCACGCGGCTTGTTAACTGGCCAGCAGCACGTCCAGTGACCGTGATATCACTGCCAACAGGCGCGGGACCTTCAATGGCTACGCGAGCCAATCCCTTTCTAAGGGCTGTTTTGTGCTTCATTCTGGCGGTGACCTCTTGGCCTACGTAACACCCTTTTCGAAAATCTACGCCGTGCAACCGCTCGAATCCCATTTCAAGAATGTAGCTGTCTGGTGTCAGTTCAAAGGTTGCCGCAGGTATTCCCAAAGAGACGCGCAGCCTCTCCCAGTCATGGGTGTCCTGCGCACGTCCATCATAAGCACGCCAACCCATATCAGGGTGGCGCGGATCAGCAAACGCGCCCTGGGGACCAGCGCCCAAGCCGCGTGCAACACTCAAATCAGTCGCTATGATCTGTACGTCAGACCGCAGCCGATACATGTTCAGGCGCGTCTGAACACCCGCTGCCAAAACCTCAGGTAAATCCATCAAGATGGCATTTCCGTCCGGAACAAGAAAAAAATCTGCCAGATATTTTCCCTGTGGTGTTAGCAAAGCTGCGTAGACAAGTCCTGTATCCAGTCCTTTAACATCATTCGTCACCAGATCCTGCAGGAACTTTGATCGGTCAGAGCCGGTAATGCGCAACACGCTGCGCGGTAAATCAACCATGGCACGGACTCCCCATTGCTTCTATCTGCTTCATATAGGACTGCTGGGCGCAAACAAGAGGCACCCGATTCAGCTATGCCAGCACCGATCTCTGTTATTATGCCTACACGAAACGCAGCAGACGCTATGCCCCGGGCCATAGCCAGCCTGATGGAGGGTCTTGAGGCCGGGATTTTGCGAGAGCTTATTGTCAGTGACGGCGGATCCAGCGATGCCTGTGCAGACATAGCCGAGGCTGCAGGCGCAACCTTTATCTCTGGATCTGCATCGCGTGGTGGACAGTTGCGGCGCGGGTGTGCCACCGCACGGGGGGACTGGCTAATGATAATACATGCAGACAGCCGGTTGCAGCCGGGATGGGCGAAGGCAGTAGATACGGCCCTGCAGTCACCGCCCGCTGCATGGCATTTCCGCTTGCAATTCGACGTATCGGGTGCTGCCGCAGGGTGGGTCGCAGGCTGGGCCAACTGGCGGGCACGCGCCTTGGGGCTGCCTTACGGGGATCAGGGGCTGCTGCTGCCGCGCGTGCTTTACGACTCGGTCGGCGGGTATTCTGATATACCGCTGATGGAGGATGTGGCTTTGGCCAAAGCCCTCAGGGGTCATCACAGGCAACTGCCTGCCTCCATTGAAACCTCTGCCAGCCGGTATCAAAAAGACGGTTGGGCACGGCATGGGGCACGCAATATCTGGCGTTTGATGAAATATAATCTTGGCGCCGCGCCGGCAGATTTATCCCGCAACTACGATCATCGCGACTGACAAAATGATCAAAGATCGGGACACAACTTTGGTGTCTTATTCCTGCGACTGCATCCGCCAGAGTGCGGCGTAGGTGCCATTTTGCTCTATCAGCTCGGAATGCGTGCCACGCTCCGTTACGCGGCCTTTGTCCATAACAAAAATAGTATCCGCCCCACGGATTGTCGACAGCCGATGCGCAATTACCAGGGTGGTGCGACCTTGGGACAATGCATCCAACGCCTGCTGCACCAGAGCCTCGGAGCGCGGATCAAGCGCGCTGGTGGCTTCGTCCAGCAACAACACCGGCCGATCGCGCAAAATGGCCCGCGCAATTGCTACGCGCTGTCGTTGTCCACCCGACAATGTCGATCCTCGCGGCCCTGCGGGACTGTCTATACCGTGTTCGAGCCTTGGTAGAAAATCTTCAACATGTGCCGCCTTCAGGGCAGAGTTGAGCTGCGCGTCGGTCGCATCCTCGCCCAGCAAGATATTATCGCGAAGGCTTTCATCAAAAAGCAGAGCATCCTGGCTGACGACAGAGAATAATTCGCGCAAATCTGACAAACGCATTTGATCCACGGGTATGTCACCGACAAGAGCCTGCCCACAATCAGGATCAACCAAACGTGTCAGCAGATTAAATACGGTTGATTTGCCTGCACCAGACGGACCGACGAGCGCGGTGGTCTGACCGGCCTTTGCCGTCAAGGTCAAACCATCTAGGATCTGTGTTTCGCCGTAGTGCAGGCTCACATCCCTCAGAACGACATCAGGCACGCCCTCGGGCGGCGCCAAGGGACGAGTGGGGTCTTTGATTTTCGATGAAACAGACAAGATGTCCCTGATCCGCTCAATGCCGGGGGCTGCCGTCTGCCAAACGCCCGACATCGCACCCAGTCTGCGAAGGGGTTCAAAGGCCAGCCCGATAGCCGTGAAAAAGGCCATGAAATCGCCAACTGTTTTTTCACCCGCCAGGATGTCCGAAGCCCCAAGAAACATAACGCCCAAAAACCCAATACCGGACATGATATCGATCAATCCGGGAACCAGTGCGGCACCCGCGATGGTGCGCACTTCGGTGCGAATGCGCTCTTGGGTCAGATCATCGTAACGGCGCAACTGCAAATCTTCGATCCGGTTCAGTTTGACTGGCACGATCCCGTGAAAGACCTCGTCGAGGCGTGTCGACATGCGCGCGGCGATGACACGCGCACTGCGGGCATTCCCACGGATCATACGCTGAATGGCCCATGCCGGGGCGATGAGCAGTGGCACCCCGACCAAGGCAGTGACTGTCCATGTCCAGTCGATCAGAAAGGCGACCCCGAACAGCGATATTAACGCCGCAATATCGCGTATCGCGCCTGTCAGGATTTCGTTCCAGACCCGTGCAACAACAGTCGTATCTCCATCGATTCTTTGCAACAGCGCACCTGGGGGGTTGCTTTGATGAAACCCGCTGTCCAAAGTCATAAGATGGCCCAGCATATCGCTGCGCATCTCGCCCATGACATGCTGCGAAATATAGCCCAGCAGGGTTTTTTGCAAAACTCCTGCAATGGCACGGGTGGCAAATACGGCAAAGACCAGCAGCGCAACCCACCCTAACGCCGAAGCGTTACCGCCGACAAAAACATCGTCGAACATGGGTTTCATCATGTAGCTCAGCGCGCCAAACATTGCGCCTTCCATGACCATCAACAGGGTTGCCGCCAAAAGCCACCCGGCGCGCGCGCCTAAGTAGTGCCGCCAAAGCCACGCGATCAACCCCTTGGTCGAGGCCGATGTGTCAGTCATACTGCGTCCTCCCAAAGGTCAAACCCGCGCCCTGCGCTGGCGCTAGGGTGTAGCGACCCAACGACGCGCAAGCAAGCACGCTGGTCGCATTGACGCCAGATACCGCAAGAGTACTGTCGCATCATAATCCAGAGCGCACAGGACGTCGCGCAGATCCTGTAAATTCTATACGAGTATCGGAGCCAAGCATGACACTTTCACAAGGACGCAGCTACCTTGCCATTCCTGGTCCATCCGTGATGCCCGAGGCAGTGTTGCGCGCAATGCATCGCACCGCTCCAAATATATACGATGGCGAATTGGTCGAAATGACCCACGCTTTGATCCCCGATCTCAAACGTGTGGCCCGAACGCAGGGTCATGTTGCCATCTACATTTGCAACGGCCATGGCACTTGGGAGGCCGCATTGGCCAACACTGTCAGTCCCGGGGATGCGGTGCTGGTGCCTGCCACGGGCAGGTTTGGGCACGGCTGGGCAGAGATGGCCAAGGCTATGGGTATTGAAGCTAGGATCATTGATTTTGGCCGCTCGTCTCCAGTGGATCCCGCACAAGTCGAAGCGGCTTTGCGTGCAGATACCGAAGGGCGCATCAAGGCGGTGCTCGCAACACATGTCGATACCTCAACATCCATTCTGAATGATATTCCAGCTATTCGCGCAGCAATTGACGCAGCAGGCCATCCTGCCTTGTTGATGGCCGATTGCGTGGCCAGTTTAGGGTGCGATGTATTTGAAATGGACGCATGGGGGGTCGATGTGACGATCACCGCATCACAAAAGGGTCTGATGGTTCCACCCGGACTGGGATTTGTCTTTTTTTCTGACAAAGCCGCCGCACAACGGGCCGGCATGGACCGCGTCAGCCCGTATTGGGATTGGACGGAGCGCGCAGCGCCACAGCTTTATTATCAATATTTTGGCGGTACGGCACCGACGCATCATTTGTACGGTCTGCGCGTGGCCCTCGATATGATCCATGAAGAAGGCATTGAGGCCGTCTGGACGCGTCACCAACGGTTGGCCAAAGCCATTTGGGCAGCCTGCGATGTCTGGTCAGAGGGAGGCGCGCTGTCGTTAAACGTCAGCAACCCCGCGCAGCGATCTTGCGCGGTGACATCACTAAGGCTGGCAGACCGGCGCGGGTCTGATCTCAGACAATGGACGGAACAGACCGCAGGCGTTCTGTTGGGCATCGGTTTGGGTATGTCTGATGAGGACGATCCAAATGGCGAGGGGTATTTCCGCTTTGGTCATATGGGGCATGTCAACGCGCATATGGTATTGGGACTTTTAGGGGTGGTCGAGGCAGGCATGGCAGCCCTTCAGGTGCCTCATGGCAGCGGTGGCACAGCTGCAGCCGCTGCCCTTTTGGGTGGCGAAACCATGCCGCGCTAAGGAGCTATAGCGCAAGGATCGAAGGGGCGCTAACCCATTTTCAATGGGCAAAGGTCCATGGATCAGTCATCATCCGCAAGTTGCGTCTTTTCATTTGCTGCCTGCCTGTATGGCTCATGCCTTTCGATGTTCTTTCTTTAAAAGAACGTGCGCGTCCTGATGGACTGCCATCCAATCGTGTAATTTTCTTGCCGACCTGCCCGCACTAATTTCAACGGCTCTACAAATCATATCGCATACTCTAAATTTTTTGGCCGTTCAGCGAGGTAACAAAATCGGTTACACAACAGGATCAGTCAACTATGTACCGCGGCAGGAATTCGACCTCACAACGATGAAAGAGGCTTCTAGCGACAGGTCTGCCATTGAGATCCTTTAAGAGAAGGCCAATGCACTTGCTCACATTCTGATGCAGCAAAGGAATGGAGGCGTTTTTTTCCGCCCTGCAGTTTTTGATCCGGGAAATAACGAGAAACTCGATTAAGCACAGTGTTGGCGGCAAAGGTCGCCCGCGAGTAAGTCAATATCGCCGTTGGTCGGCTGAACATGCTGATCAATTCATTTGCAGCCTAGCTGGGTGCACGCCCCTTGCCCGACGAAGGTTGTGACTGTCGGCCCATGCCGGACGTATTGAATTTTAGCAAAATAAACAGATGCACATGGCGCACAGCGGTAGGCGTTCAAGCAAGCGGCGATTGTCGTCCGTCTCGGTCCGGCCGATGGTGGCAACTGACCGCTTAAGTCCAGGGTTCAAACGTCCGCAAAAACGCGCACCTCTTTGCACCACAAAGCTGCTTGGGAAATATCAGGTAAAGCAGCCACGGTTGCGCGCTGCTGAGATATTTCTGCTACTAGCCATGCTGTTCCTCGTATCGGGCATCATGAACAGAAACACTAATAAAACTATTTCTCGGACGTAAACGGATAAATCACTCCTATCACTATGAAATAACCAAGAGATGGCGCTATCGGGGTGGTTGCCAACTACATCCAAGTTGGGATTTGTGCAAAATAGTCGAACGAAAGGCACAATTGGAATGTACTGAAGCTCCTACCTGATCAGGATGGAACTGTTGAACGGCGTCTTATCTCTTGAACAGTGTACTTTGTGACAGGCTTTGGTGTGGCCAAGGGTGGTTAGGACGCGTTTGCCTGTGCCAATACGCGCGGAAACACCTCCGCCAAAAGATCCAGATCTGCCCGGGTTCCTGCGCCGATGCGGATACACCGATCCTGTGGCGCGACAAAGGGCATGCGCACAAAAATTCCATGAGCGGTAAGCTGCGCCAATACTGAGCGCGCGAATGCGCCATCCTTGCCACAGTCAACAGCAACGAAATTTGTAGCTGACGGAAGGGTGCTTAATCCATTGTCGTCTGCGATCCCATTAATCCGGATTCGCGCTTCTGCGACTTGCTTTTGCACATGCAATAACCAACCGTCATCTCCAAGTGCCGCGAGCGCACCGATCTGGGCCGCCCGGTTCATTCCGAAATGGTTCCGTATTTTATCGAATGAAGTGATGAGCTCTGGAGCACCGATGCCATAGCCGACACGCGCACCTGCCATACCATAGCCTTTGGAAAATGTCCGCAGTCGAATGACGCGTGGATCGTTTGGATCAATGTTTGGAATAGCGATCTGGGGAGCAAACTCTACATAGGCTTCATCTAGGACCAGAATGCATCCGGACGGTAGATCATCCAGAGCCTTCTCAATCGTGACGCCGCTCTGCCACGTGCCCATGGGATTGTCTGGATTGGCGAGATAAACAATCTTAGCCCCGGTCTCGTGGGCCTTTGCCATCAATGACTGTGGGTCTTCGTGATCGTCCACATAGGCTACCTTGTGAAGAACACCACCAAATCCAGCGACATGATAATTAAACGTTGGGTAGGCCCCGTCAGACGTCACAACATGATCACCGCGACTGACCAATAGCCGCACAAGATAGCCCAAAAGCCCGTCGATGCCTTCACCAACAACAATGTTGCTGGCCGAGCAATCCAGTCGCTCAGCCAAGGCGGCTTTTAAATCATGATTTTCCGGATCAGCATATTTCCAGATATCACTGGCGGCGGTCTGCATAGCCGCGATAGCTGTTGGAGATGGGCCAAACACATTTTCGTTTGCCCCAATGCGCGCGGCAAAGCCACGGCCGAGACGACGCTCCTGTGCCTCGGGTCCGACAAAAGGGACCGTCGAAGGTAATGCTGAAATATGCGCGGGATATCTTGGACCTGTCATGAACCAGATCAAACCTCAAAGCTTTGACCTGCGCAAGGGGCGTCCAGCCAGTATGGCGCTGATAACGGGGGAGCGCGAGGGGGGCAGTAGCCCCTCTCGCATCTGGCGACGCCAAAGGCGGCGCAATCAGCGTGTCAAAAGCCGCATGCCGGCATCCAGTCCTTGCAATGTCATTGGCACCATACGGTTTTCAAATATTTCCTGAATCATTCCAATTGAATGGGTGTAGCCCCACTGTGATTCTTTTACCGGGTTGATCCAGACATGGGACGGCCACTGTTCTCTGGCACGGTGCAACCATTGAGATCCGGCCTCTGCATTCCAGTGTTCATTGGCCCCTCCAGGATAGGCGATTTCGTAGGGGCTCATGCTCGCATCACCGACAAATATGCACATGTAATCCGATCCGTATGTGCGCAGCACATCCCAAGTTGAGATCTGCGCATCCCACCGTCGGCGATTATCGCGCCAAACGCCTTCATAAAGGCAATTGTGAAAATAGTAATGTTCCAGATGTTTGAATTCGGCACGGGCGGCCGAAAACAGTTCCTCCAACACTTTTATGTGCGGATCCATACTGCCCCCCACGTCCAGAAAAAGCAGGACCTTGACGGCATTGCGCCGCTCTGGTCGTGTCTGGACGTCCAGATACCCGTGCTCGGCCGTGGCACGGATGGTTCCATCGAGATCTAGCTCGTCTGCGGCACCATCGCGTGCCCATTTGCGCAACCGTTTCAGCGCCACCTTGATGTTGCGAGTTCCCAGCTCGACATCACCGTCTAGGTTACGAAATTCTCGCTTGTCCCAGACCTTGACAGCGCGCTGATGCCGACTGTCATTTTGGCCTATGCGCACGCCCTCTGGATTATAACCGTGAGCCCCGAAGGGCGACGTTCCGGCGGTCCCCACCCATTTGTTACCACCCTGATGCCGACCTTGTTGTTCCTTGAGCCGCTCTTTTAACGTCTCCATCAATTTATCAAAGCCACCAAGCGCCTCGATTTCAGCTTTTTCCTCTTCGCTGAGATGCTTTTCCGACATCTTGCGTAACCAGTCTTCAGGCAGATCAACGGCTTTGAGAACCTGATCAATACTGATATCTTCCAAGCCTTTGAAAGCCGCCGCAAAAGCACGGTCAAACTTATCGATATTTCGTTCATCTTTGACCATGGCACTGCGGGCAAGATAGTAAAATCCTTCAGGATCATACATCGCCAAACCGTGTTTCATCGCGTCAAGAAACGTTAGATACTCGCGCAGGCTGACAGGCACCCCGTGCTGTCGCATTGAATCAAAGAAAGGCACAAACATCGGCTAGACCATTACGGAGTGCACAACCACGGTTGCGATCATCCCAACCAGAGCAAAAATTATCGCAAAGACAACCGCATATTGCACAATATCTGCCAATTTGCCTTTGCGGCGCTTGGCAATAACGCTGCCAAGTATGGCCCCCACAAGGGCGGCGCTGAGGTAGATCATCGGGGGCTCCTATATGCCTGTGCGTTGCTAAACCTAGGGCCTTGATACCGAGAACCAAGAGCAAGGTTGCAAGTTCCGTACCGCGCCGGCCTCGGGCTGTCCAGATCGCAAGCCAGATAGGCAAAGGAAGGCCTTATGGGCGGTCATATCGGATAAAGGGCGTCAGTCGGCCCACCTGATCATACAATTCTCTTGCCTGAAAGTTATGATCCTGCGTCATCCAGTACACTTTTGAACACCCCATGCCATCGGCGGCATCATACACAGCATTGATCAATGCCCTTCCGACGCCACGGCCGCGCATGTCCCGCCGCGTGAAAAGATCCTGTAGGTAGACAACCTCGTCCAGACGCCAAAAGTGATCATGTCGCAAAAAATGGACCAGTCCAACCGGCGTATCTTCGACAACGGCCAAAAGCCCGCGCAGTCCCAGATCTTCGTGATCACAAATCCGCGCAAAGTTGCGATCATAGACTTTGGGTGAAACGGTTGTGTGATAAAAGGCCAGATACGTGGCCCAAAGCTCTTTCCATTGTGTTTTGTCTTCAGCTTTCGGTGGACGGATCGTCAGCTTTTGTGCATCCTGGGTCATGAAACCTTCCTGTATGGGCAGGCCTGTTGTAGGTTCGAAATGCGATGGATGGAACCGTGCCAACGGCGCGTGGGTCGCAACGCAGCTATAGGCCGGGCGTATTTTCGCCCTTCGGATCTTATATCAACCACCGCGGTGCCCGCGTGCAAAAAAGACAAAACCCAGAAGATTCATCAAGATCTGCGCCGCAAGCACGGACGTGGACCCCGTCGGGTCATAATCAGGGGCTACCTCGACGAGATCAATTCCGATGATGTCATGGTGTCGGGTGACCTGTTGCAGGATTTCCAGCACGTCGTAGTACAAAAATCCACCGTGGCTGGGCGTACCGGTGCCTGGCGCGATTGATGGGCAAAAGGCATCGATGTCAATTGTGACATAGATCGGCACACCCTTTGGGATCCGGCCTACGGTGGCCTTTGGCCCCAAGGCGCGCGCCTGCCTGACCGACAAGATGTCCGAGCCCATCGCGCGGGCGTCGCTGTATCCTTCGCGGGCTGTAGAGCTCACGTTGCGGATACCGACTTGTGTAAGACCCGTCACATAGGACTGTTCTGCCGCACGTCGCATGGGGTTGCCATGTCCATGCCGCACACCGTGCCTTTCATCCACGAAATCCAGATGCGCATCAATCTGTAGGATGTGAAACGGCTTTTGGGTATCAAAAGCACGGATGCAGGGGATGTTGACAGAATGATCCCCACCAATGACCACTGGCAGCGCACCGCTTGCCAAAGCAGCACGCACGCCCTTTTCTATATTGGCATGACTTTGCTCGGTATCCGTATGCACGATGTCTGCGTCTCCCAGATCCACAAGACGCACGGAGGCTGGCAGATAGGTTGCATCGTCTTCGTGATCGTAGGCCCCCGCATGACCGAATGAAAACAGGGTCGAGGCCTCGCGGACGCCGCGCGGACCAAAGCGGGCACCCGCGCGCCATTGTGTTCCAGCATCAAAAGGTGCCCCAAGGATGGCTGCGTCTGCCTCGATTGCGGTCCAGTCTGGCTGATAGGGTGACTTTGCAAATGTACAGATACCCGTAAAGGGCAAATTCAACCGTCCACTGTCATAACCGTGCGCCATAGGGGCCTCCTTCTGTTGATCAGAACGATTGCGGAAAGTGACGAATGAGACAAGAGCGTGCTTGTTTCGAAATAGTGGAAATCCGCCGGTGCAGTGGTATTAATATAAACGGGGCATATCAGTCGGTAGGCCTGAGACCCTATTGCTGCAGCAATGCCCGTCTGTTTTTGCGGCGTGACCAAGACATTCATTTCGCAAATATGACGACAAAAGCAGAGCGCCAACCGGCGTCTGTCCGGATTTCATCTAAAAGGCGACTGCCAGCGCCAGCAGTCAGCATTCTGGACCTGTGCCGCCAAGATGTTAGGCCTGCATCGTGTTCCAGTGCTCTCATCAAACGGGCATTCTTACTGAACTCCGCCATGGATATAGGGTAGGACAGCAAGGGCGATCCGACTGCATCGGCTCTTTTAATTTTACAAAAGCCATGAAATAGACACGTGCGAAATGGTCATCTTCGGAAAGGATCCGCACATGAAGATTCGCGAGGCTCTTACATTCGACGATGTTTTGCTGGTTCCAGCCGCATCTAATGTCCTTCCCAGTACCGCAGACACGCGAACGCGTGTGACACAATCGATCGCTCTGAACATCCCGCTTCTCAGTTCGGCGATGGACACCGTTACTGAAAGCCGGATGGCCATAACGATGGCGCAAGCCGGCGGTATGGGGGTCGTGCACCGCAATCTGGGCATAGAAGAGCAAGCGCGCGAAGTACGACGCGTGAAACGTTTTGAAAGCGGGATTGTCTACAATCCGGTGACCCTGCGGGCAGACCAAACATTGGCAGATGCCAAGGCGTTGATCGAACGTTACCGCTTTACCGGCTTTCCGGTTGTGGATGACGACAACCGCGTGGTTGGCATTGTAACCAATCGAGACATGCGCTTTGCACCCTCCGATGATACCCCGGTCCATGTAATGATGACCAATGACGAGTTGGCTGTTCTGCAAGAGCCCGCTGATCTGGAAGAGGCAAAAAGCCTGATGAAGGCGCGCCGCATCGAAAAATTACTTGTGACCGATTCCGCCGGTAAACTGACGGGCTTGTTGACGCTGCGCGATACCGAGCAAGCTGTGTTAAACCCGACAGCATGCAAAGATTCCTTGGGACGTTTGCGGGTAGCTGCGGCATCAACGGTCGGGGATGCGGGATTTGAACGATCTGCGGCCTTGGTGGACGCCGGTGCGGACATGATCGTTATAGATACGGCTCATGGACATTCAGAAGGTGTCAGCCATGCAGTGACACGATTAAAGAAAAGCTTCGGAAAAGTTCAGATTGTGGCCGGTAATGTTGCGACAGCAGAGGCGACCCGGGCTCTCATCGGCGCAGGCGCAGATGCGATCAAAGTTGGCATTGGTCCAGGTTCGATCTGCACAACGCGCATGGTTGCTGGTGTGGGTGTGCCGCAATTAACCGCAGTCATGGACTGTGCCGATGCTGCCGGAGATATCCCGGTCATTGCAGACGGCGGCATCAAATTTTCAGGCGATTTTGCGAAGGCGATTGCAGCGGGCGCGTCCTGTGCAATGGTCGGCAGCATGATCGCAGGGACAGATGAAAGTCCCGGAGAAGTTATCTTGTACCAAGGCCGGTCCTTCAAGGCCTATCGCGGGATGGGCTCGATTGGGGCTATGGCGCGCGGGTCGGCGGATCGGTATTTCCAAAAGGATGCAGCCAGTGACAAGCTGGTTCCCGAAGGCATTGAAGGCCAGGTGCCCTACAAAGGCCCCGCCGGGGCGGTCGTACACCAGCTTGTGGGCGGATTGCGCGCAGCTATGGGATATACAGGATGCCCGACCGTCGATGACATGCGCCGCGACTGCCAATTTGTAAAAATCACAGGCGCGGGTTTGAAAGAAAGCCACGTGCACGATGTTCAGATCACGCGCGAATCGCCCAATTACCGTGCGAGCTAGTCCGGCCGGGACCACTGTGACGTTCTGTTGGGGGATGTTTTGCAGCAGTGTCATGACCAGAGTTTTTGGAACCAAGAGCGGAATACTGCAACCGAGCGTTCGGCTAATCAGATAGATCTTGGTATGCGGCGTATCTCCGGCGCTACAGGGTCAGTGGCGTGTCCCTGTCGGGTGGTCCGGTTTGATTGTTAGGACATTGTGGGCCTCTGATCCATTGGCATGATGCTTTCT
>JAYQEA010000037.1:0-31106 GCA_038138625.1 Roseivivax sp.
TCCTCGGTGACAATTCATGGTCGGACCACGTCAGTTCTCATTGACAATCAACAGCCGGGTCTTTGAGTGTCGACGCAGGGTCCTTGAAAGAGGGCCAAACCTTGGGACACGATATTTTTATTCGTAGTCCATCCGCCAATACGGAAATTTAAGCTTGACGTGCGGGGTGTGACGCTGCCACGCGCGTCGTCTCATTTGAAAGAGGCTTTATTGGCCATCATGAGCTGCGTTGGAAATTTTCTTGAATGGGAGCATTGGATTAGGTGGCGTCAGGAAACATCTTTTCAGAAACGTAAAGCGCGTTGGTCACACAATAAAGCTGTGACATGTCTTTTAGATTGATCAAGCTGCTTACCCGTATCCAGTCTTTGGCCTCTCCGTCTGATATGGTTCTGTCATATCGCTTTCTGGTGTCAGGATATGACGCAAAAGGGCGACCGGATGGTGCCGCAGGGTCAATCGCATAGACACATAATCCTCGATAACCTGCTCACCTTCGGTCATCTCGGGCAGCAAGGCTGCTGGTTCCACGATCCCTTCGCCTTCCATGTCGCCAGCAAACAGCGGCAAAGGTTTATCACCTACAAGTGCGCGTGCGTCCCAAAGTGCACGACGCCGATCCAATCCGATATCGGCAAAAACATCCGCCTCGGCCAATCGTGTCAAAACCTTTGGGCTTAGACCTGCTCGCCGCCAGACGTCTCGTATGCTTTGATATCCATTTCCCCGTGCGGCGGTCAGCCATGCGGCATCCTCTTCTCGTATGCCTTTGATCTGGCGAAATCCAAGCCGTAAAGCCAGACCGCCCTTGCCATCCGGTTCCAGCGCATTGTCCCAATAGCTGTGATTGATTGATATGGATCGTACCGAGACCCCGTGTTCGCGAGCATCCCGTACGATTTGCGCCGGTGCATAAAATCCCATTGGTTGCGCATTCAGAAGAGCACAGGCAAATATGCCGGGATGATGGCATTTGATCCACGCGGATGCATAGACCAAAAGGGCAAAGCTGGCGGCATGGCTTTCCGGAAAGCCGTAGGATCCGAAGCCTTCGATCTGGCTAAAGCAGCGCTCGGCAAAATCCAGATCATAGCCATTACGCATCATACCTTTCAAAAAACGGTCGCGAAATTCACTGACGCTGCCGTGTTTTTTGAAGGTCGCCAGTGACCGCCGTAGCCGATCTGCCTCAGATGGGGAAAACCCTGCCCCGATAATGGCAATCTGCATGGCCTGTTCTTGAAACAGAGGGACCCCCAAGGTTTTGCCCAGCACATCGCCCAAGGCGTCTGAGGGGAAAGTCACCTGTTCTTCACCATTGCGACGCCGGATGTAGGGATGCACCATATCCCCCTGAATTGGGCCCGGGCGGATGATCGCCACCTCGATCACCAGATCATAGAAATTACGTGGTCGCATTCTTGGCAAAAAATTCATTTGCGCGCGGCTTTCCACCTGAAAGACACCCACGCTATCAGCACGGCAGAGCATGTCATAGACATCCGGGTCCTCAGGAGGGAGCGTTGCCAAATTATAGCTGAGTCCCAAATGTTGCTGCATCAGGACAAAAGCCTTGCGAATGCAGGTCAGCATGCCAAGCGCCAGGATATCAACTTTGAGGATGCCCAGATTGTCTATGTCGTCTTTGTCCCAGCAAATGACCGTGCGATCCTCCATCGTGGCATTTTCAATTGGTACCAATTCATCAAGGCGTCCTTCGGTTATAATGAACCCGCCAACATGCTGGGACAGATGGCGGGGAAAACCGATAATTTCCTGCACCAAAGAAAGGGTTTGTTGTAGACGGCGGTCTTCGGGATCGAGCCCGATTTCCCGCAGACGGCTGGCATCTACCCCTTGTGATGAGAAAAACCCCCAAATTTGCGAGCTAAGGGCACCAATTGTATCCTGACTTAGCCCCATGACAGCGCCAACTTCGCGGATAGCGCGTTTGCTTCGAAAGTGGATAACTGTGGCACACAGGCCTGCGCGGTGCCGTCCATAGCGGTCATAAATGTGCTGTATGACTTCTTCGCGGCGTTCATGTTCAAAATCGACATCAATGTCCGGAGGTTCGTTGCGGGCTTCGGACACAAAACGTTCAAAGACCATAGTGCCGATTTCAGGGCTGACAGAGGTGACCCCAAGGCAGTAGCACACCACAGAATTGGCAGCAGAGCCGCGACCCTGACACAAGATTCCCCGATCACGGGCAAAGGCAACGATATCCCGTACTGTGAGGAAATAGGGCTCATACGCAAGGGTGCCGATCAGGTCCAGCTCGTGTTCCAACATGGCACGGACGCGTGCGGGCGCCCCTTGCGGATAGCGCCAGTGCAATCCTTCATAAGCCAAACGGGCCAAGCGGTCGGCTGGCGTTTCTTGGGCCGTTATTTCAGAGGGATATTCGTATCGCAGGCTTCCAATATCGAACTGACACTGTCTGGCAATCCGGTCGGCCGCATCGATGGCATTGGGGTAGAGTGCAAAAAGCTGACGCATTTCCGCTTCGGATCGCAGACGCTGTTCGGCATTTGTCAGGGCAGCCTTGCCCAGATCTTCGACCTTGCGGCCCAGACGAATGGCCGTCAGCACATCCGCCATGCGCTGACGGCGGCCATGATGCATCAAAGGTGCTGCACAGGCGACAAGAGGCAAAGTCAAGGCACCTGCGCAGGTCGCCCATGCGGCAAAGCGTGCGGCATCCTGCCCGTCGTATTCGGGTCGTAAGGCCAGATGGGTACAGTCGGGGTGGCGGCGCGCCAGTCGTTGCGCTTGTGTGAACCATGCGCCCGCGCCGGATGTATCCTGCGGCGCCTGTTGCGGCGTATGTAATATCAGGTGTAACCCGTCCGCGTCTGCCAACAGGGCATCAAGGCTGATGTCACAGTTGCCCTTTGGGGCACGTAATCGTCCAGCAGAAATAATGCGACACAAGCGTGCCCAGCCCTGTCGGGTGGCTGCCAGAGCTGTGACGCTCAAGCCTTCGCGGAAGACCAGCCGTGCGGCCGGAATCAGACGCGGCACATGACGTATCGGCAGTGATGGTGCCTGCGGTGCATGGGCCGGGCGGGGTGGCCCGATGGGGCCATCCTGTGCCTCGGCGGTTTTGCGGTCTTTGACGTTACGTGCGATTTCTTGTGCCGTGCTCCAGGCCCGAACGATACCAGCAACCGAATTCTCATCTGCAATGGCGATCGCGCTTAGACCTAGGTCAGCCGCCCGCGCCATATATTCCTCGGGGTGGGACGCCCCCGTGAGAAAGGTAAAATTCGAGGTGATTGATAGCTCGGCAAACATAGAAAAGAGTATATTCTTGTTTTGTTCTTTTGGGAGTCCTGATCCAAGTTTGGTCTCAAAAACTTTGCTGTCAAAAACGATCTATTGCCAAAATGCCTTTTCCGCCAAGCGTATTTGATGGCTACGCGCTTTGCGTTTTTATCAAAATTGTCGACTTGTCGCGTAATGAAATAACAGCCCGTCAGCGCAAGTGCGGTCCAAATTTTTGTTGGTGCGAACGACGCCTTAGGCGCCGTATGGCACCCAAACTGTTTTCACCTCGGTTGCGGCCTCAAGGAATTCCTGATCATTGCCGCCAGACAGCCAGTCTTGACCCCCGCCGATCCATGTACGGGTCAGGGTTCGTGCGGCGCCCGTTTCGATGACAGTTGCAATATCTGCACCGGAAAAGCTCCAGACGGCTGCAATATCCATGTGACTGGCAAGGGCAGGGGCCAGTTCCGCATGGTTGCCGGTTAAAATATTGACCACACCACCGGGCACATCGGATGTTTCAAGGACCTGTGCGAATTCCAGCGCAGGTAACGGAACAGAGCGTGATGCCACCAGCACAACGCGATTGCCCATGGCGATGGCAGGGGCCATCAAAGAGACCAATCCCAGCAAAGGTCGATCATCCGGACAGAAGCCCGCAATCACACCACAGGGCTCGCGTAAGGCAACTGCCAAACCGCGTATAGGCACGTTGGCGACCCGGCCGTCGAATTTATCGCACCAGGCGGCATAGGTGAATAGCCGCTCTACCGCTGCGGTGACCTCGTCTTTGCCATCATCACGACCTGTCATGGCGTCCAGCCGCGCTGCAAATTCATCCGCGCGCGCTGAGAGGTTTTCACCGATATAATACATCACCTGAGCACGATTATGCGCCGAGGTGCTTGCCCATCCAGTGGCTTTCTGTGCGGCTTCGACTGCGTTGCGGATGTCTTTTCGGTTGGCCAACGGGACTTGTCCTGCCAGCGTGCCATGCGCATCATAGGCAAGGCGGCTCTGGCCCCCGTCGGGACGCGCTTGTTTGCCTCCGATATAGAGCTTTGGTGTGCGGTCAATGCCCAAAGGCGCGCTATCATTACCGCTAAATGGCGCAACCACTGCCGCAGGCGTTGCAGGGGTCGCAGACCGTGTATAGGCGCGCAGGCCTTCCCACCCACCTTCACGACCAAACCCACTTTCGCGCATACCGCCAAACCCGGCGGCGGCGTCAAACATATTTGTGCCATTGACCCACACAACGCCAGCGACAAGCTTTGGCGCAATATCAAGTGCGGTATTTATGTTTTCTGACCACACGCTGGCTGCCAGACCGTACCGGGTAGAGTTTGCGATCTGCACCGCCTCGGATGGGGTGCGAAAGGTTGTTGCGACCAAAACAGGGCCGAAGATTTCCTCTTGCATCAACTGGTCTGCCGGTGCCAGTCCGGTAATTAATGTCGGTGGATAATAACATCCGTCGGGGACGTCACATGTGGCAACGTGCACATCGCCTGTGGTCTGGCCGTCCACCAATGCATGAATTCGGGCGAGATGCTCGGGATCGACCACAGCCCCGATGTCAATCGCTTTGTCCAAAGGGTTGCCAATGCGAAGCCCGTCCATCCGGCGTCGCAAACGCGCGTAAAAGGTCTTAGCAATACCCTCTTGCACGATCAGGCGCGAGCCTGCGCAACAAACTTGCCCCTGATTGAACCAAATGGCGTCGACCAAACCTTCGACAGCACTGTCGATATCGGCATCTTCAAAGACAATATAGGGACTCTTGCCCCCCAACTCGAGCGTCAGGGCCTTGCCACTTCCTGCTGTTGCTTTGCGAATTTGGCGACCGACGTCGGTTGATCCCGTAAATGCGATTTTGTCGACCTCGGCATCGACGATGGCCGCACCTGTTGTCCCGTCCCCTGTGATAATATTCACCACACCGGGTGGTACCCCTGCCTGGTCACAAATCCATGCAAAACATAAGGCCGTCAAAGATGTCCATTCTGCTGGTTTCAAGACCACCGTGTTGCCCATGGCGAGGGCAGGGGCCACTTTCCACGCGAGCATCAGCAAAGGGAAATTCCAAGGTATGATCTGACCGCAAACGCCAAGCGGCGCACGGTCAGGAAGTTCACTGGCCATCAATTGTGCCATGCCAGCATGATAGTAAAAATGACGCGCGACCAATGGAATATCGATATCCCGGCTTTCACGGATCGGTTTGCCGTTGTCCAATGTCTCAAGCACAGCCAGAAGGCGCGCGTGTTTTTGAACCAAACGCGCCAAAGCATAAAGAATCCGTGCGCGTTCATGTCCTGACTGCGCCGCCCATGCTGGCTGGGCATGTCTTGCGGCAACAACAGCACGAGAGACATCATCGTCCCCCCCTTGCGAAATCTGTGCCAACTCTGCACCCGTCGCAGGGTTGCAAGTCGCAAAGGTGGTTCCAGCCGACGTCATTTTGCCATTGATGTAGTGACCGAATGGCGTTCGGGCCGCGATCCACGCCAGTGCATCGTCTGTTGCCTCGGGGGCTGGTCCATAGTCCATGGATTCAAAGATCTCTTTGACGGTGCCGCTCATGCCGCTGCCCTTGTCTGTTTTGTGTATGGCAAAGTTTGTGTGTGTTTCATCTCAGCCAATCCCGTGCCGCCAAGCAGCTGAATAGGCGCCGGTGACGTGATGTTCCAACTGACGTTCAATGTCCCCCAAAAGCGACGACGCCCCAAATCGAAAGAGATCCGGCCGTAGCCAGCGGTCGCCCAATTCGTCTTTGATCATTGACAGATAAACCAGCGCGTCCTTGGCTTTCGAAATGCCACCCGCGGGTTTGTAGCCAACACGATAGCCGGTTGCTTCGTAATATTCACGGATAGCCCGTATCATCACCAATGTTACGGGAAGGGTCGCGTTAATGGGTTCCTTACCAGTGGATGTCTTGATGAAATCAGCACCCGCCATCATGCACACCAAGGACGCGCGTCCAACATCCTGTAATGTTCCCAATTCGCCTGTCGCAAGAATGGCTTTGACGTGGGCCGAGCCACAGGCCGCCCGAAAGGCACGCATTTCGTCAAAAAGGGCTTGCCAATTTCGGGTCAGAACATGGCGACGTGAAATGACAATATCGATTTCCGATGCGCCGGCTTTGACGCTTTGCTCTATTTCGGCAATGCGCAGATGAAAGGGGGATAATCCGGCTGGGAAACCTGTGGATACAGCAGCAACCGGAATGCCCGACCCCTGTAGTGCTGAAACAGCCGGTGTAATCATGTCGTGATAAACACAAATCGCGCCCACGGTCAGATCCGGCAGATCAAGGGCACGTAGAAGATCGGGTCTTACGGGTGCACGGCCTTTCGCGCACAGCCGACGCACGCGCCCGTCGGTATCGTCGCCAGCCAAGGTCGTCAGGTCAATGCAGCTGATGGCCCGGGCAAGCCACGCAGCCTGATATGTCTTTTTGACAGACCGACGTCCTGGTAATGTTGTTGCGCGGCGTTCAATAGCGGACCGGTTGGCTTGGGTCCGCATGACCCAGTCCATATCCAGACCCTGCCCGGGATTACGGGGCTCCACCGTTTGTGGCAAATGTGCCGTGGTGGTCGCGGTCGCATCTTGGGTATGAGCGGTCATTAACATCCTCCGGGTCTGTGGTCAGAGTTTGCTTTGTGCAAAAAAAAGTCGCAACCCCTCAAGATTTGGGTCGCTCTTTTTTGAAGAACCGCTGCCCATGTACAGGACGGTTTTGCAGGCTGATTTTGATGTAGTTTTTTGTGCGCTGTTGTCTCTTATCCATTCGCTCTTCCCACTAAACTCCTCAGTGGTTACCACGGCGATACCCCTGCAACAACGCATGCAGCTAGGGCTAAAAACGTGCGGTTACGCCGGGCAAATTGAGGGATTTTATCAACTCACGAAGCTCTTGCCGCGCCGCGATATTCGACATGCTCAACTGTTTGACGCTGATTTTCTTCAGATCCAGAAGCGTGAGTCCTTTTGGAAATAATTCGCGGAAAATTACCCTTTCATGAAAGCCCGGTGCAACACGAAAACCAATGCGTTTGGATAAACGGTTGAGAGCCTTTTCCATCTTGCGTTTATTGATCATCTGTTGGCTGCCGACACGGTTGCGCAAAACAACCCAGTCGATCGGTGCCTGACCTTCGGCCTGCCTGAGTTGCCGCGCTTGCCAGACCATTTCTGAATAAACGGACGGACCAAGGATTTTTTCGCTATCTGGCCCAATACGTGCCAAAAGGTCAAAGTCGATGAAACTGTCGTTCAGTGGCGTAATCAAAGTATCAGCCAGCGCATGTGCAAGCTGTGCCAGACGGGTGTGAGATCCCGGGCAATCGATCAATACAAAGTCATTTTCAGGCTCGACCAAGGCCATTGCTCGTGACAGGCGATGATCGAACAGATTGTCGCCTTCGGGAATATCCTTCGGGTCGATATGCGGCAGATCTACCGAGGTTGGCGTCGGTAAATCCTCGCCCGACTGTTTCAACCACGCGCGCCGGTTGTCGATGTACCGGCCAAGACTGCGTTGACGCAGGTCCAGATCTAATGTTCCGACTTTGTAACCCAGCCAAACAAGAGCTGATGCGACATGCATCGATACTGTCGATTTCCCAGCTCCTCCCTTTTCATTGCCCACCACGATAATATGCGCCATCTGGATGCCCGGTTTATGCTTGATCAGGCGTTTGCGGTATATGATTTGTGA
The DNA here is from genome assembly GCA_038138625.1 of Roseivivax sp. Classification (GTDB taxonomy): domain Bacteria; phylum Pseudomonadota; class Alphaproteobacteria; order Rhodobacterales; family Rhodobacteraceae; genus JAQXDR01. The sequence goes on from JAYQEA010000037.1 coordinate 8,006, forward strand.
TGATGCAGCAAGGGTTCGGGTGCCGGTCACGAGACACCTTTAACAATAGCCTCTTTGTAAACCGATCGGGATCAATTTGGCTAAAGCCGTGCTGATTGCAGATCTTACGACGGCAGGTCAATGGTGCCCCGAGAATAACAGAGCGATTTTGATAGTGCCTATCCAAAACGTAAAACGCCGCCCCCTTGGGACGGCGTTTGTGTCTTGTTCGAGGGGCTGGTGATTAAAAACCGAGACCTTCGTATTTCTTTTTGAACTTTGAAACGCGGCCACCAGCGTCCAAGAGGCGCGAATTGCCGCCGGTCCATGCGGGATGTACCGATGGGTCAATATCTAGCGCCAGAGTGTCACCTTCTTTGCCCCAAGTGGTGCGCACCTGGTAAATTGTGCCATCGGTCATTTTGACGTCAACGACGTGATAATCGGGATGGATATCCTTTTTCATCGAGCAGTCTCCTTACGCTTTGGCTTTGAGAGGCTTGTAGGTTGTGTCCTCGGCGATCCGCGCAGATTTACCGCGACGCGACCGGAGGTAATAAAGCTTGGCACGACGGACACGGCCGCGACGGACAACCTCGATATGTTCTATATTGGTTGAAAACAGCGGGAATACACGTTCCACGCCTTCGCCGAACGAAATTTTACGCACTGTGAACGATCCGGCAATACCCTTGCCGTTGTTACGAGCGATGCAGACGCCTTCGTAGTTCTGAACACGGGTACGGGACCCTTCGGTCACCTTAAAACCGACGCGAACGGTGTCGCCTGGTTTGAAATCGGGAATATCTTTCCCGAGAGAAGCGATTTGTTCCGCCTCTAGCTGAGCAATCAGGTCCATCGGACCCTCCTATGTTACGACGCGGTTTGTCCGCGGATGATGTCCTTGCCAGAGGATCCTATGGGATCATGACGCGGCTATTGGTTTTTTATGCGCGCTTGCACACACTCCGATCCGAGTCGCCCCAAAACGGAAACATGCGCCCTGTTACGCGGTTGATGCGATCGTATCAAGGGCGGAAACCATTCTGCATGGAGATCTGGACAGAATTTGCAGGCAATTCTGCCACGCATCTGCGTCCATGAAATAGAAGCGCGTTGAATGCAGAACTGCTCGCTGGTTGCGGCAGCCTGTGTCATTTGCATCAGGTTTTGGGTTTTGTTGTATGCCGCAGGTGTTCAGCCCATAGATCGGGACGTCGGTCCCGGGTCAGGTCTTCGGATTGAGCACGTTGCCAGTCGCGGATTTTGGCATGATGACCGGACAATAAAACGTCAGGGATACCGTGATTTTTCCAAAGTGCCGGTTTGGTGTATTGCGGATGCTCTAAAAGACCAGTTGAAAAACTTTCTTCCTCGGCGCTGGCGGTATTGCCCAAAACACCGGGTAGAAGACGCACGCAAGCGTCGATCAGGGTTTGCGCGGGAATCTCGCCTCCGGTCAGGACAAAATCGCCGATTGAGACTTCCACAATATCGTAATGATCGATCACTCTTTGGTCCAAGCCTTCGAACCGTCCGCAGATCAGGGTAACACCGGGTCCAGCGGCCAAACTTCGCGCCATCGCTTGGGTCATGGGGCGTCCACGCGGAGAGAGATAGATCAATGGTGCTCGAACGCTCTGCCCGCGTTGAGCATGTTCTATGGCGCGTCCCATAACGTCGGGGCGCAGGACCATGCCTGCCCCACCGCCCGCAGGCGTATCGTCAACATTGCGATGACGGCCCTCACCAAACGTGCGCAAGTCTACCGCCGATAATTGCCATAGCCCATCCTTCAGGGCCCGCCCGGTCAAGGACAGGCCAAGAATGCCTGGAAAGGCTTCTGGAAACAGGGTGATAACCTGCGCCTGCCAAGCTTGAGCCAATCGCGGATCTGTTGACATCAGTTCGCGGGGTTTCACGGAAGCCTGAATCGATTTGCGACCATGAGATTTTGTGGGGGGTATCGTCATCCCAGAAGGCCTTCGGGTGGGTCGGCGATGATACGCCCTGCCGAAAGGTCTACTGTTGGTATGCAGGCGACTGAAAAGGGGATAAGCTCTGTGCCGCCGGTGGTCAGGGAAAGCTCTAACAAATCAGAGGCGCCGTGGTTCAAAACAGCCTTTACCGACCCTAGCAGGGTCCCGCCGGTATCAAAGACCGACAATCCTATAAGGTCGGCATGGTAGAATTCGTCATCAGGAAGGCTGGGTAACCGATCGCGTGGGGCGTAGAGCCGCGTCCCCCGCAGCGCGTCGGCTTGCTCTTTTGTGGATACTCCGCTGAGGCGTGCGGCAAATCCGTTTTTAATTTGACGTGTAATGCGCAGCGTTAGGCTTTGGCTGCCGTCTTCAAAATGAAGAGGACCGTAGTCTACAATAGCTTCGGGATTGGCCGTGAAGCTTTTCAGGCGTACTTCGCCTTTGACACCGAAGCTGCCTGAGACAGCACCGACGCAGATCAAATCGGTCATGGGAATGCTCCGATACAAATACCCTTTTGGACTTTGCCACCGGCGGTGATGCATGCCTCAGCTGTCCTGTGCCGCTCCATCAGAACGCCGGCTAGAAAAGCAAATATGACAAAGACCAAAAGGCGGATCATGGAAAAAGAGTGCGGGATGGCGGGGACGCTCGCTCTGACGAGCATCGCCCCACCCGCCGTCCCGCACGGTTTTTTATTCGGCGGAGGCCGCTGCTTCAGCTGCTTCGGCAGCTTTAGCGGCTTTTTCTTCCGCGCGTTCCTGCATTTTCTTGCCTGGGACTGCTTTTTTCGGGTTTGCCCGCTCAGTCTTGGCGACAACACCGGCAGCCTCGAGGAAGCGTGATACACGATCTGTGCATTGACCACCTTGCGCCATCCAGTACTGGATACGTTCGACGTTCATTTTAACGCGATCTTCGCTATCTTTTGGCAGGAGCGGGTTGTAGGTTCCCAGTTTTTCGATGAAACGGCCGTCGCGAGGCATGCGGCTGTCTGCGGCCACAATGCTGTAGTATGGGCGCTTTTTCGAGCCGCCACGGGCCAGACGGATTTTGATTGCCATTGGGTTTCTCCTTTTCGAATGGCGGAGGGAGCAAGTTGCTCCCGTCATTTAGACCTTTGGATACGGGATCTTCAGGCTTGGTGTTTCTTGTGGTGATGGATAACTTCTTGAATGATGAAGTGCAGGAATTTGGTCGCAAACTCTGGATCCAGACCGCTGTCTTTGGCCAAATGTTCCAAGCGTTCCACTTGCCGCGCTTCGCGGGATGGGTCGGAAGGGGGCAGCGCGTGTTCTGCCTTGAGCGCGCCAACAGCCTGCGTGTGGGCAAACCGCTCTGCGAGCGTGTAAACCAAAATCGCGTCCAGACGATCAATGCTGTCACGATGTGTTTTCAGGATGTCTGCCGCGCGGGCGGTGTCGTCTGTCATCTGATCCTCCGGTTCGAATGGAAGCAACGCTGGGGGTGATAGGAAGGTTGGCTGTTTTGCAGGTCCTGTTTACAGGTATCCAAGTGATTTCGCGATATGCAGGCCTGTCCGGACAACTTGGCTGTTGAGATGTCTGCTCGGGTGGCGTTGCGGAAGATGTTGAAACCACGGGTCATGACAGGTTCCGGTCATCGGGGTGGCGGTAAACTGTCACGTTATGGCCGCGAAGGGTCATAACATTTTCCGGTTTTGCTCCGAGACGTTTTGCCAAAGTAGCGGATCTGGTATTGTTTTGCGCAATCAGGCTGATTGGCCCGTGCAGGCCAAAGACCTGAGCAAGGGCACGTCGTGCGCATGCAGCAGCTTCATATGCGATACCATGCCCTTGGTGTTGATCTTCGAACAGGCACCACCCCAATTCGGCTTCTGGCCAATCGATATGATGGATCCCGCCTGTCCACCCGATGGCAACGTCCGACGCGTCTTTTTTGGTGATGAACCACAACCCGAACCCGCGGATGTGCCAATGGCCTGCAATCCCCAATAATTTTGACCATACGTCATGTGCTGTCCACGGTCCGCCGACAAAGTGGGACCGATCTGTGGCTCCGAAGCTGGCAAGGGCCTGTTGATCGTCGTAGTGCGGCGGACGCAGGATTAAACGATCTGTTTCAAGCGTCGGTATGCAGGCTGTCAGAGTGTTCATCGGACCCACCCGTCTGTCCATTGTACGAAGTGCAGGTGTAGCGGGACATTCTGTTCGGCAAAACAGCCCAGATTTCCCGCGTCAAAGCCCAAGGTCTGGTGGGCAAGAGGAACTGTCATAGATCCACCCCCTATGGCTTTTTTAGCAGTGTACGCAGGCGCATGGTTTGGGTTGCTTTGGTATGACATCACACGCCCTCCGGACCCGGATGACGATACAAAAGACCATCACCCATGTTCGGATTGTCGTAACGCCGTTCAAACCAAGCGCCTAAACGTTCTGCCAAAGCAATCGAGCGTGTATTCTCTGGTACTATATTTGACGTCAAAGTGGTCATGCCAAGGTCTTGGTAAGCCCATTGACGTACGCGCAGTGCGGCCTCGTGAGCGATGCCTTTCCGTTCAAAACCATCAAATACTACCCATGCCAACTCGGGCTCCGGCCAGCCGTCGGGGTTCCAAAGACCACAAATTCCTGCGGGTTGCTGGGAGTCTTTGGTCTCAATCACGAAATGGCCATACCCCCGGATATGCCAGTGACCAATCATCAGGCCGAACCATCTCCACGCATCATCTCGTTTGGGAATATACCCAAAACCTGATGCGCGATTTTCATCCATCAAAAATGCAATCACAGGTTCGGCGTCACGCAGTTCTGGGCTGCGCAATATGAGGCGCTTGGATTGAAGAACAGGGGCAGGGGTCAGTGCTGACATCGCAAGACCTCTGTGTGTTGATGTAATCCTGAAAAAGACCGCCTGCACAGGGAGTTGACTAGCCATTTACGGCAGGTTGTGACCATGTTCTGGTTATATTTTCGTTTAAACACAACCCAGCTGTCCAGTAGCCTGCGCAGCGCCCTGGATAGCGGAATGGAGTCCGCCGGTGTGAGCGTGAACCTGATTGTATGAGTTTGAACTTTGGCCACCTGATTACTTCTTTTTACCGAAACCGGACAGTCCGGGTGGTAAACCCATGCCACCACCCATGCCGGGCATACCGCCGCCACCCAACTGGCGCGCCGCTTTTTCCAGTGTCTTCGCGTCCATGCCCTGCATCATGTCTTCGGGTGCACCGCCTTTGCCCAGCATGCCCTTCATGGCTTGCTTCAGCATGCCGCCTTTGCCCATTTTACCCATTTTCTTCATCATGTCGGCCATCTGACGCTGCATTTTGAGCAGTTTATTCAGATCGCTGACCTGCATCCCGGACCCTGCTGCAATGCGTTTCTTGCGGCTGGCTTGCAAAATGGCAGGGTTTGCACGTTCCTTTTTGGTCATCGACTGGATCAGGGCGATCTGTTGTTTCAGGACTTTGTCATCCATTCCGGCGCCCGCCATCTGCTTGGCCATTTTGCCCGCGCCAGGCAGCATGGACATCATACCTTCCATACCGCCCATCTTGATCATTTGCTCCAGCTGGGACTTGAGATCGTTCATATTGAATTGGCCCTTTTGGAACCGCTTCATCATCCGTTCGGCTTGTTCAACCTCGAGCGTTTGCTGGGCCTTTTCGACCAAGGCCACGATGTCGCCCATACCCAGAATACGGCCTGCGACCCGTTCGGGTTCAAAGGTTTCGAGGGCATCCATTTTTTCGCCAAGACCAACGAAACGGATAGGCTTGCCTGTCACCGCGCGCATCGACAGAGCCGCACCACCACGGCCATCGCCGTCCATCCGCGTCAGTGCAACACCTGAAATACCGATTTTGTCATCAAATTCCTGGGCAACCTCGACGGCGACCTGTCCGGTCAGCCCGTCGACGACCAACAAGGTCTCTCGTGGGTTGACGGCATCGCGGACATCCTCGACCTCGGTCATCAAGACCTCGTCGATTTGCAAGCGGCCTGCAGTATCCAGCATAAAGACGTCATAGCCGCCCATAGTGGCCTGCTGCTTAGCACGCTTGGCAATATCCACGGGTTTTTGGCCTGGTACGATCGGCAGGGTATCGACACCAATTTGTTGACCAAGAATGGCCAACTGTTCCATCGCTGCCGGCCGATAAATATCAAGCGAGGCCATCAATACGCGTTTTCCATCGCGTTCGGTCAAACGTTTGGCCAGCTTGGCAGTGGTCGTCGTCTTGCCTCCGCCCTGAAGACCGACCATCAGAACAGGCGCGGGAGGGTTATCAATTTTGAGCGTGCCGGGGTCTTCTTCGCCCGTCAGAACAGCGACCAGTTCATCGTGGACAATCTTGACGACCTGCTGGCCGGGGGTCACAGATTTGGTGACCGCCGCGCCGGTTGCTTTTGCTTGCACGCGTTTGACGAAGTTGCGTGTCACAGACAGCGATACATCGGCCTCGAGCAAGGCGACGCGCACCTCGCGCAACGCTGTTTTTACGTCGTCTTCAGACAATGCACCGGCTTTGGTCAGGCGGTCAAAGACACCACCAAGACGCTCGGACAGGTTTTCAAACATAGGCCAATCCCCTTCAAGCCGATTTTCAGATGTCTTCCCAACATGGGGGCCGACGGCGCAAAACACAAACGCCCCCACGGGCGCAACGCGCTGATGGGGGGCGATCCCTGGTAAACCCACGGGACCGGACGACTCAAGTGCCTCCGGATTACGCATCGCGTAGCCCCTGAAATTGGATATGTCAACGCTGAGCCGTATTTGAAAACCCGTTTAGTCAAGGACGAGCCATATGGTTTCGTGCGACATGGGCAACAGTATTGACGGTCGTAGGATGGTGTCTTGAACCTTGGTTCAATACAGGCATTAAAGAATGTGATGCCGGGGTTTGGCCGCTGATTGCCATGTTTTTGATGTTACCATCTGGTAATATGATCAGCGAGGACATCGTGTGGTGAGATCCCAAGGTTAGGCAAATGATATTCAATTTTCTATTTTCGAACGGATCAGCCGATCGTCAGTCTCGCGTCATCAAATTCCAAAAACTGGTGATTGCGGGGTTGCTGCCGGAATACCAAAACCGCACACTGCTGTTGGTGTGATGATGAAACGGCCTGCAAGACTATGGATAATTGGGACGAAATTCGAACGGCGTATCAAGTCGCCCGATTGGGCACAGTGTCGGGTGCAGCAGAGGTGCTTGGCGTCCACCATGCGACCGTTATCCGCCACATAGATTCACTTGAAACCCGGCTGGGTGTGAAACTGTTTCAGCGTCACGCGCGCGGATATAAGCCTACCGAAGAAGGTGAAGATCTGGCGCGCGTGGCCAGGGGAACAGATGACGAATTCCAACAGATGGTGGGACGTTTCAAAGGCCGCGGGGCTGAAACCGCAGGCGAGGTTGTCATCACATCACTGTTGGTTTTTTCAAAGTTACTGGTGCCTGCGCTGGTTTCATTTCAGGCATTACACAAAGCTGTGACTGTGCGCTTTCTGACGGATGAAAGATTGTATCGGCTGGAATATGGCGAGGCGCACTTGGCAGTAAGGGCCGGACCAAAGCCGCAAGATCCCGACAATGTTGTGCAACGCTTTGGTCAACAGGAATGTGCGCTGTATGCTTCTGCGCATTATCTCGCAGAACATGGCCGTCCGTCACAGGTTGACGAATTGGTGACGCATCGCTTCATTGGTCACGATGATCCGGAAAACAGGGCACCGTTTAACAGATGGATGATTGACAACATACCGCGTTCTCAGGTGACGTTCAGGGCCACGGATAGCGACGTGGTGCTCCAGGCAGTGCAGGGTGACGCAGGATTGGGATTTATCCCCGTTGATGTTGCAGAACGTGAGAAAAATTTGGTTCAGGTTCTGGCACCACGTCAGGAGTGGTCGGTCCCGATCTGGCTTGTCACACATGTTGATCTTCACCGGACGCCTAAGGTTCAGGCGGTTTTGGAGCATCTGAAAACCTATGTGGCGAGGCGAGACGACATTCGCAAAAAGGTATAAGCCCGGGTTGCAAAAAGACGAAATGGCCGTCCTTCGCCGGTCGAACGGGCCTGGCTAATGATCTGGCGAAAGGCGTGGTGGCGCAATACCGCGGTTATTCAAGTTCTGAGTCCAGAAACCGCTCAAATGCGTCGAGATTAACAGGTTCGAACTGGCCAAATCCTTGCATCCAGACACTCGCACTGCGCAGGGCATCGGGTTCCAGTTTACACCATTTGACCCGGCCCCGCTTTTCCTGGCTGATCAGTCCCGAAGACGCTAAAATTGCCAGATGCTTCGATATTGCGGCCAGCGATACGTCAAATGGTTGGGCAACATCTGTCACGGCCATGTCGTCTTCGAGCAACATGGACAGGATCCGTCTGCGTGTCGGGTCGGCAAGAGCGGAAAATACTGTATCTAGTTCTTGAGCCATCTCCCTCTGTGTGGGGCGGAGCGTGAGAAAACTCAACCGAAAAGTTAAATATCCAAGACTGGCAAATTGGTCAAAGGGCAGACTGTGGTGGTTTGTCCCAAGCCGTCATATATGAAATATGTGTCTATAAGTCAGTACTTTGTGATGTTTTTAATGAGCTATTGTGCAGCCTTGACTCTGGCTGCATGTCGCCATAGCACTGCGTCGAACTTGAACCGGAATAGGATTGATGCCTGAACCTGATCGCCTGAAGGCGCTAAGCGATAAAATCGCCGCGGCAAAAGCGCAGGACGAAGGTAGTTCATCGCCCGGGGAACATGTCGGCCACGCACACATGGCGTGGCGGATGGTAACAGAGCTGGCTGCCGGTATCGGTATCGGTTTCGGCATTGGCTACGGGCTTGATACCCTATTGGGGACGGTGCCGTGGCTTATGCTGGTGTTTACATTGCTGGGCCTTGCGGCAGGGATTAATGTCATGATCCGTACCGCAAACGAGGTGCAGACGAAGGCGACGGCCGCAGAGCAGGCTGTAAAGGACGAGAGGGACGACGATGGCAACTGAAGCGACCGATGCAAGCGGCGGCGGACTGGTTTTCCACCCCATGGATCAGTTCATCATCAAGCCGATGTTCGGCGACGGCGATATAGGCTTGTTCACGATCACCAATTCTGCGTTTTGGATGATCCTCGCCATCCTTGTTATCGTTGCTTTGATGGTTTTGGGAACCAGAGCACGCGCGATCGTTCCCACCCGTAGCCAGTCGGTTGCGGAACTGGCTTATGGGTTCATTTACAAGATGATTGAAGACGTCACTGGGAAAGACGCAGTGGTGTATTTCCCGTATATTATGACGCTATTCATGTTCATCGTGACTGCGAACTTTCTGGGCCTGATCCCGACATCCTTTACGACCACATCGCACTTTGCCGTGACTATAATACTCGCTCTGGCAGTATTTTTGACCGTCACCGTGTTGGGCTTTGTGAAAAACGGGGTAGGTTTTCTGGGACTCTTCTGGGTGAGCTCAGCACCACTGCCCTTGCGCCCAATTCTTGCGATCATCGAACTCATATCCTACTTTGTCCGCCCGGTAAGCCACAGCATTCGTCTTGCTGGGAATGTCATGGCAGGTCACGCTGTGATCAAGGTATTTGCCGGATTTGCAGCGATCTGGACGATTGCACCGGTATCAGTACTCGCAATCGCGGCGATGTACGGTTTGGAAATTCTCGTCGCATTTATCCAAGCCTATGTTTTCACAATTCTGACATGCGTCTACCTGAAAGACGCTTTGCACCCGCATCACTAAACGCTCGGCGCGGATTGAATTCCGCTTCGAACACGAAAAGACAACTTCCAATCGTAAGGAGATACCACAATGGAAGGTTCACTCGCACACATCGGCGCAGGTCTTGCAGCTATCGGTTCCGGCGCGGCAGCCATTGGCGTTGGCAACGTGGCTGGCAACTTTTTGGCCGGCGCATTGCGCAACCCCTCTGCGGCAGCAGGCCAGACAGCAACACTTTTCATCGGCATTGCATTTGCTGAAGCTCTGGGCATCTTCTCGTTCCTGGTCGCTTTGCTTTTGATGTTCGCCGTCTAATAGACCGGCACTGATCCTTACGCGCGGGCGGTGGTCTTTGACCGACCGCCCGATGTAAAAGCATCGTTCCGACGGAGAGCAACATGGCAACTGAACCCATCAACGAAGAGATCGCAGGCACCTGCGTCGATTCCTATGGATCGGCTGTGGGCATGCCGCAGCTGTGTTTTGAATGGTTTCCGAACCAGATCCTTTGGCTGGTCATCACACTGGTTGTGATTTTTCTTGTCCTGTCGCGTATCGCACTGCCGCGTATCGCGGCTGTTTTGGCGGAACGGCAAGGAACAATTGACAGTGATATTTCCGCTGCCGAAACGCTGAAGCGTCAGGCAGAAGACGCCGAAGCCGCCTACCAGAAAGCTCTGGCAGACGCTCGCGCCGAGGCACAGGGTATCGCTAAGCAGACACGCGCCGCCATTCAAAAGGATTTGGATGCCGCGATAGAAAAAGCCGATGCCGAAATCTCTGCGAAAACCGCACAGTCGGAAAAAGCGATATCAGAAATCCGCGCATCTGCGCTGGATAGCGTCGAAATCGTTGCCAAAGAGGCCGCCGTTGATTTGGTTCAGGCTCTTGGTATGACTGCAAACGATGCTGAGATCGCCGCGGCGGTCGACAGCCAACTTAAGGGGTAAGCCAAATGCGCAAAGTATCGACGATAGCAATAGCTGCCGCATTCTTTGGTAGCCCCGCGTATGCAGCAAGCGGTCCTTTTTTCTCTTTTGGAAATACTGACTTTGTGGTGCTTTTGGGCTTCATCACCTTCATCCTGATCCTGGTCTACTTCAAGGTACCCGGAACGCTGGCTGGTCTTTTGGATCAGCGTGCCGAGGGAATCCGCTCCGACCTTGATGAGGCTCGGGCCTTGCGTGAAGAAGCTCAGGCGCTGCTGGCGTCGTACGAGCGCAAAAGCCGCGAAGTGCAAGATCAAGCCGCCCAGATCGTTGTTCATGCGAAAGAAGAGGCCGCGGCTGCATCAGCCAAGGCGCATGAGGACCTGAAGGTGTCGATTGCACGGCGTTTGGCTGCGGCTGATGAGCAGATTGCATCGGCTCAGGCGGCCGCTGTGAAGGAAGTACGAGATCGTGCTGTGACAGTTGCTGTCACGGCTGCACACTCTGTAATTGCTGGGCAGATGAAAGCAACGACGGCCAACGCACTGATTGATGCGTCAATCAAAGAGGTTGGGCAAAAACTGCACTGATACGAACTGGTGATGCTTGTTTTTAGCCGATCCTTCGCAGGGTCGGCATTTTTTTGCAATCGACTTCAGCCATAAGCGTTGCGAAAATCGATCTCGGCTACGGGACAGCACTCGTGCCAAAAAATAGTGGACAGGCTCCGGTGGTACTGAAATCTTTTACGAACATAACAGCATTTTCAAAACAACAAAGGGTGCACAGGTGTCCGAAGCCATTCATCAAGGATCATGTCATTGCGGAACAGTTCGGTTTGAGGCACATTTGACACGTGGTTTAAATACGGCCCGACGGTGCAGCTGTTCGATGTGCCGCATGCGGGGTGCAATCGCCGTATCTGTTCCGTTGGGCGGGCTGAAATTCGTGTCAGGTGCAGGAAACTTGTCTCTGTATACGTTTAACACGCATGTGGCTCAGCACTATTTCTGTAAAACATGCGGGATATACACGCACCATAAAAGAAGATCGAACCCCAATGAATTTGGCGTAAATGTAGCATGTCTGAAAGATGTCAGTCCGTTTGATTTTGCTGAAGTCATTGTTCACAATGGGGTACGCCATCCAAATGACGATCCTGACGCGCCGACCATTGCGGGAACGCTGTATTTTAATCCGGCTTGACGGCACCTTGCGTGTGCATGCGTCTGACTGGCCGCGCTGGTTAAGCGGTCATATTCGAGACAAGCGTTGTTTTGCGGGATTTGCGTGTCTTTTAGCGCAATTTATTTATAACCCGATTTTGCGACAGTCCCAATTTCCAAAATCCACACCGGCGCTCTTGGCCCTGGTCTTGCCGTATCTATATTGAGCAGGTATGCCCGCCGCTCGTAGACAAGGAATATCGTATGACACTCGGCACCAAAATTGCCTGGGATGACACTGTCCTCCCGTTCCAACTGGATGCGTCGGATATGCGAGGGCGCATTGCCCGTCTTGATGGTGTTCTGAGCGGCATCCTGCGTCAGCATCAATATCCCGCGAAGGTAGAAGCCCTTATTGCCGAGATGGCTCTTTTAACAGCCTTGATTGGACAAACAATCGAATTGCGCTGGAAGTTATCATTGCAGGTGCAAACCAACGGCCCTGTTCGCATGATAGCCACTGACTACTATGGACCGGAAAAAGAGGGCGACTCTGCCCGCATTCGTGCCTATGCAAGCTTTGATGCGGATCGAATAACCGATGCGTCACCGTTTGATCAGTTGGGATCAGGTTATTTTGCGATCTTGATAGACCAAGGTGAAGGCACCAAGCCTTATCAGGGGATCACACCAATTGATGGTGGCAGTTTGTCGGCCTGCGCCGAAGCCTATTTTGCACAGTCAGAGCAACTTCCGACGCGCTTTGCGCTTAAGTTTGGGCAATCAACAGAGCCAGGTATCCCAGAGCATTGGAGAGCCGGCGGAATCATGTTGCAGCATCTTCCAAAGGCATCACCCTCAATCACTGGCGAGGGTGGCTCCGGTGCAGATGGTCTGTTGACCGCAGAAGACGTGGTCACGGAGGAAATTGCAGAGAACTGGTCGCGTGTGAATATGCATCTTGAGACAGTAGAGCCACTTGAAATGATCGGGCCATCTGTGACCCCAACCGAGCTTTTGGTGCGTTTGTTTCACGAAGAACAACCCAGAATATATGATACACAATCGGTTCGGTTTGGGTGTACCTGTTCCGAGGATCGTGTACGACAAAGCCTTTCAATCTATTCAGCCAAAGATATCTCGACCATGATAAATGACGAGGGCGTCGTGACGGCAGATTGTCAGTTCTGCGGGGCGCATTACCGTTTGGATCCAGCGACTGTCGGGTTTGAAGCAAAGAATGGATGATCTGGATCGCATTCAACGGGCCTTGGCCAAATCGGGATCTGCTTCCTCGGATTTTGATTTGAATGCAAAACATACGCCACTTTGTGACAAGAATTTACGCGCCGCCGCTGTATTGGTGGTTTTGGATACGTCTGGAAAATCGACGTCTGTCATTTTGACAAAACGGTCTTCAGCATTGAAACATCATCCCGGGCAGATTGCGTTTCCAGGCGGCAAACGAGATTTATCTGATCCCGATTTGACGGCGACAGCATTACGAGAGGCGCAAGAAGAAATAGGTTTGCCACCGGATATGGTCTCTGTCATTGGGCATTTGCCTGCCCACCAGACCGTAACCAACTATCAGGTGACTCCAGTCGTCGCACATATATCTGGCACCTTCCAGCTTTGCCCTGAACCGGGAGAAGTTGAAGAGGTGTTTCATGTCCCGTTGAAACACGTCTTGGACCAGACTAATTTTCAGGTCCAAGCACGGCGGTGGCAAGGACAAAAGCGCTATTACTACACTGTACCTTTTGGGCCTTACTACATTTGGGGCGCGACTGCGCGTATATTACGCGGATTGGCAGACCGGGTGGTTGCGTGACCCGCATTTTTGGGGAGTGGTTAAGCCGTCCCGGAACACGCACTGTTATGACATCCCTAGAAGCGGCAGGACATGAGGCCCGTTTCGTAGGTGGCTGCGTCCGTAACGCCGTTTTAGGAAAACATGTAAACGACATCGATATTGCAACCAGCGCCAAACCGGAGCAGATCCAGCAGGTCGCAATTGAGGCCGGATTTTCGGCCATTCCAACAGGGATTGACCATGGGACCATCACTGTAGTTGCACAGGGTATGCCACATGAGGTGACAACCTACCGCCAAGATGTGGAAACGGATGGACGCCATGCGCGCGTCACGTTTAGCGCGGACATAGCCGTTGATGCCGCTCGCCGTGATTTTACCATGAATGCGCTATATGCCGATCTAGAAGGTAACGTTATTGACCCGATTGGCGGATTGGCAGATCTGGTCGTGGGGCGTTTGCGGTTTGTAGGTAATGCCAAAGACCGTATCCGCGAAGATCATTTGCGCAGTCTGCGGTTTTTCCGATTTGCGGCGTGGTATGCGGACCCTACTCACGGGTTTGATCCGGACGCCTTGGATGCGATTGCACGCCAAGTGGATGGTTTGGGGGGCTTGTCTCGGGAACGTGTCGGAGCAGAAGTCGTCAAGCTGATGACCGCACCGGATCCTGCACCTGCGGTTCATGCGATGGCGAAAACGGGTGTACTTGCGCATGTTTTACCTGGTGCGACGGAATCGGCCCTCTCGCAATTGATCCACCTCGAAGGCCTTGCCAATGCTGCGCCAGATGCCGTGCGGCGACTTGCTGTTATGGGTTGGACTGATGCACAGGCGTTGCGGTTGTCACGCCGCGATGGCCGCAGGTTACAGCACATTTCTGCAAATGCACAAAGCACGCAATCGCCCGAGGAGTTAGGATTTTTCCATGGTCTACAGGCGGCAAAAGATGCGTTGTTAATGCGGGCGGCGGCTATTGGCTCTGCTTGGAATTTGCAGGACCTCGAACGCGCAAGCGCCGCGTCAGAGGCAGAATTTCCGATATCGGCGTCTGATTTAATGCCTGTTTATATGGGTCAGGCTCTGGGCGATCGTTTAAGGCAGCTTCAGAAGATTTGGCTGGCCTCTGGTATGACGTTGGATCGAACAGCGCTTCTTGACGCGCATCAGACTGATTGACAGTCTTGGGAATGATTGTTGATCCCCTTTACGCCTTTGTCTTTCTGGGGCTTTTTACTCCCGGACCGAACATAGTGCTGCTGACTGCTTCGGGTGCGCGATTTGGTTTCACCGCGACACTGCCACATTTGCTGGGCGTTGTATTGGGCGTAGGCGTTGTGTCTGGGATCACCGGCTTTGGTGTGAGTGCGGCACTTGGGTCGTTACCTGTCGTTGTTGCGACCCTTTTGAAATTCATAGCAGTCGGATGGATGCTTTATATGGCCTATGGGCTTTGGAATGCTTCTGTCATCTCGACCGACAACCGCGCACGGCCAATGAACTTCATCGAGGCGGTTTTATTTCAATGGGTAAATCCAAAGGTCTGGGCTGTCGCTTTTGCGGCGGTATCGGCACACCCATCATCGGCCAGCATGTTGGGTGAAGCGCTGCGTGTAGCCAGTGCATTTTCCGCGATCAACTTGGCGGTTTGTTTGTTTTGGACCTCGACAGGAACAGTGCTGCGCTATCTACTTGTCACACGCACCGCTTGGACGCTGTTTACCCGGAGTATGGCGACTGCGTTAGCCGTGTTCAGTATTATGATATTTGTCTGACATCAGACCAAACAGGTTTTTCTGTTTGCCGCAGTTTAGGATGCTGTGATGTTTAAGTTTTTTGAAAATCTTGTTGATCCCTATGGCGCATATGAGGAGCGCGACACTCCGCCCAAAACACTGCTGCCCTTTCTCTGGGCGTACTGCCGACCCTTCAAGCGCGTTTTCATCTGGACGATGGCCATGGCAATTATTGTGGCAATGATCGAACTTTGGTTGATCTGGGCTATGGGATGGGTCGTTGACATTCTGGTCGGGGATCCGAGTGATGTCTGGGACCTGCATGGTACAACCTTAATCTGGATGGCTGTGTTCGTGCTGTTTGTTCGACCGGTCGTTGGTGCATTACAGGTCGCGTTGTTAAATAATGCAATCACGCCAAATCTTGGAACAGTTATCCGATGGCGCGCGCACAAACATGTATTACGCCAATCCGTCGGATGGTTTGAGAATGATTTTGCAGGTCGGATTGCCAACCGGATTATGCAGACGCCCCCAGCAGCCGGAGAGGCTGTGTTCCAGGTATTTGACGCTGTGGGATTCGCACTTGCTTATGCAATAGGGGCGCTGGTCATTCTTGCACAGGCGGATGCGAGACTGAGCCTCCCTTTAATGATCTGGATGGGGATTTATGCCACGTTCCTTGTTGTGACGGTACGCAGGGTTGGTCCAGCCAGCCAAAAAGCATCTGATGCGCGTAGTAAGGTCACGGGCAGGGTTGTTGACAGTTATACAAACATCCATTCAGTCAAAATGTTCGCCCATCATGATCACGAAATTGCCTATGCAAAAGAGGTGATTGAAGAAGCGCGCGAGACCTTTAAATCTGAAATGCGTATTTATACAACGCTGGATGTGACGCTTGTCGCGCTA
This sequence comes from Roseivivax sp., assembly GCA_038138625.1. Taxonomy (GTDB): domain Bacteria; phylum Pseudomonadota; class Alphaproteobacteria; order Rhodobacterales; family Rhodobacteraceae; genus JAQXDR01. The sequence continues at coordinate 24,253 of JAYQEA010000037.1, forward strand.
AACGGGGCGCTGATCACAGGGATCATCGGTTTGTCGATCTATTTCTGGACGCAGGGCACAGCAACCGTTGGACAGGTGGCGACGGCCTCGGCGTTGGCGCTTCGCATAAACTCCATGACGTTCTGGATCATGTGGGCGACGGCGACTTTGTTCAGACAACTGGGTGTGGTGGCAGAAGGCATGCAAACCATTGCCCAACCCTTGACCTTGGTGGATGCACCGGATGCAAAGCCGCTTGATCTGACAATGGGAAAGATTCAGGTACAAAACCTGACCCATCACTACGGTCGCAATCAGGGCGGTCTTCAGAATATATCCCTAACGATAGCACCGGGCGAAAAGATCGGGCTGGTTGGGCGCTCTGGCGCAGGAAAATCAACATTCGTGAAGTTATTATTGCGGTTCTATGATCCGGAATCCGGATCAATACAGATAGACGGACAAGACATAACGATGGTCACCCAAGACAGCTTGCGTGCGCAAATTGGGATGGTGCAACAAGACAGCGCGCTGCTGCATCGGTCTGTACGGGACAATATTCTCTATGGTCGACCGAATGCGAGCGAAGCAGAGGTGTACGAGGCTGCGAGACAGGCCCAAGCGCATGATTTTATCATGGAGCTGACCGATCCACAGGCGCGTGGGGGGTATGATGCGCAGGTGGGTGAGCGTGGCGTAAAATTGTCCGGTGGGCAGCGCCAACGTATCACTTTGGCGCGCGCGATCCTGAAGGATGCTCCGATCTTGTTACTAGACGAGGCGACCAGCGCATTGGATAGCGAAGTCGAGGCCGAAATACAGGATACGCTTTATCACATGATGGAAGGCAAGACGGTTATTGCCATTGCCCATCGCCTGTCCACGATTGCTCAAATGGATCGGATAATCGTCTTGGAAAACGGGCAAATCGTAGAAGATGGTACTCATAGCAAGCTTTTAGCCACACAAGGCTTATATGCAAAGTTCTGGGCCCGGCAATCTGGCGGGTTTTTGGATACTGAGGCTGCCGAATGAAAAGCATCTTGATCGACCCGTTTCGTCCCGCTGACGGACCTCCTCCGCGAAAATTGCGCCAGTTTTTTGCTTGGGGGCTACAGGGTGCCTGGCCACTGTTGTTCGGGACGGCCGTGTTATCGGTGCTCGCTGGTATTCTGGAAGTATCGGCAGCAATGATCCTTGGAATTGTCATCGACGCGGCGTTGGAAAGCCCTTCGGAGAATTTTTTTACTACAAATCTGTGGCTGCTGGGTCTGACTGTCTTATTTTTCCTTGCCGTCAGGCCGGTTGTTTTGGGGCTGTCGTCCTATACACAGTCGGTGTTGGTGGCGCCAAACATTTTGACGCTTACTCTGTCGCGGTTGCATCGACATACTTTGGGGCAGTCCGTCACATTTTTTGATGATGATTTTGCCGGGCGGATTGCACAAAAAGAAATGCAAACGGCGCGGGCAATGACAGATGTCGTAATAGAGATGCTGCACACTGTGCTGTTTGCACTGGCCTCTGTACTGGGTGCGATCCTGCTGCTTGGTGCCGTCGACGGACGGATTGCGTTTGGCCTTTTGATCTGGATGCTGGGGTATCTGCTGCTGATCCGTTATTTCATGCCCCGCATTCGCGTGTTGTCAAAAGCCCGCGCTGGTGCGCGCGCCATGGTGACCGGGCAGGTTGTTGATACGGTCACTAATATAAAAACGGTAAAATTGTTTGCCCATGCCGATCATGAAGATCAGGCCGCGTTGCGGGCAATGGGAACCTTTCGAAGCAGATCCACTGAATTTGGAAAGTTATCTGCCACCTTTCGCGCGGCATTAATGGCCGTTGCAGGTATCTTGCCTGTGATGCTTGTAGGTGGGGCGCTGTACTACTGGACATTGGGACTTGTTTCAGCGGGTGAGATCGCAGCAACCGGCGCTGTTGCATTGCGGCTGGCGCAGATGACGGGCTGGGTCAGTTTTACACTGATGGCACTTTATGCCAACATTGGTGAGGTTGAGGACGGTATGCGGACGCTTACACCTCCTCATGACTTACCAGACGCGCCGAATGCAAAGACCTTGCAGGTAACGCAGGGATGCGTTGCATTTCAGGATGTGCATTTTGCGTATGGACGTGACATCGGTGGTGTTGCGGATGTGAACTTAACCGTGCGTTCGGGTGAAAAGCTCGGCATTGTCGGAGCCTCTGGTGCGGGCAAGTCCACGCTCGTTGCGCTTTTGTTGCGGCTTTATGATCGTGAAGCTGGTCAAATCCTGATCGACGAGCAGGACGTCTCTTTGGTCACACAGGAATCCCTGCGCGACCAGATCGGGATGGTCACGCAGGAAACGGCGATGTTCAATAGATCGGCATTAGATAACATTCGGTATGGACGTCCCGATGCAAGTGACGACCAAGTCAAAGCCGCCGCCCGGCAGGCGGAAGCTCATGATTTCATCTGTGATTTGCAGGATCACGAAGGGCGCAAAGGCTACGATGCGCATTTAGGTGAGCGGGGAGTGAAGCTGTCAGGTGGACAAAGGCAGCGGATTGCATTGGCGCGCGCTATTCTCAAAGACGCTCCAATTCTTGTTCTGGACGAGGCGACCAGTGCTTTGGATAGTGAAGTTGAAGCCGCAATTCAGACTGCTTTGGCGCGCGTAATGGACGGTAAGACAGTCCTAGCAATCGCGCATCGTCTGTCGACAATTTCACATATGGATCGAATTGTGGTGATGGATGCTGGACATATTGTTGAACAGGGCACACATGATGCGCTTTTGGCGCGTAATGGGCTTTATGCGCGCTACTGGGACAGACAATCTGGCGGCTTTTTGGGCGCGCGAGAGACGGCAGCTGAATGATGGAACTTACGATAACCGAGTTGGGTCATCTGGGTGACGGTATTGCGGATGGCCCAATCTATGTGGCGGGTGCGTTGCCCGGGGAAAAGGTGACCGGTGAATTGGTCGGTGATCGATTGCAAACACCCAAAATTGTGACACCATCTTCAGATCGTGTGACCCCCCCATGTCGGCATGCGCGATCTTGTGGAGGGTGTCTGATACAACACGCCTCGGACGACTTGGTTGCCGAATGGAAACGGACAACAGTTGAACAAGCGCTGCGTTCTCATGGGATCGAGGCGAATGTTACTGGTCCAAGGACATCGCTTGCACGCAGTCGGCGTCGCGCCGGATTTTCCGCACGGCGCACAAAAAAAGGGGCAATGGCCGGATTTCATGCGCGCGGGTCGGATGTGTTGATTTCGGTGACTGACTGCAAATTGATTACTCCGTCTTTGAGTGGGGCTTTGCCCATGGTGGAAATCCTGGCCAAAGCCGGAGCCAGTCGCAAAAATGAGCTGTCTGTGATGGTTACCGACACGCAAACGGGGCTGGATGTCTTTGTTGGGGGTGGAAAACCGCTTGATACAAAGTTGCAGTTTGACCTTGCAGAAATCGCGCGTTCTTATGATCTTGCGCGCATTACATGGTCAGATGAGATTGCAGTACAAAGACGTGTTCCTCTTGTAGATTTTGATGGAATTTCTGTGCCTTTGCCTCCGGGCGCATTTTTGCAGGCAACTTCAGCCGGTGAAGAGGCATTAAGACGATTTGTTTTGGACAATCTACAAGGTGCAACGCATGTTTTGGACTTGTTCAGTGGATGTGGAACCTTTTCGTTACCATTATCGCAACAGGCGCGTGTTCATGCGGTAGAGAATGATGCAGGGATGTTGAATGCCCTTGATCAGGGTTGGCGACATGGTAACGGATTAAAACAGGTAACAACGGAACAGCGGGATTTGTTTCGTAACCCTGTTTTGCCATTTGAATTGAAACGCTTTGATGCCGTCGTTCTGGATCCGCCCAGAGCGGGAGCATCGGCACAGGTTAAACAATTAAGCGAAAGCCACGCAAATCGCATAGTTTATGTGTCCTGCAATCCCGCAACTTTTGCCCGCGATGCGTCCCAACTACTTTTTTCCGGCTATAAAATGAGCCCTATTCAAATCGTTGATCAATTTCGCTGGTCCAGTCATGTTGAATTATGCGCGTCTTTCCACCGCAACTAGACGCGTGGATAAAAAGTTCTTTTCCAGCTGTGACAAACTGATTAGCGATTGGCGTAAGCAAGTTTCTTCAATGATAGCGCATTTATGACTTTATTTAGATTAATCCTAGCAGGGGCTCTTTTTATATTGGGGGGGTGCTCAGTCTATCCACCTTTGACCGATGAAACCGAGATAACGGGTATTTTGGTCGAAAAACAGGAACGACGGCTATTTCTCGTGTCCGACAGTCGACCTGTGGCCGTCTTTCCTATTCACTTGGGACATAGTCCAACAGGAAAAAAAGAGAGAGAAGGAGATGGGAAAACGCCAGAGGGAACCTATGTTATCGACCGCAAGAACCCGAATAGTTCGTTTCACTTATCGCTCGGAATTTCTTATCCAAATCATAAAGATATTGAAAATGCAGCCCTTTTGGGGGCACCCCCAGGGGGTGACATATTCATCCACGGCATGCCAAATGGCTACCGCGCAGTTGCCGAAGACTGGACCGAGGGGTGTATAGCAGTTTCCAACGAACATATTGAGACAATATACCAATTTGTGAAAAACGGGACTCCGATTACGATCGTACCATAAATGTTGTGTTTGGGGATATTCCTGCAAGTAGCAGTTTTTTGAATAGCGAAACAAAGATTGACCGTTTGAGATGCATTGAAAAAACAACTATTCCACAGCTGAACGATAAATTTGCGCCAACAGTGCGATAGTAAAATTCCCAACTACCATCAAACCAGCGACAACGCTGCAACCAAAACGAGGCCAAAATGACCAACCACCTATATCAGGGCGACCTTCCGGATGGACTGGACCTCGGGGACGTTGTGGCAATTGACTGTGAAACGATGGGCTTGCGGCCTTATCGCGATCGCTTGTGTTTGGTTCAGCTCTCGTCTGGGGACGGGCATGCACATATGGTGCAGATCGCCGCCGGACAGACCCGCGCGCCCAATCTAGAAGCGATGTTGACCAATCCTAAAGTATTGAAACTATTTCATTTTGGGAGGTTTGATATTGCCGCCCTGTTTCATGCTTTTGGCGTTCAAACCAAGCCTGTCTACTGCACAAAAATTGCGTCCAAAATGACGCGCACCTATACAGACAGACATGGATTGAAAAATCTGTTGCAGGAATTGTTGAATATCGACATTTCCAAACAACAACAAACAAGTGATTGGGGCGCTGGGGATTTGACTGCGGCACAATTGGATTATGCAGCCTCGGACGTATTATATCTGCATCAATTGCGTGAAGTGCTGAATGCAAGGCTATCGCGTGAGGGACGCGCGAAACTGGCACAGGCCTGTTTTGACTTCTTACCGGAGCGAGCCTTGTTAGATTTGGCTGGCTGGCCTGATGAAGATATTTTCGCGCACTAATGATGGATCGTGCGGATACCCTTCATGGCCGGACCGTTTTCTGGCTAAAGATAGCGATGCCGCTGATGGCCTTGACTCTTTTGTCCACCGTATTTCTGTTTTCGCGGACTGCAGACACCGGGCGTAGCGTGCCTTTGGTGAATAACTCAGAAAACCGTATCTCAAAACAGCAAATCACCGCGCCTAAATATTCAGGCGTAACGGACCGGGGCGATATAATCTCGATCATGGCGGATCGCGCGATGCCGAGCGATGAGGGTGCGGCCGCAGATCGGTTCAGCGCACAAATCGACTCTATATCTGGTCGCAAAATCAATCTGGGGGCGCAGTCAGCTTGGCTGGACACGGATGCTTCATTGATGCATTTTGAAGACGACGTGTATGTTGAAGAGTCCGCCGGATATAGAGTTCACACGCAGGCTTTGGTGTCCCACCTAGATAAATTGCATGTCGAAACGCTGGCTCCTGTGACGGTAACTGGGCCGATTGGGCGATTTTATGCCGGGCATATGATAATTCACGTGCCAGAACCCGATGGCGGTGTGCAAATCCTTTTCACTAACGGTGTAAACTTGCTATACGAACCCTGATCATGGGGATGAGGGTTGCTATGCTTGGTACGAGAGTTTTGGCTGCGGGAGCAGTCGTGTTTTGGGCGTCTTTAGGCCTTGCGCAGACAACTGAAGTCAATTTTGGAAACCCATCCGACAATAGCGATCTTCCGATCGAGGTCTCAGCGGAAAGCCTAGCGATAGATCAAGATACGGGCGTCGCTGAATACCGTGGTGATGTGGTTATCTCCCAAGGTGAAATGCGGTTGGCAGCGGCCAGTGTTTTGATTGTTTATGATGAAGATGCGGGTGAGATTGACCGCATGGAAGCTACAGGCGGGGTCACTTTGGTCAGTCAGCCCGATGCAGCAGAAGCCCAAAATGCGGTGTACATGGTGCGTGAGTCTAAACTTCGGCTGACTGGGTCAGTGCTTTTGACGCAGGGAATCAATGCATTGGCATCTGACGAGATGGTGGTTGATCTGGAAAACGGGACAGCGCAAATTCTGGGCCGGGTGCGAACCGTTTTGAACCCTTCACGGCAAGACTGATGTCTGGACTTAGTCTATCGGTGACATCCGGGGATAGCGGTCTCAAAATCCGGCACCTTCGTAAAAGTTATAAGAAACGCGTCGTTATTCGGGATGTGAGTCTGGATTTGCATCGCGGAGAAGTCGTTGGCTTGCTGGGGCCGAATGGATGCGGTAAAACCACATCGTTTTATTCCATCGCAGGGCTGGTAATTCCCGAGGCGGGCCAGGTGCTGATTGACGGTCGGGATGTAACAAACCTGCCAATGTACCGCCGTGCGCGCATGGGGATTGGCTATCTTCCTCAGGAAATGTCCATTTTTCGTGGTCTGTCCGTTGA
>JAYQEA010000037.1:31118-33329 GCA_038138625.1 Roseivivax sp.
TATTTTATCAGTTCTTGAAATTACTCTCAGAGATCGACACGCGCGCCGAGAACGGCTTGAAGAGCTACTCAGCGAGTTTTCTATCGAACATCTTCGTCGTGCACCGTCGTTGGCATTGTCAGGAGGAGAGCGCCGGCGCGTTGAAATAGCGCGGTGCCTTGCGGCAGATCCAAAATATCTCTTGCTTGATGAGCCTTTTGCTGGAGTAGATCCAATATCTGTTGGGGATATTCGTCATTTGGTTTCTGATTTAAAAAAACGTGGGATTGGTGTGCTAATCACTGATCACAACGTAAGAGAAACGCTTGAGATTGTTGATCGAGCATATATCTTGCACGACGGCGGGGTGTTGATGTCTGGTGCTCCTGAGGATGTCGTACGTAACAATAACGTACGGCGCGTTTATCTTGGAGAAGATTTCAAAATCTCATGATCTTGTGCATGCCCAAACTGCAGATAAGCACGGCTACGCGTTTACCCGTCAAAAATTTTCTGTATTTGTGATAAATTAAGGGTGTTGTGAGATCACATTCACTGCTGATTTACCAAGATCGCGCTGAGTCCATTGACAGTACAACTTTGTTGGTTCTCAATTGTAGGCATGACGCCATTGAAACTTGACCGTCTGTATCTGACACCGCTCCTTATCGGGGCCGGGTTTGATCGACCAAAAGCCATGCGTCTTTTTTCGTCAATGTGCAATTGTTGCGTCTGGATAGACGTCTTTCAGCCTTTGACTCACCCTAAATAGGAGCCGCCATGCGTTATCAGATCACGGGAAAGCATATCGATATTGGACAAGCCTTACAGACACATGTACGCGCCGAATTGGACGCGGCCGTACAAAAATATGCCAGTCGCCCGACGGATGCGAATGTCATTTTTTCAAAAAGTGCATACGAATTTGTGTGTGAGGCGACAGTACATTTGTCGACTGGCCTGACGGCTTCGGCGAGAGCGCATGCGACCGAGATCTACGCTGCTTTTGATTCTTGCAGCGAAAAAATGGAAAAACAGCTTCGGCGATATAAGCGTCGTTTGAAAGATCATCACAAAGATCGGACAGAACCCGTTGAACTTAGCGGTGCGTCCTCGTATATCCTCGCTGTAGACAGTGATTCCGACGATCAAGAGCCAGAGTCGCTGCAGCCGATAATCGTTGCAGAGATGGAAACAAAAATTCCGTCTCTGAGTGTTGGAGAGGCTGTAATGCAAATGGAGCTTATGGGTTCACCAGTTTTGGTTTTTAGGAATGAAGGTAAAAACGGTGTAAACGTCGTCTATCGGCGGGAAGATGGGAATATTGGGTGGATTGACCCATAGGTTACCTTGGCACCACATGTTGAATTTGGCCTGAAAGACAGGATTGAATGACATTTGAAGACATAATCACACCAGCGGCGGTTCGGTTGCTGGCCGGAGTCACCAGTAAGAAAAGGTTGATGCACGACATCGCCGACCTTGCTGGATCAGCCTACGGGTTGGATGCCACGGCCGCTGTTGGCGCCCTTTTGGAAAGAGAAAGCCTTGGCCCGACTGGCGTTGGACGGGGCGTTGCCCTGCCTCACGCAAGGGTCAGTGGTGTGCCGGCTGTTCAAGGCGTTTTTATGTTGCTGGAACGTCCTGTTGATTTTGATGCGGTCGATAGGCAACCTGTCGATCTTGTTTTCGCTTTGTTCGCCCCAAAAGATGCTGGCGTTGAACATCTCAAAGCGCTTGCTCTGGTATCGCGCACAATGCGTGACGCCGGAGTTTGCAGAAAGCTGAGAGCCAATCACGATTCGGCTACTCTGCATACGATTTTAACAGAAGCGCCGTCGGTTGCCGCTGCCTGATCGAGGCATCCATAGCGTCAAACGTCTGAGGCTTTGCCTCAGACCCCGTCTGGTGAATTAATATTCGTAAACCCAAAAGCCTCGTAGTCCTCTGGCCAGATGCTCTTGAGGATTTTCGAATATATATCGGCCTGTCTTTTTGAAATATTTTGATTTGGTATGCTTTTGCCACGCGCCACATCTATTTCGTGTACCCAAAAATCCGCCATGGGTATCTGCCAAAGCTGAGGTTGCCACTGGATCGGACGTAATGGTCGTGGAGTGTGCCTGATTAAACGTAATGCCTGAACAAAGGCTTTGGCAGCGCAGGGATTGCCCTGCAAGAGACGTGTTGCACGTTTAACCGGATCTTCGATCACCGCAATTGTTCTGTATT